>CAYLZI010000066.1:0-14716 GCA_964388215.1 uncultured Anaerolinea sp.
CGTACATTTCCCAGCCGCGCTTCATGCCGGCCAGGACAGCAGCCCGGATGACTGCATTCAGGCCGGGCGCATCGCCGCCGCCCGTGCTGATGGCGACGCGTTTAATTGGTTTGGTGATGATTGACATGCCAGTTCTCCCAGATAAGGTCAAAGATTTCTTCAATGGCCGATTATACCGCGTTCCAGGTTTGTGATTTTTCTCATAATGCTGCCCGGCAGATTTAAGGCATTCTCATTGCAGGCTAACGATAATCGGATAAAATATACCTAATTTGTTATGGAGATAAAGAGATGAACAAATACTTTGCCCTTGTCTTTGTTTTGTTCCTGGCGGCTTGTTCTGCCTCGGCAGAATCTCCTGCCGCGCCTCCCCTGCCGACTGCTGCCGTTGAACAAACCGCTCCCACTGCTACAGCGGAGTCAGCCGCCGCTGCCGCGCCTACTGCAACGGAGGCAGCCCAGCCCTTCCAGCCTGTTCCCCAGGCCACCTCGCGTGGCGACGTACTGGCCGCCAGTGACCCGGCCTCTGTGAAGGTTGGGGCCGGGAAGCCCGTCCTGCTCGAATTTTTTCGCTTTACCTGAGGCACCTGCCGCTCTATGGCGTCCATGGTGCATGGGCTTGAAGCAAAATATTCTGACCGGGTGGAATTTTTCTACCTCGATGCAGATGACCCGGCCACAAGGGATTTCCAGCGCGAATACGGATTCCAGTACCAGCCATATTTCTTGCTCTTGGATGGGAGTGGTAATGTTGTGAAGCGCTGGGGTGGGTTTGTCAGTGAACAGGAGTTTGAAACGGCGTTTGCCGATGTGTTGAAATAGCAAAACGTCCCGAAGGCTCAAAACCTTCAGGACGTTTTGTTTAAGCTCCCCCATCCCCATAGAAGGCAGGGTCGGTGGGGGTTTTCCCGCTTGGGTCATGCACCCAGACCCAATCACCTTCTTCAGCCCACAAGAATAGCCATTTTGAGTCGCCTACCGACAGGTTGACACAACCATGTGAAGCCGCGTAGCCAAACAGGGTTCCCCAATAAGCGCCGTGCAAGGCGCGGGCTTTGTCGAAATACATCGTCCAGGGCACGTTTTCGAGGTAGTAAAAATCTGAGCGGTCAGTCTCGAAGGCGCCTTGCATATTTTCGGTTTCCAGTTTTTTGTAGATGGAGAACAACCCAGGGCGGGTATAGAACGGCTCGATGCCGGTTGTGACCAGGGTGGCAAAGACCATGCGTGAATTATCGTAAACAGCCAGGGTTTGCTCGGCGAGGTTTACATCAACCCAGCGACCATTTGTTACCCCCTCGGGCGGGATTGGGTTGGGGGTTACAATGCCAAGCAAGCGTTCCTCAATCCATTCATCTGGCCCAACCAGTGCCCATTCTACGCCTTCAATGTTCTGGCGTGAATAGATTTGTACCACATCGAAACGCGCCAGTGTGCGCAATGGAGGCGTATTTGGGGCAAGTCGGCTGGGACGTTCATGAATCGGCGCGCCGGCAGGTGATATGACCCATCCAAAGGCATTGCGCGGCGCGCTATGAAATTCGAGACCTTGGAACGAACTGGCTACCTGGGCAGTGGAGCCATCGCCAGGCATATAGTTGCCAGAAGGCAGCAAGAAATACGTTCCTTGTTTACTGGTCTCAATACGGGATGTATAAATGACATAGAGCAACCGCCCCGAGGGCAGGATGCGGCTAGCACCTTGTTTAGCAATTGCCGCTTCCAGACTGGGGTAAAATCCCGTTCCGGTGCTGGCATCCACTTTGTAATACTGGTAGGGGAGCGCGTTTAATTCTGGGCTGGGTTTAGAGGCTGGCAGGGGGCGCAGCGGGTAATCCATTCCGATTTGCGCCAGTCTGGTGATGGTTTCTGATGGCCCCAACGGGGCGCAATCGCCGGGAGATTCAAGATAAACGCCCGGCAGGCAAAGCACTGCGCCGCTATTATCTTCGGGCGCAAGCGCCGTTTCTGCGAACGCGTGCCTGGTGGGGCTGATGGAGAGCATCAAAAACAATACGGTTAAGAGTTTTGAAATTCGTTTCATGGCTTCTCGCTCAAGACGGGCAAATTATACATGGAAAGCAGGGCATGATACCATCTTACTTTACGTTTTTTAATGCGTAGAACTGTAAACGCTTTGTAAGTCTCGTGCTATAATAACAACGTCTCATGAAACTTGACATAAAAAAACCGCTGTGCTAAAGTAACAAACATATTAAAACCGTTTCCAATCAACCGTTCAGTGTTGGCGGGTGATTGCATTTTATGTCAGGAGGGCTGTTTTGTCCAAGTCACGCACACAACTCATGGTGGATCGCCTGCGCGCGTTGCAGGCCTCATCGCCCGATATCGAAGCATCAGCCATCGTCAGCGTGGATGGTTTGAGCATTGCATCAGCCTTACCCCAAGGCGTCGAAGAAGACCGTGTTTCAGCCATGTCTGCCGCTATGCTTTCTCTGGGCGAGCGGATTGCAACTGAACTTGGGCGCGGCTCCCTGGAACAGGTGTATATCAAAGGCGAAAAAGGCTTTGTTGTTCTCATGTCGGTGGGTGATGAAGCAGTTCTGACTGCCCTGGCCCGTGAGCAGGCCAAACTTGGCCTTATCTTCCTCGACATGCGCCGCGCCACCGAAGACCTCGAAAAACTCATCTAAGGCGGAGACCGTTATGAGCCCAATCCCAAAAGCAGGCTTGTACTACCCAAGCAAATTTGGCTTTATCACCCTGAAGGCCCTTGAAGACGTGATGGGGAAGAACGGCCTAAACGCCATTCTTAACCTGGCTGGTTTGAATGCTTACGTCGACAACTATCCTGCCGATAACCTGGAAAAAACCTTTGATTTTTCCGACCTGTCTTCCATAAATATTGCTTTGGAGGAAATGTATGGCCCGCGCGGCGGCCGAGGTTTGGCTCTGCGCGCCGGACGCGCCACCTTTGCCGATGCGCTGCGCAACTTTGGCGCGCTGGCCGGCGCAGGCGATTTGGCGTTTAAGGTGCTGCCTTTGCAGGCCAAGATGCGCATCGGCATTCCGGCCATGGCAAAAATCTTTTCGCAGGTGAGCGACCAACACAGCACTGTCGAAGAGCGGGAAAACGAATTTGTGTACACCATCCACAAATGCCCTGTCTGTTGGGGACGTTCCGGCGTGGATAAGCCTGTTTGTTTCATCGCCGTGGGCTTGTTGCAAGAAGGCTTAAAGTGGGTTTCTGGTGGTAACGAATTCCGCGTCAACGAATCCAGGTGCGTTGCCCTTGGGGATGAAGTTTGCGAATTCATCATCCAAAAAGAGCCAATAGCCTGACCTGATACTTAACCCCGGCGAGGTGCGTTGTGGCTGAAACAAAACAAAAAATCCTCATCGTTGAAGATGACCTGGATGTGGCAGATATGCTTAACGCATATTTCCGTGTGCAGGGTTATGAAGTATTCACAGTAAACTGGGGCGATGATGGTGTTCGGGCGGCCAGCACCGCGCGGCCAGAGTTAATTATTTTGGATATTCGCCTGCCCGACATTGATGGCTACGAGGTTGCGCGCCGTTTGCGTTCAGACCGACGTACCAGTACCATTCCCATCATTTTCCTGACCGAAAAAAGAGACCGGGCCGACCGTCTGCATGGCTTAGAACTGGGCGCGGATGATTACATTACCAAGCCCTTCGATGTGCAGGAACTGCGCTTGCGCGTGCGCAATGCCTTACGGCGCGCCAGCCAGGATACCTTAACCAACCCTGTCACCGGCCTGCCTGAAGGCGCCCTGGTGGACGAGAAGCTTGAAGACTGCCTGAGGCAGGAAGGCTGGGCGTTGGTTGCTGTTTCACTGGAGAACCTTGATGCTTTCCGTGAATATTATGGTTTTGTTGCATCTGACGATGTTATGCGCGCGGTTAGCTTGATGATCCAAAACTCCATTCGGGAACTGTCCAGGCCAGATAGTTTCCTGGGGCATATTTCCCCCACCGATTTTGTGCTGGTTTTGGAGGCAGGGCTGGCTGGAACGATGGAAGAGCGGGTCCGCGCCCGCCTGGAGCAATCACTGGATTATTTTTACCCCATCAAAGACCGCGACCAGGCAGCAACGCATAAAAAACGGCTGGCAGTTAAAAGCGCATATATCAGTCATGGGGAATTAAAACTGAAGACAGCAGATGAAATGAAAACGGAGTTGTTGTCGCGTAGGAAGTAGGAGAAGCAAGATTGCAAGTTACGATAGTTGTACCAACTTATAATGAAGCGGAGAACCTCCTAAAATTGGTCTCCGCTTTATTTGCGCTTCCGCTTGAAAACTTGAAAGTGCTGGTTGTTGATGATAACAGCCCAGATGGCACCGGCCGGATTGCAGATGAGTTGGCCGCGCAGCACCCAGGTCGAATTACTGTGATGCACCGCGCCGAGAAATTGGGGCTGCGCGCTGCTTATCTGGATGGTTTCAAGCAGGCAGTGGATGATGGCGCCGAGGCAGTCGGCCAAATGGATGCCGATTTTTCGCACGACCCGGCTAAATTGGTTGAAATGGCAGCCGCCTTGCAAAGCGCGGATGTGGCTTTTGGCTCGCGCTATGTTCCCGGCGGGAGCGTGGATAGGGACTGGCCGCTTTGGCGAAAAAATCTTTCTGCATTTGGCAATTTCTATGCCCGCGCCATTCTCAACTTCCCGTTGCGTGATGTGACCACTGGCTATCGCCTATGGCGGCGCGAGACCATTCTGGGGATGCCCTTAGAGCGGATTCAGTCCAACGGATATATCTTTCAGGTTGAATTGGCATACCTGGCCTGGTGCCTTAAGTATCGCGTGGCGCAGGTGCCGATTTATTTTGCCGACCGAAAATTTGGTGAATCGAAGATGTCGTTCAAAATCCAGTTGGAAGCCGCTTTTCGCGTTTGGCAGGTCAAATGGAATTACCGCGATTTGCGCGCCAGAGGCGAAGCAGGGCGCAGGAATCTAATTTCTCATTCCTAATTCATCATTCGGTTTCGGAGAGCAGACGCCATTCGTCGAGCGAGAGCGTTTCGGCGCGGCGCATGGGGTTGATGCCTGCTCTTTCGAGCAGGCGGGCGGCCTCGGAGGTAGAAATTCTCAGCCCTGCGGAGAGACTGTTCCGCAGGGTTTTGCGTTTTTGGCTAAACCCGGCCCGGGCGAGTTGGAAGAATCGCTCCAGCCTGGAAATTGGGATGAGCGGTTGGGGGTATAAATCAACGCGGATGACGGCGGAATCGACTTTGGGGGCGGGATAAAAGGCCCCCGCGGGGATGCTGGCAGAGATGCGCGGATGTCCATAGACCTGCACACTGAGGGCCAGCAGGCTCATCTCGCCTGGCGCGGCGCAAATGCGTTGGGCAACTTCTTTTTGGATGGTGAGCACAATCCGACGGGGGCGGGGATGCGTTTCAAGCAGGTGGCGGAATATGGCAGATGTGATGTAGTAAGGGACGTTGGCGACCACCAGGTAATCTTCGGGCAGGGATAGTTCAACGGGCGAAACATGCAGGATGTCACCTTCGATGATGCGGGTGTTTGGATGGGGCGAGAGAACGGTTTGTAAAACGGGAACCAGGCTGGTGTCCAGTTCAACGGCTGTTACCGTTTTTGCAGAGGCGGCCAGGTGGCGGGTCAGACTCCCTAAACCAGGGCCAATCTCCAGAATCGAATCATCCCCAGAAATTTCGGCGGCCCGGACGATTTTTTCGAGTGCGGCAGGGTCTTGCAGGAAGTTTTGGCCGAGGGATTTTTCGGCGCGCAGGCCGTGCTGACGCAGCAGGGCGGCGGCGTTGAGTGGGGGGATGGTGTTTATGGACAAATGAAACCGCTTTCGGATGTGGATTTGCCCGGCGTGGCCGTGACCGGGGAGGGGGTAATGCGCGGCGGCCATTGACCGCGCTCGAATTCGGCTACCAGCAGGCGTAAGGCTGCGTAATCAGCTTTATAAATGAATACGTCCTTTTCAACTCCTTTGTCGTAGACGCGCGTGGCGGTCAAATGTTCTAAGGGAAAGGTGATGAATTGTATATTATGTGGTTTCAGGTAGGGAAGCAGGCAGGCCAACTGGCTAATTTGCTGCGGGCTGAGGTCGGTTTGCACTGCGCTATCGAAGGATTCGATGATTTGGGGTAGTTTGGCGAGGTTGGCGGGTTTGAGCAGCGAGTTGCGCAAGGCGCATAGGACGAGGTTTTGGGTGTCGGCGCGTTCAAACACGCCTTGTTGGCGCAGGCGCGCCAGCATGAGGGATTGATTGCCGTTGAGGTGGTGGTTCCCGGCTTTGAAGTACAGGTCGAGGCGGTTGGGCTGGTCTGCTTTGCGGCCATCGACGCTGCGCGGCAGTACCACATCGATGCCGCCGACGGAATTGACCAGTTTGACGAAGGTTTGCATGTTGGCGGCAACGTAATTTTGGGGCGTGGCGCCAAAGTTGTGTTGCAGGGTGCGCGCCAGCAGGCCGGGGCCTTCGCCGGGGCCGTGATAGTAGCCCATGCCCCGGTTGCCATACAGGTAGGCCTGGTTCAGTTTGCCGTGGTCTATGCCGTGTTGTGGGTCGAGTTCGGGGATTTCAACCCAAATATCGCGGGGAAATTCTAGCACGGTGATGCGCGGGGTGGCGAAATCTATGCGCGCGTAGCGGATGACGTCTCCCAAACCATACAGGTAGCCCGTGCCGCGTGAATCGGAGCCGACGGCAAGGATGGTGAGGGTGAGCGGGCCGCCGCATTTGGGCTGGCCGTATACTGCGGGGGTATACGGCGTGCGGCTGGGTTGGCTGGGGAGCGTGGTGCTGGTTGGCCCGGTGGGGCGGGCAGTGGGCGCGGAGATGCCAGAACCAGTTGGTTTAAGGATGGGCAGGGCCAGCACAGGGCCGAGCGGGTTTTGCCAGGTGGTTTTGTAAAAGTCATGCCCCACCAGCGCCCACAGGCCAATGGCGATGAGCAAGAGGAGCACAAGGGCGGAGCGTTCTTTGCGCGACATGGTGTTATTGTAATTCGGCTGGAATATACGCTGGGGCGGGGGCCAGGAAGTAGACCGTTACCCAGCCGCTCCAGGGTTGCCAGTCGTCGTCGCTGTAGGCCAGGTCAATCCACAGGCGGCCATCAGGGAAGCCGCCGCCCACGTCGCCGATGGTGGCTACACCGTACCCCGGCACGTATACTTGCGTTCCGCGCAGGGCGTTGAACAGGCTGCGCCTCATCGCCACCACGCCGCGCTGCACCGGCAGGCCGCTGGCGGTGCCATAATGACAGGTCGAAGTGCCGGAGCGGCAGGGCGAATACGAAGTGGCGTACATCTGCACAGCCCGCCAGTATTGGATTTGCCCTCCAGGCACATCCAGCGTTTGCACCGTGACCTGCGTGCCGCGCCCCATCATCTGCTCTTTGGGCAGGCGCGCCACGCTCTCGGCTTCGGTGATGCGCGAGACTTCCACCCCGTTCTCGTAGCGGATGCGCGCGGTGCTGACGCTCAGTCCCGGCTCGCCGGCCTGGATGACATTTTCGGAGCCAAGCGGGATTTCGGATGAGTATTCATAGCGGGTGGAAAAAGGGATGGAAATTTGCACGACGGAGAGCGATTCCTGTACCCGAATCATTTCAATCGCCCCGTCGGTTGGCGCGGATTCGGACTCGGCTGGGATGCTGTAGTCCAGCCCGAGCAGCGGAATCCCGACGGAGGCGAGTACCTGCCCCACCGTCTCGGCGGAGGATTTGACCGTTATGGATTCTCCGTCCACGCGGACGAGGTACTCCCGCGCCGGGCGGTAGATGACCGTTAAATCAGCCGTCAGCGCGGTTTCGGGCGGCGGGGCCAGGAAATCTGCCGCGTGAAGAGTCATTCCCTGTTCGGCCAGGGCCTGGCCGAGGGTGGGGGCGGCGCTTTGAAACGTTGACTCGCTGTCGGGTGTGGCGAGGGTCACGCTCACAGCGCGGATGATTTGGATGGTGTACGATTCGCCTGTCGGCAGGGCGATGTCAGCCGGGACCACATGCCCATTCAGGAGGAAGCGGTCAGCGGGGGAAAACGTCTCGACAACCGCGCCAGCGCGGGCGGCGAGCGAGGCCGGGGTATCGGAATCCGCTTCCAGCGTGTACAGTCTCTCTCCATCCAACAAAAACACGGAGATTGGTTTTTGAGTTTGCGATTGGCAAGAGAGCAGCAGGAAAGCCAGCGCAAGCCAGGCGAAATGTCTCATGCCTTTATTCTATCACCCAGGTGGCGGTGTAGCGGGTTTGCGCGCCGGGGGCCGATTCGCGCGTGGGGTCGGTGAACCAGCGCCCGGTCAGGCCGATTTCGTGGGCGGTGAGTTCAAAATGGCACAGGGCGATGCCCGTGTCAACGCGCTGCAAGTCGCACAGGCCGAGCAAAATTTTGAGCGGGTCGGCGCCATAGCCGGGGGCGCGCTGCAGGTAAAAATGCCAGTTTTTGCCGTCTTTTATGACGCGCCAGGGCTGTTTGTTGGATGCGGAAGGCGCGAGGCGCGTCATTTCGAGCGGGAGGGCATATTCTTCGGCTGTGGATGGGTCGAGCGGATGGCTGAAATCGCTGTCGAAAAACAGGCTTTGCCAGGGCAGGCGGCGATTTGCGCCCGCCAGGCCGCTGACCAGTCCTTGGCGCGATGGTTCTGGGTTGATAAATTCACCCATTGCCGTAACTGCGGGTATGATTTCGCAGGCTTGCAGGCCAATTTTGCGGGCAAAACTGCTTCGGGTGAAGGTGCCGCCCAACCAGCAAGTCCCCAGGTTGAGGCCGGTGGCGCGCAGGATGAGCAGTTCCATCAGGTAGCCAAAGTCTTCGAGGTGGTTTTCTGCTGGTTCGCTCGCGCCGATGATAAAACCGGTTGCGCCGCGAATGAAGCCGTAGGTGCCGAGTCCGCGCAGGGCAGCGTTGTCGCTCTCGCTGGCGGCGGTCAGCCCGAAGCGCGGGTGGTTGCCAAACGGTCCCGGCGGGAGCGTTTGGATGGCAGTTTCCAATTCGCGCAGTTTTTCCGCTGCGATAGGCCGGGCGGCAAATTTGCGGCAGGAAAAGCGGCGGCGGATGAGTTCGGTGACGGATGGCTCGTTCATTATCCCAGGCTCTTTTCCCGAGGTAGGAGGAATTTGAATTGCGAGAGCATGACGGCGGCGAAGATGATGCCGCAGCCGATGACTTGAACCGGCAGCAGGAATTGGCTCAGGATGAGCCAGCCTGCCAGGGCAGCGAAGACCGCTTCCAGGCCGAGGATGAGCGCGGCGTCGGTGGGCGGGGTGTGGCTTTGTCCCCAGACTTGCAGGGTGTAGCCCACCCCAACCGACATCAATCCCCGGTAGACGATGGCGCCGAGCATGGGCAGCGCGGTCAGTTGGGCCGGGTTTTCTATGACCAGCCCAACCGCCAGGTTGAGCAGGCCGCAGACCAGGAATTGCCCGGCGGCAAATGAGACTGACTCATAACGCGATGCGAATTTCCCCAGAATGACGAAATGCAGCGCCCAAAAGACCGCGCCCAGAAAAATCAGGCCGTCACCGTCTTGGAATTCCAAACCCTGCCCGGCAGATGAGAGCAGGTAGGCCCCGCTGCAGGCTGCTGCGACGGCTATCGCATCGAGCCAGTGTGGCTTTTCGCGGAAAAAAATCCACAGCAGGAAGGGTGTGAAGACGGTGTACAGGCTTGTCAGAAACCCGGCGTTGGCAACTTGGGTGTAGAAAATGCCGACTTGCTGTAATGCGGCGGCGGCAAACAGGATGAGACCGGCGATTCCCATCCATAGCCACTGCCCGGCGGGGAGTTTCTTGCCGCGCGGGATGAAGGGGACGAGAATGAGCGCGCCGAGCAGGAAACTGGCGGCGTTGAACAGGTAGGCGATGCGGTATTGCCCGGCCACATCTTGGGCAATGAAGGCTGTGCCCCAGATGATGGCGACGGCGAAGAGGGTCAGGTCGGCTTTGATACGCATAGGTTTAGGAACGGATGGCTTCGCAAAACGGAGAAGTGGATGGGGACAACGGGTGAACTGGATGACCGGATAACTGGAAAACTTGCTAGACATCACGGATAAATGACAACTTTACCATCTTTTTTTACTTGAACAACCCGCGCCCGCAGCGAATCGCCATTCATGACGCCGATGACCGTTACATCTGCGGCGTGCGGGAAGAAGGCCGGGGCGGTTTCGAGCGGCAGGATGACCAGCCCCGGCTGGGGGCCGGCCAGCCAAAAGACGAGGCGGGCTTCGGCGCTGACTTCGTAGCCCAGTTTGGCCGTTCCTGGTTCGCCATCGCCGGATTCGTAGTAGCGCGGGTAGATGGCGCGGCCCTGGATGCAGATTTCATTGCTCTGTAACGCAAACACTTGCACCGTGCGCAAGTGCAGGTGTTGACAATTTGCGTTCCCTGTATACTTGGGTGGAAAAATGACTTCGCTTAACGGGATGGATGCCCCGACAAACAGGATGGCGGCGGCGGTGAGCGCCAACTGCCGGCGTGGGGCGGGGTGTTTTCCCGCTTGCACGGAGTCTGTGTGGTTTTTTGTTTGCGCGAGATACCATCTCGCGCCACGAAGGCCGGAGAGGGCGGCATGTCCGAGCAGCAGCAGGCCCCAGGCCTGGTAAAACCAGGTTGACCAGTCGATGGGCACGAGGAAACGGTCGCCGGAGCTGAGGAAGAGCGCGGTCCAGGCGTGGTAGAACAGGCTGAACGCGAGCGGGAGCAGGCCAATCCAGCGCAGATGCGTCCATGCGGCGGACAGGCCGAGGGCGAATAAAAGAAGATAGAGAATAGTGAATGGCACAGAGCGGAAGCCCGTTTGCCAGAAGGCATGTTCGGGCCAGATTAACTCATTCGGCGCGTTCAATCGGTCGCGGACGGGGAAGACGTGCAGGCTGGTGATGAGATTATTGAAGAAGTGGTTGGCCGCGCCTGAGAGAATGACTCCCGGCTGGCGGCGGAAATTTTCCAACGCCAGCCGGGTCATGCGGCTGGTAAATTGGGCGGTTGTCTCGCCCGGTTGCTGTGGCATGATTTGGCTGTTATCCATGCCGCCCCAGCGCCAGGCCAGCACTGCCGATTGCGAGATGGGGTTATCGACCACCAGTCCGCCTGCCGCGAAGTAGTTGCGCGTCAGCCAGGGCGCGAGGGCGAGGGCGAGGCCGAGCGTCATCCAGGCCAGGCCGCGCAGCCATTCCGTGCGGCGCGTTTTCCAGAGCGGAATCAGGCTCACGAGGGCCAGCGGGGCCAGCAGGATGGCGCTTTGCAGGCGAATCAGGGCGGCAATTCCGAGGATGCCACCCATTAGCAGCGCGTACCAACCGGGTTTGGGTGACTTAATCCAGCGTGTAGCCATTGTTGTAAAAAGTGTTAAAAAGAGCGCGGTTGGTATTTCAGAGAAGTAGAGTTTGGAGTAGGTGTAATTGAGCGCGAACGGCGCGGCGTGATTGGCGGTGATGTCGCGCAGGGCAGCCAGGAGCGCCAACATCAGTCCAAGCGGGCGCGAGCCGAGTTCTTTTCCCAAAAGATATAAACAGGCCGGGAAAAAGGCCAGTAATAGCGTCTGGAGTGTGATGACATGATAATAATCCTGCCCGGCCAGGGCGTGCATCCAGACCAGGGATGAAACGTAGAGCGGGCGGGTGGGGATGTCGGGCCATAAAAGTCCCCCGCCGACCAGGGCTTGCTGGGCGTATTGGGCGTAAATCAGGGCGTCAGAGAAGGGATACGGTTCGAAGTTGGGGGCGCGCGGCGGGGTGGCGAAGAAGCCGGGGATGAGGGGGTCGTTCAGCCACAGTACACAGGTCAACAGATATACAAGTACAAAAGCAAACAGGTCGAGGCGGGTTTGGGGCAGGCGAGGCAGGATACTGGCGGCAGCGAGTGCAATCAACAGGCCAAGAAAAATCTGCCATTCCATAAAGGGCGTGGCGGGGTGGCCGAAGGAGCCGTCGCGGGAGGGGGTGAGACCCCAGCGGGTGGCGAGGATGAGGATGGTGATGAGGGCGAGGGCGGCGAGGATGATGATGAAAGCGCGTAATTGGTAATTGGTAATTGGTAATTGGCGGTTAGGGCGATGCAGCCAGAGCCATTCCAGCCCGGCCAGGGTGAACCAGGCGGCGAGGGGGGCGAGGCGTGAGGCGTAGGCGGTCTGTCCCAGGGCGTGGAGGGTGAGCAGGGTCAGCGGGGCGGCCAGGGCGGCGGCGAGCGCCAGCAGGTAGAGAATGTTGTGGATAGCGGGAGCAAGAGTCAGTGAGGCGGTTCTTGTTCGGAAGCGGAACCAGGCCAGGGCCGAGAGTCCGCACAGGGTCAGGGCAATGCCCAGGAGTATCCATCTCCCCGCAGAAAAACTGCCCGAATCACTGGGCAGGAAGATTAACCACAAGAAGGCAAGGATGCCCTGGGCAGTCCACAGGGCGAAGATGGTTGGGTAGGTCATTTTGAGTTGCGGGCGGGTTTCTTTTTGGCGGCGGTTGGCACTTCGGGCAGGATGCGGTCGAGGTTGCGCGCGCAGAAGTTGACAAAGATGTCGCGGTTGACCACGAGCCGCACGGCGGTGGGCAGGAATTCGTATAATCCGCCAACGGCGGCGGCCAGGGCCGTTTCACTGCGCAGGGTGGCGAGCGCTGCCGGGCCAATTTTCTCGACCAGCAGGTTTTTGATGAGCGGAATCTGCTTTTCGAGCATGGCGGCGTAGGCGGCGTAACTGAGCGGGACAGTGGCTTTTTCGTCCACTTTGGCGGCGCGCGCGAATTTGTGCCCGGCGGCGGCCAGGGCGGCTTTGGCTGTTTTGAGATGTTCTTTTCTGACGAGGATGTAGTCGGTGTCGAAGGTGGAGATGGCGAAAATGGAGAGATTTTCGGCGGCGAGCGTGGCCGAAATGCCGGCCAGGATGCCGGTTTCGCCGAAGTCGAGCGGGCCGGTCACTTTGAGAACGCTCCAGCCTGGCTCCGATTTTTCACTTTCGATGCTGATTTTTTCGGGCGCGACGATGGAGAGTTCCTCGCTTGAGCCGCTGATGCTGTAAAACGGGCTGGATGTGACTCCTTTGGGGATGCCCGCGCCCGGTTTCAGGCGGTGAATGGTGAAGGGGCCTTCGAGGATGCTGAATTTGAGGGGTTTCATCGCGCGCTCCTTTTGGTTTTGCTTGGCAAGGGCAGCCTTGGGCTGCGGAATAAATTCCGCGTTACGGGTGGGGCTATTATAATCGCCTGTGTTCTTTCCTTGACCTTCGTCATTATCTACACTACAATCTGCCCGCTATGTTTGAGAATCTGACCAACCGCCTGAACCAGGTCTTTGACCAGTTGCGCCGCCGGGGAAAACTCTCCGAAGCGGATGTGGACGCCGCCATGCGCGAAGTGCGCCTGGCCCTGCTCGAAGCCGACGTGCATTACAGCGTCGTTAAGGATTTCGTCAACCGCGTCAAAACCCGCGCGGTGGGCGCGGAAGTCTCGAAGGCGCTCAACCCCGGCCAGCAGGTCATCAAAATCGTTCACGAGGAACTGATTGGCACGCTCGGCGACCCGGCCCCGCTCAATCTCTCTGGGCCGAAGCCGCGCGTGGTGATGCTGGTCGGCCTGCAAGGCTCTGGCAAGACCACCCATGTTGGGAAACTCGCCAAGCAGCTGCGCTCGAAAGGCGAGCGGGTGATGTTGGTGGCGGGCGACCCGTACCGCCCGGCGGCAGTCCAGCAGTTGCAGCAACTCGGCGAACGTGTGGATGTGCCGGTGATTGCCGACCTGAACAAAAAACCGCCCGAACTGGCCGCTTACGCCCTCGACCAGGCTCAAAAAGGCGGGTATACGGTCATGCTGGTCGACACGGCTGGCCGCTCGCAGCTCGATGACGCCCTGATGAACGAACTGAAGGCCATCGAGAAGAAAATTTCGCCGGTGGAAGTGCTGCTGGTCGTGGATGCAATGATAGGCCAGGAAGCGCTGCATGTGGCCGAAGGATTCCGGGATAACGTCTCGATTACCGGCCTGATTCTGACCAAAATGGACGGCGACGCGAGAGGCGGGGCGGCCATCTCCATCCGCTCTGTGACCGGGGTTCCGATTAAGTACCTGGGCACCGGCGAAAAGCTGGACGCGCTGGAAGTGTATGACCCGTCTCGATTGGCCTCGCGTGTCTTGGGCATGGGCGACATGATTGGCCTGATAGAAAAAGCCGAGGCTGCCTTCGACGCCCAATCGGCCCAAAAACAGGCCGAAAAGATGATGAAGGGCGAGTTGGATTTGCAGGACTGGCTGGAACAGATGCGCCAGATGCGCAAGATGGGGCCGCTCGCCCAACTGCTCGAAATGCTGCCCGGCCAGTTGGGGCAGGCCGCCAAACAGGTTGACCCGCGCGACATCGAGAATAATTTCAAGCAAATCGAAGCGATTATCAGTTCGATGACGGCTGCCGAGCGCCGCACCCCAGACCTGCTCAACGCCTCGCGCCGCCGCCGCATTGCCGCCGGGTCGGGGAATGATGTGCAGGCTGTCAACCGGCTGATGAAACAGTTCCGCGAGACGCAAAAATTAATGAAAACCCTGCAAAAAACAGGCATGAAAGGCCTGCCGAAGTTGTTTGGGTAGAGAAAAAGGAATAGGGGCCCTCGCCCCCAGCTTGTTAGCGCAACGGATGCCGCAAGCCGCGTTAAACCAAAAACCGGCAGCCCATTTGGGCTGCCGGTTTGTAATTCGCCGTTCCTAAATCTTGCCCAGTGCGCGCAGTACCCGCTCAGGCGTGAGCGGGAATTCGTCAATCCAGACCCCGGTTGCGT
>CAYLZI010000067.1:0-14539 GCA_964388215.1 uncultured Anaerolinea sp.
TCGATATGGCAAAAGTGGGCCGCAAACCGCTCGATAACCCCAACCTGGAGCGGGTGTGGTAAGCAACAACGAATGAGATTGAAAAAGATGGATGCCGGCGGCATCCATCTTTTTCAATCTCCCATCATCTCAAAGAAACGTATTTATCCCATCTTCCCCGTAATGTATGACTCGGTCAATTCCATTTTGGGGCGGGTGAACATGTCAGTCGTTGGGGAAAATTCGACCAGCTCGCCCAGCCAGAACAGTCCGGTAAAATCTGACACGCGCCCGGCCTGCTGCATGTTGTGGGTGACGATGACGATGGTGTAATCTTTTTTCAGGTCGGCAATCAGGTCCTCGATGCGGCCTGTGGCGATGGGGTCAAGAGCGGAGGTCGATTCATCCATCAGGATAACTTCCGGCCTGGTCGCCAGCACGCGCGCAATGCACAGTCTCTGCTGTTGGCCGAGCGCCAGGCTGAGGGCGTTTTCGCGCAGCCTGTCTTTCACGTCATCCCAGAGCGCCGCCGCCCGCAGGCTGGATTCAACCGTTTCATCGAGGTCGGCCTTGCCGGAGGTGGTTTGCAGCACCCTGGGGCCAAAGGCGACGTTATCGTAAATCGACTGCGGGAACGGGTTGGGTTTCTGGAACACCATCCCCACCCGCTGACGTAGTTCGACTACATCCACATCGGGTTCGTAGATATTCTTTCCATCTAACAAAACTTTCCCTTCGACCTGCGTGCCGGGGATGGTATCGTTCATGCGATTCAGGCAGCGCAAGAAGGTTGATTTCCCACAGCCAGAAGGGCCAATCAGCGCAGTCACTTTGCGGGGCGCAACTTCCATGTTGATGTTGGCGAGCGCCTTCGATTTTCCGTAGAAAAAATCCAGGTCTTTGACAGAGAAAACGTTGGGGGATGTCATGGGGCGAATTTTACCCCAATTTCTTTGTTAACAACTTGTTAACGATATAATCGGGCGCGATGAAATACATCCTACTCCCCCTCCTGCTGCTGGCGCTGTTATTCACCAGCGGCTGCGCCGGTTCCGCCCAGGCGCAAAACAGCCCCCAGTCATCGGCTTATATCGAAAATAAAGGCTCGGATACCATTGTCAACCTGGCGCTGGCCTGGGCCGAGCGTTACCAGGGCGAACACCCGGATGTGCGCATTTCGGTCACGGGTGGCGGCTCCGGGACGGGTATCGCCGCGCTAATTAACGGCACAGTCGGCATTGCCAATGCTTCGCGCAAGATTAAGTCCGAAGAAGTCGAAACCGCCCACGCCAAAGGGATTGAGCCGGTCGAATATATCATCGCCCGTGACGCGATTGCCGTCATCGTCCATCCTGACAATCCGGTCTCGCAACTGACGCTCCAGCAACTTTCCGACATCTATAACGGGAAAATCAACCGCTGGAGCGAAGTGGGCGGCGAAGACCGGCCGATTGTACGCCTGTCGCGCGAGACCAACTCTGGCACGCACGTTTATTTCCTCGAAACGGTGCTGCGGTTGGGCGAAAAAGACAACAAAACGCTCTTTTCCACCGATACGCTCTTGCTGCCATCCTCCGAAGGCATCATCCACGAAATTCGCCACAATCCCAACGCGATTGGCTATGACGGCCTGGGCTACGTTCCCCATGACCTGAAAGTGATTGCGATTGCCAAAGAACCCGGCGGGAAATACGTCTTACCGATGATTAGCACAGTCAACAACAAGACCTACCCAATCGCCCGCGACCTTTATATGTATACCGCCGGGGAAGCCGACGGCGCGCTGAAAGAGTATCTCGACTGGATACTCTCCAACGAAGCCCAGCAAATCGTATCAGAACTGGGATTCGTGCCTATCCTGAAATACAACCCATAAAACATCGCAACAGGCAAATCGAATGGAATCGCAACTCACCTGGCAAGAATTTATCATCACGCGAGTTATCAAGGCCTCCGGCTACTCTGCCATCGTCTTTGTGGCGCTCATCTTCTACTTCCTGCTGCGCGAGGGGCTGCCCACGCTGACCGAAGTGCCGCTGGGGAATTTATTCTCCACCCGCTGGTATCCGATTGAGTCCTACTACGGCATCCTGCCGCTGATTAGCGGCTCGCTAGTGGTGACGTTCGGCGCGGCGCTGGTGGCGGTGCCGTTTGGCCTCGGCACGGCCATTTTTATCTCGGAAGTCACTCCGCGCTGGTTGCGCGAAATCTTGAAGCCGCTGGTGGAACTGCTTGGCGGGCTGCCCTCGGTTGTATTGGGATTTCTCGGCATCCTGGTGCTTTCACCGTACCTGCGCGCCCTGCTCGACCTGCCAACCGGCCTGACCGCCCTGGCGGGTTCCTTGCTCCTGGGCGGAATCGCCGTCCCCACCGTCGTCTCGGTGGCCGAAGACGCGCTCGATTCCGTCCCGCGTTCCTACCGCGAAGGCGCCTGGGCGCTGGGGGCCACCAAATGGCAGACCATCTGGCGGGTGACGCTCCCGGCGGCGCGCTCCGGCGTCCTGACGGCCGTCATGCTCGGCGTGGGGCGCGCCATCGGCGAGACCATGACCGTGATGATGGTGACGGGCAACGCCCCGGTTCTGGCAACCAAACTGTCCTCCATTTTTTCGCCGGTGCGCACCATGACCGCCACCATCGCCGCCGAAATGGGCGAGGTCGCCAATAGCAGCGTCCACTACCACACCCTGTTCTTTATCGGCATGGTCTTGTTCCTGATTTCGCTGGCCGTCAACATCACCGCTTCGGCGGTCGTGTTCCGACAGCAAAAGCGCTCCGAAAGGGTGCTCTCATAACGCAAATTGGCAATTTGCGCCACAAATCTTATGAAAATATTCCTGCCCCTCAACCGCAACCTGACCCAGCGACTTGGCTTTGGCCTGCTGACCGCCATGTCGCTGGCGACCGTCATCCCCATCATCCTGGTCATCGCCTACATCATCATTCAGGGCAGCCCGGCCATCTCGGCTGAATTCCTGACCAGCGCCCCCTACAATGGGATGCGCGACGGCGGTATCATGCCGGCCATCGTCGGAACGCTCTACCTGACCATTGGCACGGCGATTTTCTCGGTGCCGCTCGGCGTGGCAGCCGCCATCTACCTCTCCGAATACGCCGCCGATACCTGGCTGACGCGCGCCATCCGTATCGCCATCATCAACCTGGCGGGCATCCCCTCGGTGGTCTATGGATTGTTCGGCCTGGGCCTGTTCGTTTTATTCCTGCAATTCGGGACATCCATCCTGGCGGCCTCGCTCACGCTCTCGATTATGACCCTGCCGGTCATCATCTCCACATCCGAGGAAGCGCTGCGCGCCGTCCCGCAGTCTTTTCGCACCGTTTCTATCAGCCTGGGCGCCACCCGCTGGCAGACCATCCGGCGGATTGTGCTGCCCGAGGCTCTGCCCGGCATCATCACCGGCATTATTCTCGGCCTGGAACGCGCCGCCGGGGAAACCGCGCCCATCCTGTTTACCGGGGCGGCCTTTTTCCTGCCGCGCCTGCCCGGCTCGCCTTTCGACGCTACGATGGCTCTGCCTTACCACCTGTTCGTCATCTCCACCCAAATTCCCGAAATGCCCTTCCAGATTCAATACGGCACCGCCCTGGTGCTGATATCCTTCGTGCTGGGAATGAACCTGATTGCGACGGTGATACGGTCGAGGGCGCGAGCCAGGCGGCAGTGGTGAGTTCCATGAACAAAATCGTCATCGAAAACCTCACCATCCAATACACCGACGGCACCGAGTCCCTGCGCAACATCAATCTCGGCATCCGCGAAAAGGCCATCACCGTCCTGTTCGGCCCGGCAGGCGGCGGGAAATCCTCGCTGCTGCGCTGCCTGAACCGGCTGAACGACATGGCTGATGTCAAAGTCGCCATCGGACGCATCCTGCTCGACGGCGAAAATATCCTCGACCCCAAAACGGATGTCATCAGCCTGCGCCGCAAGGTTGGAATGGTCTTTGCCCGCCCTGTGGTGTTGCCGCTCTCCATTCGAGGCAACCTGACCTACGGCATGGAAGTAATGGGCGAGAAACGCCGCTCGAAACTGGACCAGGCCGTTGAACGTTCCCTCAAACAGGCCGCCCTGTGGGACGAAGTGAAAGACCGCCTCGACGACCAGGCGATTGCCCTATCAGGCGGCCAACAGCAGCGTCTGTGCCTGGCGCGCTCGCTCGCGCTGGAGCCGGAAGTCATCCTGCTAGACGAGCCCACCAGCGGCCTCGACCCCATCTCCACCGCCAAAGTGGAAGCATCGTTGCAGGAACTCAAGAAAAATTACACCGTCATCCTGGTGCCGCATTCCGTCCAGCAGGCCGCCCGCACCGCCGACTATGCCGCCTTCTTCCTGCAAGGCGAACTGGTGGAATACGGCGAAGGCAAGACCATGTTCACCGCCCCCCACAATAAACGCACCGAAGATTATGTAACCGGCAGGTTCGGATAATCCCGTTTCACCGTATAATGTTTACAAGTCAACAAACACCGTCCCGAAGGTTTTCAGGAAAGATTTTTGCCATTTTCGGCACCCTTCGGGACGTTTGCCACATATTTACAAGTCAGGAGAAGTCGTATGTTACGGAAAACATTCGAAAACGAAATCCGGCAATTGAAAAACGAAATCATCTTGCTTGGCAGCATGGTGGAACAATCGCTGCTCGACGCGGTCGATTCGCTCAAAAAACGGGATGCCGAGGCCTCACAGAAAATTATCGACCACGATAAAGTTATCAATGAAAAACGTTTTACCCTCGAAAACCAGGTCATGATTGTCATCGCCACCCAACAGCCCATGGCCCACGACCTGCGCCTGCTGGCCTCGCTGTTCGAAGTCATCAGCGAACTGGAACGGATGGGCGATTACGCCAAAGGAATCGCCATTATCAACGTGCGCATGGGCAACGAAGCCCTGCTCAAACCACTCATCGACATCCCGCGCATGGCCCAGAAATCCGCCGACATGCTGCGCCGCGCCCTGGCCGCCTTCGTCAACGAAGACGCCCCAACCGCCCTTACCATCCCCGCCGAAGACGACGAAGTCGATATGCTCTACAACCAGGTCTACCGCGAGTTGATGACCTACGTTATGGCTGACCCGCGCAACATCGAACGCGCCAACTGGCTCTTGTGGGTGGCGCATAACATCGAGCGCTTCGCCGACCGCGTCACCAACATCTGCGAACGGACGGCCTTTGTCGCCACCGGCGAATATAAAGAAATCCAGGCATCTTATGATGAACTGGGCGATACAAACCAGCAGGGAAACAAGTAGTCAGGGAAACAGGGTGACAGGTAGACAGAGAAACCGGAAAACTGGTAAACTGGTAAACACATAACCCTGATTTGCTTTTGCTGCCTTGCTTATCTGCTCACTTGTTTTTTTCTGATTTGTTTATCCGTCATGCTCCTCGCCATCGACATCGGCAACACCAACCTGACGATTGGCCTGTACGAAGGGCAAACCCTGGCCTGGCACTGGCGACTCGCCACTGACCACGCCCGCATGCCCGACGAATACGGCCTGCAACTGCTCGGCCTGCTGACCCATGCCGGTCATCAACCCAGTGACTTAACGGGCATCGTGCTGGCTTCGGTCGTTCCCAACCTGACCGGGCGCGTCACCCAGGCCTGCCGCGAATACCTGAAAACCGAGCCGCTGGTGCTGGATGCAGGCGTCAAAACCGGCATCCGAATCCGCTACGAAGACCCGCGCGCCGTCGGCGCTGACCGGGTAGCCGACGCCGTGGCAGTCATGCACCTGCACGGCGGCCCGGCCTGCATCATCGACTTCGGCACCGCCACCACCTTCAACGCCCTCACCAAAGAAGGCGATTACCTGGGCGGGGCCATCACCGCCGGGGTCAACCTGGCCGCCGAAGCGCTCTTCACCCGCGCCGCCAAACTGCCGCGTATCGACCTGCAACGCCCGCCGAGCGTCATCGGGCGCAACACGGTTCACGCCATGCAGTCGGGACTGCTCTTCGGATATGTCAGCATGGTCGAAGGCATGGTCGAACGCTTCCGCGCCGAACTCGGCCCGGAGATGAAGGTCATCGCCACCGGCGGGCTGGCAGAAATCGTTGCTAAAGAGACAAAAGTCATCCAGCACATCGCCCCCTGGCTCACGCTGGACGGCCTGCGCATCATCTGGGAGTTGAATCGCGCATAATCAGCTCCGCCGCCAGTTTGCCCGAAAGCGTCACCAGCGGCACGCCGCCGCCGGGGTGGGTCGTGCCGCCCGCAAAATACAAACCCTTGAATTCAGACCGGTTATGCGGCCGCTTGAACGGTGCAAAACGGTCATTGAATGAAACCCCATACAGCGCGCCGCGAAAGGCGCCTGTATTTTTTTGGATGTCGAGGGGCGTGAGCAAACGCTGAGAGCGAATCTTGCTCCGCGCATCCAGGCCGACTCGTGCCAGCCGGTCGAGGAGCATTTCTGTCACTTCTGCCCCCCCTCTCCCTTCGGGAGAGGGGCCGGGGGTGAGGGGCGGGGCGTTCACCATCACAAACCAGTTCTCACATCCTGCCGGGGCGTGGGAGGGGTCGGTTTTGGAGGTGACGCACAGGTAGAGGGTCGGGTCGTCGGGCAGAACCCGCTCCGAGAATATCTGTTCAAACTCGCGGCGGTAGTCAGACGAGAAAAAGATGTTGTGATGGGCCAGTTCGGGGAACGCCCCCTCGACGCCGAGCAGCAGCGCCATGCCCGAGCAGGAAACATCGCGCTTCATAAGGGAGGCAAGTTTCAGCCGCGCCCATTCCGATTGAATCAGGCCATAGGTGCTGGTCACGTCCAGGTTCGAGAGAATGGTCTGGGCCGGGAGAATCTCCCCATTTTCCAAAATGACCACCGAAACCTGCTCGCCATGCGCGCAAATCTCGCGGATTCTGGTATTCAGGCGGATTTCGACGCCCAGTTCGAGGGCCAGTTTCTCGTAGGCGCGGGCAATCTGATAGATGCCGCCCTGCGGATACCAGACGCCCTCGGTCAGTTCGACATGCGCGATGACGCCGAGCGTAGCCGGGGCCAGGTAAGGCGATGCGCCGACGTAAGTGGCGAAGCGTCCCAGCAGTTGGCGCAGGTGGGGATGACGCACGCGGCGCTCGATGCTCTGCTGGAGGGTGCGGACGACATCCACACTGAGGGCGTCTTTGAGCGTGACGCGCTTCAGGCTTTCGAGCGAAGGCGGCGGGCCGTCGGTAAAAACCGGCCCGGTGATGCGATGCAGGCGGGCGGCCTCGGCCAAGAAGTCGAGGTAGCCTTCCAGGTCACGCGGCTCGAGGGCGTTGATTTGGGCGGCAGTGCGGGTCAGGTCGCGTGAAAGGTCGAGGGTCGTGCCATCAGGCCAGAAATAACGGGTAAGCGGCTCGACCGGCAGGAGGGTCAGGTAGTCTTCGAGATGGCGGCCGGCCGCGCGGAAGAGGTCTTCAAACACCCCGCGCATGGTGATGACCGAGGGGCCGGTATCCCAGCGAAAACCGTTTTCCGTTATTTCGGCCATTTTGCCGCCGACGGCGGGATTCTGCTCGAGAACAGTGACGCAGTACCCTTTGGCGGCCAGGTGAATGGCGGCAGAGAGTCCGCCGATGCCTGCGCCGAGGATGAGGATGGGAGAGTTTTTCATTGGGTGATTTTCTGATTGGGTGATTGGTGATTGAGGTCAAAAAATCGCCCAATCGCCAAATCACTCAAAGGAGAATGGTTCGGCCTTTCCACCGAGGGCCGCCGGTGATACGCCATTGGAGGGCGCGAAAGGTGATGAGGGTCATCAAAAAAACGGAAACGGGCATGAGGAGTGAATCGCGGATGCGCTGGCGGGAGGTGGCGGCGGTGAGGGCGCGGGTGAGGAGGGAAAGAGTAATCAGTAAGCAGTAATCAGTGACCAGGGATGAGTGACGAGTGACGAGGGCGGCAAACAGCAAAAACCAGGGGATGATGAATTGCCACCAGTGAAAAAGCGTTGAAAAGAGCAGGAAGAATACGCCGTTGCCATGCCCGGCCAGGATATTTTTGGCGAATCCATCGCGGACTTGCGGCCAGTTTTGGTACATGCGGGTTTGAATCAGTCCGTTGGCGTCGGCCATGCGCAGGCGCAGTCGGTGATGCTTGATGGCATAGGCGAAGGCCATGTCATCGAGGATGTGATTCTTGATAGCGGCATGTCCGCCGATTTTCAGGTAGGATTCGCGCCGGAAGAGCAGGCATTGTCCCATCGCAGCGGCGAAGGCCGGCCAGGGGAGGTAATGCACGGCCAAAACGGGCAGGTAGGCCAGGATGGTGAAGGCCATCAGCGGTACGACCAATCGCTCGCCCCAGGCGCAGGTGATTTGGGTAGGCCAGACGGTGAGCAGGTCGGCTTTCGTCTGTTGGGCTTCGGCCACCAGCGCGGAGAGAGCGCCCGGTTCCCAACGCACATCGGCGTCGGTAAAAAGCAGGTATTCGCCTGTGGCCTGTTCCGACAACTGGTGGCAGGCCCAGACCTTGCCCGTCCAGCCGGGCGGGAGCGGCGCGCCGGGGAGGACGCGCAGGCGCGGGTCGCCATCCGCTGCGGCGCGGGCAATTTCGGCGGAGTCGTCGGTGGAATGGTCGTCGAGGATGAGAATTTCAAAGTTCGAGACATCCTGCGCCAGCAGGGAGCGGACGGTTTCGGCGATAACAGCGGATTCGTTCCGCATGGGAAGAAGTACCGTGATTCGGTATTCGGTATTCGATGTTCGAGGAAAAAAGTCAGGTCGTGAGAACTTATGGTTTTGGCGCAGGCGGGGGAAGGTGAAAGCGTTCAGGATGGCAGTCAGGGCAAAGATGATAAGAGGCGAGAAGGAGAGAAGGAAGATGGAAAACATTGAGAAAATGATGAATGCCAGAGACGCCTTGTGAATAACGAATAACGAATAACGAATAACGAATTACCAATTACGATTTACCACTTATCAAATCAAAGCGATGTTTCCAAATAAGTAAAACCGCCTGCAACCCAAGCACCCAGAAGAACAGCGGTTCGGGGCGAAAGAAGTAAAGATAAACCGCCATGCCCGCCAGCGTTAAGACGACCGTCCAACCAGAGTTTTTGAGCAGGAGGAACCAGACCGTGACCCCGGCCAAAGCCACGAGCGGAACATCCCAGAAGGTCAGACCAATCCAAACGCCGAGGGCGGCGGCGAGGGCTTTGCCACCCTTGAAGCCGAGGAAGGGCGAATAGGCGTGTCCGAGCATGGGGGCGAGGACGATGGCGACCATTGCAGGGCCACGAATATCGAAGATTTGATAGGCCAGGCCAACCGGCGCGGCGGCTTTGGAGACATCCAACAGGAGAGCAGCCAGCCCCACCCATTTGCCGCCCGCTTTGAGAGCGTTGGTGGCGCCGGGGTTACGGTCGCCGACCGCGCTGGGGTCTTTGCCCGCCAGTTTTGTGACCCAGACGGAAAGGGGGAGGGCGCCGGAGAGGAAGGAGAAGAACAGCCAAAGGGGAAGTGACCAGTCATCAGTCATCAGTCATCAGTCATCAGTTATCAGTTATCAGTTATCAGTTATCGGTTATCGGTTATCGGTTATCGGTTATCGGTTATCGGTTATCGGTTATCGGTGAGTCGGGTAGCCGGTTATTGATTGAACGCCATAGGGCGAGGAAAACGAACAAACCACAGACCAGGAAGCCAATGACCGCCGGGCCGGGCTGGCCCCAGAAGATACCCTGGCCGATGGTTTGTAAAATCCAGGTCAGGACGTATACGAGCGAGAGCGGGCCGACCGGCAGGTCTTTTGGGTTGGCGAGCAGGGTGATGAGGAACGAGGTCAAAATCCAGCCGAGGTAGTTACTGATTGGAATGCCGAAGTAAACGCCGGGCGTCTCCCAGACCCAAAATCCCCAGCCGACCATCTGTGGGTCGAGGAACAAATCCCAGGCGGTGAGGACGAGCGCGGAAACGAGCGCGAATCTCAATTTGCTGGCATTTTTCCCCAAAATAATCGCGGCAATCGCCCAGGCCGGGGGCAACATCATCAGCCAGGCCAGTGGAATGAGCAGCGGGACGCCCGCCAGTTGCGGCTGGAGCAGGTCGGTATAATGGTATTTTCCAAACGGAAATCCGGTTTGCGAGCCGAGCAGTTCCGCCAGGTAGGTGAAAACAGCCACTATCAGGGCGGTTTTGAGGGCGCGCTGCCAGCCCCAGGCAACGTACAAGATGATGATTACGGCGCTGGCCTGCATCAGCACGCCCAGCGACATGCCGCGAATCAGGGCGTTTTCACCCAAAATCCAGCCCAGGATGGGCAGGGAAATCATGGTCAGCACCCAAAAAACGATGGGAACGAGGGTGCTGCGCGGGTAACGGAGGGCGTGGAAGGCTTGTATCATCATGTAATTTAACGGGAAAAACCCAATCAGAACCTATCGAAAACCCGCTTCTCTACCAGGGCTGCGAAACGCGCTGAGAGCAGCAGCCTGGAGTGATGAAAAAGCCAGAGGGAGGCCTTTCGCCCCTCCCCCGGTGAAGGAGGGCGGAGGGTGAGGGCTGAATAGTTACTTAAAATTTTATGAGTCTGGGGAACTTTTCCTTTGCGAGGTTCGTCTCTCTATGGTATACCAACCTTTCTGGAGGAAAAATGGCATATCTACTAAAAATCAAGACTTTCCTGATACTGACGATGATTGGCGCCCTGGCGCTTTCTGCCTGCAACATGTCGAGCAGCGAACCGACCCCCACGGAAATCGGGGTTGAGGCAATTTACACTGCGGCAGCCCAAACTTTAGAAGCCCAACTGACGGGCACCGCGTCTGCCCAACCGAGTGCCACCCTGACGCCTTCGCCCACGATGACAGAGACCGCTACTCCCACTCTCCAAGTCACCAGCAGTCAGGCAACTGCCACGCTGGCACCTGTTGTGGGCGGCGGAGGTTCGGGCGCAACGGGATGCAACAATTCGGCTTATGTTTCCGATGTCACCATTCCAGATAACCAACAAATTGCGCCGGGAACAACCTTTACGAAAACCTGGAAAGTGCAAAACACCGGCACCTGCGCATGGAACGCCAACTACAAGCTGATTTTCGTCAGCGGCGAAGCGATGGGCGGCGTGACGACCAGCATCAACCAGACCGTCAACCCCGGTACATCTGCCGATGTTTCCGTAACGCTGACGGCTCCTGCAACCCCCAAGACATACATCGGCTATTGGAAACTCGCCACCGAGGCTGGGCAGGCTTTCGGCAGTTCGATTTATGTGCAAATTGTAGTAACAGGCACGCCATCAACGCCCAGCACGCCCGGCACTGGCACAGTCCTGCCATCCCCAACGGCAACCTTTGGCCCGGTTGGGTGCTATAACTCGGCGCTGGTAAGCGCAACGCCACAAGATGGCGTGACCATCAAAGCAGGCGATGGATTCCGCAAAACCTGGTTAATCAAAAACACCGGGACTTGTGAATGGAATGGCGATTTCAGGTTCGTTTTCATTAGCGGCGATATCTTGCGTGATAACACCACCAACCGGCTTGGCCGGGGAAACATCAAACCGGGCGGAACAGTCGAATATTTTCTGGATTTCACTGCCCCTACATCACCTGGCACATATACCAGCAACTGGCGTTTGATGGCCGATAATGGCACCCTGTTTGGCCCAAGTTTTACCTCGCGCATCATCGTCCCCGGCGCGACCCATACGCCTACTGTAACGCCAACTGTTACAAAGGCTGCGTACCCATAAATAAAAAAGGACAACCCACTCCCCGGCAAAACGCGCAACGACCGCCGAATCTGGCGGTCGTTGTACATTATTCATGGAAAAAATTTAGGGACTGTTTTTGTCAAGCCAGGCCAGCCCCATCCCAACGGTGGCCGCCCAGGAGAGCATTCTCAATTCACCGTTGAGCATGGCCGTTCGCAATTCATCGCGGGTGAGTGAGATAATCTCCTGCTCTTCCAGGTCGCCGGAGTTCGGTTCAGCCACCTGGCGGGCATCCAGCGCCAGGAACAGGTGGGCCGTGCCACAGCGGCGATTGGCATCAACAGCATATTTCCCCAGGAAAATCATCTCGCCCGCTTCACAGCCCATTTCCTCAAACATCTCGCGGCGAGCTGCCTGTTCGGGCGTCTCTCCAGCGTCAATCATTCCACCCATCGTGGAGAGAGAAACTTCACCCACGCCGTACTTAAACTGACGCATACACAAGATACGGCCATCTTCCAACACGGGCAGCACATCCACAAATTCGGGGATAATGACCCAGGGCCAGTTTTCGATGATGCGGCCATCGGGCATTTCAACGGTGTGACTTTCAACTGCAAGGTAACGGCTGAAATCGAGAATTAATTCACGCGAGATGGTTTTCCAGGGTTTCATGGTCTGCTTACCTTCCTGTCGCTATTCCAGCCCAAAATCGGCCCTGGGCGGAAGCCACTCGTCAATGTTGCGTAAAATGCGCGGAACCAGCGCATAGCGCGTAACAGTTAAGCCGGGGATGGCGGGCAGGGTGTGGCGAATGAATTCGCGCAAGGCATCATTGTCTTTGAAGCGCGCCTCGATAGACATTTCGGTATTGCCCTGCCCAAAGGCGATGTAGGTAACTTCGGGCATTGACATCAACTGTTGCAGGATTTCCCCCTCTCTGGCCGGGTCGGCATCGAGCAAAATGTCGGCGGCGGTAACGTAGCCAAACGCCAACGGGTTGATGATGGCTGTCAGCCGGATGATGTCATCCTCTACCAGTCTGTCAATGCGTTTTCGCACGGTGCGCTCGTTGGTGCCGGTCTGGCGGGCAATTTCGGAAGCGGCCTTGCGCGCGTCGGCGTGCAGGGCCTGGATGATGTCGAAATCCAACTGGTCGAGGGTAAGTTTTCGGGGCGGCATAATTCCCTTTCGGCAACAGAATACTCCAAAGACGGGATGATTATATCGCGGATTTCGAGTGGCAAAAAAAGTGGGGCGGCAAGCCGCCCCACTCCATGCTAATCAACCAATTGATAGCCTTTTGATTCGAGGTATTTGCGCTCTTTCTCTTTGTGAATTTCAGCCAGTTTGGCTTTGATGCCCAGCCATTCCGGGCCATCGAGCGGGTACCAGTGGAGGGCCAGGAAGGAGATGAAGAGCAGGATGCCGGGCACCAGCGCCCAGCCCAGCAAAATTCCGGTTTCGGCGGTGGCCGATTGCAACCCCTTGCCCAGGCCCTGCTCATAACCCCAGGCGGCCATAATGCTCAACATGACCCACTGCGCAATGCTGATGGCCGGTTTGGTGATGAAACTATTAATTCCAGCATACATCCCTTCGCGGCGCAGGCCGGTGCGTTCTTCATCCATATCCACCACATCGCCATTCATCAGCGGAATCAGGTACATGCCGCCTGCAAACCCAATGCCGAACAAGAAAAAGGCCAGGGTGGCGGCGATGGTATTTTGCCCGAGCAGAACGATGATGAAACAGCCAATGGCAAAGGTCAGGCTAAACAGGCGCGTGCTGAGTTTCACGCCCCACGGCTCACGGCGGTTAATCCACAAAAACACGCCGCCGATGATGCCAGCCGCCAGGGCAACATACAATGGCGTGCGGCTCACGTCTATTTCATCAAAGTAGTACCATAAGCCCTGCATGAGGGCAGTCTGGACAAAGATGATGGTGAAGCTAATCACTTCAAAAACCACAAACGAGCGATTGGTGAAACACTGAACAAAAGCGCGCGCAAAACCAAATTGTTCGGCTTCTTGGGTGTAGTGCTTTTCTTTATAAAAGAACGTGCTGGCAAAGATTATCACACCCATCACAACCGCGAACAAGACCATGAACCAGCGGAAAAAACTGATTCCGGCCAGGTCGCCCACTTCGGGCTTGATGGTGCCCTCGATGGCAACCGGCACGACGATAGTAAAGACCATGAAGATAATTTTCCAGACGAAGATGCTGGAACGCGCCTTGTTGGAGATGGCGACTTCGTAAGGCATGATGTACAGGCTGGTAGCAATGGCCGTGTAGAGTGTGTCGTAAACAAACAGCACCAACAGCATTTGCAGGAACAACCCAAACTGGCTTTCCACGCCGGGGATGTCGAGCCAAAACAGGATAAAAGCGATGATGAAGATGGGCGTCCCAAAGCGAATGTAGGGGATGCGCCGCCCGAGAGCGCTTTTGGTGCGGTCGCTGATATAGCCAAATAGCGGGTCATTGACCGCGTTCCAGATGCCGAACATCAGCCAAACGATGCCGGTATATTCCAGCGACAGGCCGCGAATGTTGACGAAGTAATACGTCAACGCCCCAGCGGCCACCAGCGATTGCAGGATGGCAACCGAGGCATCGGCCAGCGAAATCCAGATTCGGCTGGCGAGAGGGACGCGTTCTTCTTGCAGGGCGGAAGTGGTCATGAGTCATCTCCGAGAAATGATTTGGGATGGCGCAATTGTACTCGATTTCATGTGACCGGTAACAATGGCTTTTAAAAATATGACAGCCACCCGAAAAGGTGGCTGTCATATTGTTTTGTTAACCCATCGTCAACGCCATGACGGCTTTTTGGGCGTGCAGGCGGTTTTCGGCTTCGTCGAAGACGACCGAGTTGGGGCCATC
>CAYLZI010000068.1:0-14408 GCA_964388215.1 uncultured Anaerolinea sp.
GCCAAGCGGCGGGTGGACTTCGCGGTAACTGCTGACGGCGTAACCACCGTCATTTTCGCCTTCAGGGGCTTTGAAAAGCGGCATCAGGTGCAGGTACGTCAGGCCAAGTTCCTGGAAATAAGGAATTTTGGCGCGCGCGCCTTCCAGGTCGCCCGCGAATAAATCCACATAAATGACTCCACCCAGCATTTGGTTGGATTGGAACCAGAGCAGGTCGGCTTCGCGGGTTGCATCGAGGCCTTGCAGCTCGGCGGGACGCGCCAGGGCGGCGCGCGCCAGGCTGGTGAGCAGGTCTTCGAGATGGTAGAAGAAGTCGTAGCGGGTATGGTACAGGTCAAAATAAAGTTGGAAAAGCGCCTGGAAATGCGTCTCTAGCCGCCGAGTGAAGTTGCGCCAGCCTTGCGGATTGGCCGTGATTTCGGCGGCGAGAGCAGATTCTATACGGGGCAAAATGCGGCGCAGCGAGCGGGAGGTTTCGAGGGGGAGGGAGAGTGATGGGCTCATAGAAAATCTGTAACCGTAGAACAGGCTTCAGCCTGTTTTTATTTGTGTAGGACAGGATTCGTTCTGTCTTTTTCAGGCTGTAGAACAAGGACAGGATAAATCCTGTCCTACAGGGCGCTTTCTGCCAGCGCGAGTGCGCCCAGAACGCCGGAACGCGTGCCGAGGCCGGGCAGGACGATATAGTTCTCAATCTCGCGGGTGATTCTGTCCGATTGAACGTAGCCATTTAACGCGGCCTGCACTTTGCGATGCACCAGCGGCAGCATGTGCTCCTGGCTCATCACCCCGCCGCCCAGGATGATTTTTTGCGGCGAAAAGGTGAGCATGCAATTGGCCAGCGCCAGCGCAATATAGTGCGCTTCCAAATCCCAGGCGGGGTGGTCGGGCGGCAGGGTTTCGGCCTTCACGCCCCAGCGTTTTTCGAGGGCCGGGCCGCAAGCCAAACCTTCAAAACAATCGCCGTGAAAAGGGCAAATACCGGGGAAAGGGTCGCGGGCCGGGTCGCGCGGCAGGGGGATATGCCCCATTTCGGGGTGAATCAACCCGTGCAGCAATTTGCCATTCACCAGCGCCCCGCCGCCGATGCCGGTGCCAATCGTCAGGTAAAGAACCGGGTCGCAGCCCTGGCCTGCGCCCCAGCGCGCCTCGGCCAGGGCCGCGCCGTTCACATCGGTATCAAACCCGACCGGCAAGCCGAGCGCCGCCCGGAGCGTGCCAACCACATCCGCATCCGTCCAGCCGGGTTTGGGGGTGGGCAAAATGCGCCCAAAAGTGGGCGAGGCCGGGTCGGGGTCGAGCGGGCCAAAGCAGGCCACGCCCAGGGCCGCCAGGCCCTCTTCCCCCTGCGGGAGAGGGGAGGTGAAAGGCTTGAAAAATTCAATTGCCTTGCCCAGGGTTTCTTCGGGCGTGGTGGTCGGGAAGCGGGTTTCGGCGCGGATATCGTCCGGGCCGGTGCCAACAGCGCAGACGAACTTCGTCCCGCCGCCTTCAATGCCGCCGTAGAGTTTGGTCATGGGGACTCCTGGTGGATACTTGGTAATTGGCGATTAGTAATTACAGTTACCAATCACGAATGGCAAAAACCGTCAAATTTTGAAATTTCATTGCCTGCTCGGTGAAAATTCCCAGCCGGGTGTTGCCAGCGGGCGGGAAGATGGCCGCCGAAAGCGTCACCTGGCCGTCGCCCGCAAAAATTTCGACAGAGTGGGTATCTACCAGCAGGCGCAGGGGGCCGGGCGGCAGGGGCGAAGTGATGAGCGCAGTTTGGGGATGGACACTGGAACGGTCGAGACTGATGGTCTGGTTTTTGGGGTCGAACAGGATGTGGGTGGATACTCCGCCGGGGTGCTGGATGCGAAACCCGAAACGGGATACCACACCAGGAGCAATTTCCGCTTCCACATCCCAGGCCGGGGCTGTGCTTCCGTTTAGGGGATTTTCACCCGGCCTGAGCGTGGTTCCCTGGCTGGAGAAAACCTTGCGCCGCCGGGCCTTGACCTCGGCGATGGGCTGCTGCGCCAGGCGCAGGCCGTTTTCGGTTTCAACGAGCGTCAGTTCACGCGGGATGCTGAACATGCCACGCCAGCCCGTTTCGGGCACCTCGCGGGCGTACTGCCAGTTGCTCATCCAACCGAGGGCGATGCGGCGGCCATCAGGCGTGTCGCTCCACGATTGCGGAGCGTAAAAGTCGGGGCCGTAATCCATCCAATGCGCCGATTCGGCCTGGAAGGTGAACCCGTCAAAGTGGCCGATAAAGTAACGGGAGCCGGAGCCGCCCGCAGGGGACTCGGCACTCAGGCCAAGGCTGAGAATCCACCTGGCCTGGCGGGAGCCGGTGACGGGGAGTTCGAACAGGTCGGGGGTCTCCCAAACCCCGTTAAACGGGTCATGTTCGAGGGCGAAACGGCCCGAAAAGTCCCAATCCTTAAGATTTGGCGATGTATAAAAGCGAATTTCGCGCCCGGCGGCCAGGCACATGACCCAATGGTCAACGCGCCAGAACACTTTTGGGTCGCGGAAATCACGCAGGCCGGGGTTGAGCAGGACGGGGTTGGCGAGGTATTTTTGCCAGGTGCGGCCCAGGTCGAGGCTGTAAGCCAGGCTTTGGGTTTCGTGGTGGCCGGGTTCGAGGTGGTGGGTGAAGATGGCAACCAGAGCTTCGCGGCCAAACCCGGCGCTGTTTTGCCAATCTACTACGGCAGAGCCGGAGAAAATCATGCCGTTTTCATCGGGGGCCAGGGCGATGGGCAGGTGCTGCCAGGTGAGCAAATCGCGGCTGACGGCGCGCCCCCAATGCATTGGGCCCCAGTCGGCGCTGTGGGGGTGATGCTGGTAGCACAGGTGATACTCCCCGGCGTAGTGGACGAGGCCGTTGGGGTCGTTGAGCCAGTGTTCGGGCGGAGTGAAGTGGATGAGAGGGCGCATGCGTGGAGCAAATTGCCAATTTGCGTTACGCGATTGCCAGCCAGCGATAGGCATAGGGCGGCAGGGAGATGTGTTCGGGCAGCGTGATGGTTTCGCCGCCGAGCAGGTCGCGGACGGGGCCGCGCCAGGCGGGCGGGGTTTCGATGTGCTGCGCGGAATCGGTCAGGTTGTGCAGGGCCAGCACGTCACCGGCGGGGTGTGGGCGCAGGATGGCGGCTACGGATGGGTTGCCGGTTTCGAGCCAGGCCAGTCCGCTGCCGCCAAAGGCCGGGGCGCGCTTGCGGACGGCAATCATGCGCCGCAGGGCGTTGAAAAGCGAGCGCGGGTTGCGCATTTGGGCGGCGACGTTGACGGTTTGGGGCGCATATTCGCCGCCAGGCGCCGGGGCAAAAGGGATGCCAGATGTGAAACCGCCATGTGGGCGGTCATCCCACTGCATGGGGGTGCGCACGCCGTTGCGGTCGAACAAATCCAGGTTATCACCCATGCCGATTTCGTCGCCATAGTAGAGGATGGGTGTGCCGGGCAGGCTGAAAAGCAGGGAATTGGCGAGTTCGATTTTGCGGCGGTCGTTGTTCAGCAGGGGGGCCAGGCGGCGGCGAATGCCCAGGTTGAGCTTCATGCGCGGCTCGTGGGCGTATTCCTGCCACATCCACTGGCGTTCTTCTTCGGTGACCATTTCGAGGGTCAGTTCATCGTGATTGCGCAGGAAGGTACACCACTGGCAGGTTTCAGGGATGCCTGGCGTGCGGCGCAGGATGGCGGCCAGGTCTTCGTAACGGCCTTTTTTAAGCGCCATGAAGATGCGCGGCATGATGGGGAAGTGAAAGCCCATGTGGAACTCGTCGCCATCGCCGAAGTAGGGACGCACGTCTTCGGGCCACTGGTTGGCTTCGCACAGCAGGATGCGCCCGGGGTAGTGTTCGTCCATGAAGGTGCGCAGTTTTTTCAGGTAGGCGTGGGTTTCGGGCAGGTTTTCGCAGTTGGTGCCTTCGTGCTCGAACAAGTACGGGACTGCGTCGGCGCGGAAGCCATCTATGCCCAAATCGAGCCAGAAGCGGGCGATGTTGAGCATTTCATCCTGGACTTTGGGATTATCGAAGTTCAAGTCGGGTTGGGTGGAATAGAAGCGATGCCAGAAATATTGCCCGGCGGCTTCGTCCCAGCTCCAGTTGGATGTTTCGGTGTCGAGGAAGATGATGCGGGCCTCGGCGTAACGCTGGTTGGTGTCGCTCCAGACGTAGTAATTACGGTAAGGTGAGTTTTTGTCGGCGCGGGCGGCCTGGAACCAGGGATGCTGGTCGGAGGTGTGATTCAGCACCAGGTCGGTGATGATGCGGATTCCGCGCTGGTGGGCGGCGGCGACGAGGGCGCGAAAATCATCCTGTGAGCCGTATTCGGAGGCGATGGCGTAGTAGTCGGCAATGTCGTAACCGTCATCGCGGCGTGGCGAGGGATAGATGGGCATGATCCATATGCAGTCCACGCCGAGGGTTTGCAGGTAATCCAATTTTTCGGTCAGGCCGGGCAGGTCGCCAATCCCGTCGCCGTTGCTGTCGTTATAGGCGCGGACGGAGATTTCGTAGAAGACGGCGTTTTTGTACCAGGGAGGTGTGGTCATGGTGGGGTAAGGGTTGTGGGACATGGATTGGCACGGTTGCGGGCTGGAAGCCCTGCCTCATATTCATGGAAGTCGGCTTAAGCCGACTTATTTTGCGTTGAGGCAGAGCTTTAGCCCGTTGCAGCAGGAGGTTAGCCTTTGACAGAGCCAGCCAGCAGGCCGCGGACAAAGTAGCGTTGCAAGCCAAAGAAGGCCATGAGCGGAATAATCAGGGAGATGAATGAGCCAGCCGCCACATCGCGCCAGCCCTGGCCATATTGGCCGAGCAGGCGCAGCAGGTTGTAGGTCATTACAGCTTTTTGTTCACCGACGAAGATGAAGGCAATCAGGTAATCGTTCCAGACCCACAGGAATTGGAAGATGGCGAAGGAGGCCAGGGCTGGGACAGACATAGGCAGAATCATTTGCCAGAAAATCTGGTAGTTGCTGGCCCCATCCACTTTGGCGGCTTCGATGAGTTCGCGGGGCAGGGTCATCATGTAGTTGCGTAAAATGTAAATTGCCAGGGGCATAGCAAAGGCGCTGTGGACAACCCAGGCGCTGGCATAGGTGCCGGTGAGGGGGATGCCCAGGTTGCGCTGAACCCAAACCATGCCGCGCAAAACCGGGATGAGCGAGGATTGCAGCGGAATGACCATCAGCGCGACGAGGATGGCGAAGTAAAACTCTTTGCCTTTAAAGTTGAGGAAGGTGAAGGCGTAGGCGGCGTTGGCGGCAATCATCAGCGGCAGGATGGTGGCCGGGATGGTGACGGCGATGGTGTTGATGAGTGAGTTTAACATGCCGCTGCTGAGAGATTTCTGGTAGGCGTCAATCGTCCAGATGGTGCTAAGCGGGTTCAGCAGAGCCTCCCACCAGGGCGAGACATCGGCCAGAGAACTGGGGCGCAGGGAGGTGATGAGCAGGCCGAGGGTGGGAGTGGACCAGATGATGACCAGAATCAGCATCCCGAGGGTGCTGCCCAGGTTCAGTTTGCGGAGGAAGTGCAGGAATTTGCTCATCGTAACATCTCCTGTTGGCGGACAGTTTGAATTTGCAACCACATGAGCGGCGCAATCAGGATAACCAGCACGGTGACAACCGCCGAAGCCGGGCCGATGTTGGAGTTCTCAAAGAATTGTTTGTACCACTCAAAGGCCAGCACGCTGGTGTTGAAGTTGCCGCGCGTCATGGCGAGTACGATATCGAAAATCTTCATCACCAAAATCAGGATGGTGACAAAAACGGACATAACGGTGCCCCACACCTGGGGCAGGATGATTCCGGCGAAAACCTGCCAGGGGTTGGCGCCATCCAGTTGGGCGGCCTCGATGGTTTCTTCTGGCACGGCCTTGATAGCGGAGGAGATGACAACCATGGAATAACCCACCTGGAGCCAGACGATGACCGCCATGAGCAGGAAGGAGTTAAGGTGTCCCTGGTCAATGGTCAGCCAGGGCTGGGTTTGGAAGCCCAGGGATTTGACCACGGCGTTGAGCAGGCCCACTTCCGGGCGTCCGGGCGGAACGTAGGCGTAGAAGTACGACCAGATAGTGGAGGCGGCCACAAAGCTGATGGCCATGGGCATAAAAATAAGTGATTTGAAGATGCTTTCGAGCCGGGGTCCGACCTGGTTGGAGAGCGCGGCGGCGGTGGTGCCAAAGGCGACTGTAATGGCTGGCACGACCATCACCCACAATAAGTTGTTGAGCAAGATTTGCAGGAAGCGTTCGTCGGTGAACAGGTCAACGTAATTTTTGAGTCCGACCCATTTTTTTGCGCCGTCATCCATAAATGACCAGGCAACGGTTTGGAAAAGCGGCGCAACCAGCACCAGGATGACCAGCACAGCGGCGGGGGTCAGGAAGGCCAGCCAGTCACTTTTTTTGCGAATGCGCTCTGGCAGCAGGCTCACTAGGAAGTTGAGCAGCCAATATAGCCCATAGCTGGCGGCCACGCCAACGACAATCGCAAACAGACCAAATAGGATATCGCCCATGTTGTCACCTCCGTAGGGTTAAGAGACACCCTAAAGGGGGTTCTACTAAAATTCACGCGGGAATTTGAAAGCAGCCTTTAGGGTGTCTTGTGACTTTGTAAGAAGCGTGGCGCCGGGTTTGCAGCAGACCGGCGCCACCATACTATGAATACTACTGCTTACGGGTATTTGCTGTCAATCCGCTTGGCGGCAGTAGCCCAGTCAACACGCCCGGCCACGAAGTCGGTGCCTGCTGACCAGAATTCAGCGTTTACTTCAGCGGGCATCTGGTCTGAGCCATCGAAGCCGAAGACTGCGGCGTTGGCCATGGACTGACCAATCTTGCGCTGCATTTCATTGGGATAGAGCGAAAGGTCAAAGGTCTTGTGCGGGGAAATGTCGCCGGTGGCAACCTGGTACTTCAAGACATCCGGGCTGAAGATGAATTCCAGCACTTTGGCAACATCCTGGTCGGCGTGGCCTTTGAAGACCGCGGCAATGTCGCCGCCACCCAAGACGCCATCTTGCGCGCCAGCGGGGGCGGGCAGGGGGAAGACATCCAGGTTGGTGTAGTTACCAGCTTTGATTTCGGCCTGGATGTTCTCAGGCATGAAGGCGGTGATGAAGGAACCCTGGCGCAGCATGAAACACTGACCATTCGCCGCACCATCCGCAAAGAGCGGGGCGGTGTTCTGGAAGGAGTCGGTGGCCATCGAAATACCGCCGCCGTTCACCTGGCCCTCGGCCAGCAGGCGTTTGGCAACTTCGTCGGCGGCCTTGGTTACTTCGGGGGAGGCGAAATCTACTTCGCCGGTAATCCACCTGGCATACACATCCGAGCCGTGATAATCCAGAACGTACTGCTCGAGCCAGTCGGTGAAGGGCCAGCCGGTTGCGCCGCCCGATTCAATGCCCGCGCACCAGGGGAATCCGCTGCCATCGGCCTTGATTTTGGCTTCAAGGGCTTCCAGTTCGGCGGCGTTGGTCGGCACGGCGTAGCCGTTCTTGGCAAACGCGGCAGGGTTGTAGAAGACCAGGGTTTTCATGTTGGCGGAAACAGGCAGACCGTAGATTTTGCCGTCCACCACGGCCAGTTTATCCCAGCCGGGGACGAGTGTGGAGAGCGGTTTACTCAGGTCAATCACATCTTCCAACGGCATGAGGTTGTCAGCCAGGTTTTTTAGGCCGCCCGGCTGGGGCCACATGGCGATATCCGGCTCCTGGCCCGATTCGATTTTGACTTTGATGTCGGTATCAAAGGTGGCGAGCGAAGTGAAGGTCACTTCGATGCCATTGGCCTGGCCGAACTCGGTCAGCGCCTTCTGGAATGCAGCGGCTTGGGCCTCACCATAACCGCCATAGATAACTACTTTGCCATCGCCTTTGGGCAACCCGCCGGCAGTGGGTGCTTCAGTAGCCGCTGGGGCGCTGCCGCAGGCCGCCAGCAACATGGCTGCCAGGACGAGCAGGGAAAACAATTGCCAGGTGACTTTCTTCATTTTCTTTCTCCTTGGGATATTGGGTGGAAGCGTAGAAAGTGTTTCTTTGAAAGCACTTTCATAGCCAAAAGTATAGCACTCGCCCAGGCGTGAGTCAAGAGGCAGTTTCAGAAATCCTTAAAAAGGCCACAGGCGAGCACCGATGAACACGAAAAACTATCATTTTGCGCCAGAATTTTCTGTAAAATCGCATCTTGTTATGCCCTGGCGGAGCGCGCCTGCGGGTTTTTCCAAATTAAAAACGTAACTGCTCAGCCTTTGGCCTACTTCGTCGGGCTAAAGCCCTTCCTCAGTACAAAAAATCCACCTGTACCCCGCAGGGGTATTCGAACTGCCACAAAGTCGGCTTAAGCCGACTTCCATGCCATGAGGCAGAGCGCTTGCCCCCGCGAGGGGGTCAACCCGACGATGGCCGAGCGGCTGAGCATCTCTTTAAAAACAATAGAACCGAAAAATTCCGCCTTTTCCGCGTCCGAACTTGAGTTTAGAGTTCTTTTTGATTCGCCCTGAAAGACAAAATACATGGCTAATTTGGCGTGAAAAACCCAAAAACCTGTACACGGATTTCACGGATTCTACGGACTGCATCTAAGAGTTTTTCTTAAAAAATCCGTGAGATTCCGTGTATTCAGCGTAACATCTGCACTTGCAGCGCAGGCGCAAGTGTCCGTGTCCAAAAGGTTTTGATTGCAAACGAACTCTAAACTCCAGTCCGAAAACAGAGTGCCTGATAGCTCGTTTTGATTTCACATCTGTAATTGCGGTTGGTTTTTGCAGTAGAGTCATATTTGGTGTTAAAATATTTCCATTCGCACCAAAAATTTACTTGGAGGTATCTGTTATGAAATTTGTTTGGGGCGAAAGCATGAGCACGGGTATTTCCCGGTTAGATTCACAGCATAAAATGCTGCTCGAAAAATTTAATGACTTTACCGAAATTATTAACTCAGGCGGAGAAATCCAAGAAACTGCTGAAGATGTGCTCGATTTCCTCCAGTTTTACGCTGCCTGGCATTTTAAGCACGAAGAAGAGTGCATGGAAAAGTACAATTGCCCGGCAGCGGCGGAGAATAAAAAGGCGCACAAAGAGTTCCTGGCGCAGTTCGAGGAGATATATGAACGCTGGCAATCTGGAACAATGGACCGCGAGATGGCCGCCCAAACGCATGCCAAACTGTCTGATTGGATAATTAACCATATCGTTAATGTGGATACCCGGCTAAAACCCTGTGTGTCCCAATAAACGGCTTGCCTAAACTGCAGCGCGGGGTTGTTACCAGGCCGCCAAAAAACATAAAGTTTTTTGGCGGCCTGGCATTCAAAGGCCTGGGCCGGGTTGCAGGTGATGAAGAAGGTCAATCCCATGATGAACCCCCCTCCCGGTTTGCCTGAACGCGACCAAGCCGACCGCAGGCTTTTCCTGGTTGTGTTGAGCGTATCACTGGCAGCCTCCTTTTTGCTCTATCTGGCTGAAATCAGCCGAGAGATGCTGTTATTCTTGCTTTTGGGATTATCCCTATCGTTTATCCTGGCCTGGCGAGGCAGCCTGACCTTCGCAGGCTGGTTTGCGCCGTTCGCGGCCTTGCTGGTGTTATCGGCGCTCATATTTAAGAATCTGGGGCTGCGCGACAGCGCCATGATGGGATTGCCAGCCACTATTGTAGCCGCCAGCCTGCTGAACGGACGCAAGGGGGTGATTGTTTTTGGCCTGGCCAGCCTGGGCGTCGTCACAGGCTTGGGGGTTTCTGAAGCCTTGGGCTGGGTGGAACGCGGCATAACCATTCACAATTCCCTGGCCGATTACTTTACCATTTGCGTAATTATTATCCTGATTTCAGCCTTGTTGTGTGCCGTCATTAGCCGTTTAGACGAAAAAAAAAGCCGAATTAGCCGCGAATTGGCCGAGCGTCAGCGGGCAGAAAACGCCCTGCGCGAAAGCGAGGCATTCAGGCAGCGCATCTTTGAGAGTTCGCGCATGCCCATTGTTGTCATGGAATCTGAGAATTACACTTATATAGACTGTAACGCCGCGGCCATTGAAATTTATGGTTTTTCTACCCGAGAAAACACACTCGGCAAGACCCCGTTCGATGTCTCTACCCCATTGCAACAGGATGGAACCCCGTCAGACGAAAAAGCGCGTTTTTACACTCAAAAAGCCCTGAGGGAGGGCAGCGTTGTGTTTGAATGGCGTCATCAACGCCCCAACCAAGAAATCTGGGATGCCGAAGTACACCTCATGAGCTTTATCTCTGGTGAACGCCAATACCTGCAATTCACCCTTCAGGATATTACCTACCGCAAACAGACCGAGGAAAAACTAGTCAGCACGGTGAGCCAACTGGCAACCCTTAACGAAATTGGCCGCGCCGTCTCTCAAGTAACCGACCTCCGCGCGGTGCTGGAAATCACCCGCCAGCAGTTAACGAAATTACTGGAGTTCGATTTTTATTCTGTCCGGGTATTCAATGCCGAAAGTGGCACGGTGAGCTACCTGGCGGTTTACGAAAATGGCAGGTATTGGGACGAAACCGATGCGCCGCTCGTCCCCGGCACCGATGCGTATAAAGTGTTTGAAACTGGGGAATCTGTTCTACGCCTCTACACGGATGATGAATTGGAAGCACACAAACGCACCCCGCTGATGCAAATTGGCGACCGCTCTCAATTTACCGCATCCGTTATTTTTTCACCGCTCAAGAAACATGGAAAAACCATTGGCGCGCTCTCTGTTCAGCGAAATGAACCCAATGCTTATAAAGAAGAACATCTCAAACTCGTGGACGCAGTTGCCATTCAGGTTGCCATTGCAATCGAAAATGCGCGTCTGTTTACCCATCTGCAACTGGAACTGGCCGACCGTAAACAAGCCGAAGAATTGACCCGCAAGGTCAATTTTGAGATTCAACGCCGCATTAAAGAACTTTACGCGCTTAACTCGGTAGCACAGGCAAGCGCTTCAGCCAGAAACGAGTATGAACTACTCGAACCGGTTGTGGAAACACTCTACAGCTCGCTCTACCCCGATATCGTGGGCATCGCCCTATGGGATGAACAGGAAGGGCTGCTGCGCGCTTTCCCGCGCGCTCACCGGGGTATTCCAGAGGGCATTACCCAAATGACATTTCGCCCCGGTGAGGGCATTGTCGGCCATGTGGCGGCTACGCGCCAGGCTTATCGGATGTGGAGTCTCGATGACCCGTTCTACCTATCCATTGACCCATCCATTCGCTCCGAATTGTGCGTTCCCATCCTGGCCGGGGAAAAACTGCTCGGCATACTAGATATCGAAAGCCGTCAACCCAATGCTTTCAGCAAGGCCGATGAAAACCTGCTGGTGACAGTGGCCGGTCAATTGGCCGCCGCCCTGGAACGTCTGCGTGCCGAACAGCAATTACGCGCGCTCAATGCCGACCTGGAACAACGGGTGACCGACCGCACCGCCCAATTGGAAGCAGCCAACCAAGAACTCGAAGCCTTTTCTTATTCGGTATCCCATGACCTGCGCGCCCCGCTGCGCGCTGTTAATGGGTTTGCAAAAATCTTGAAAGAAGATTTCTCAGACGAAATATCGCCTATGGCGCGCAACTTTTTGGCAAAAATTCTCGACTCTGGGTGGAGAATGGGGCAACTCATTGATGAGTTGCTTGATTTTTCGCGGATTGGCCGCAAATCGCTCAACACGCAACCGGTTAGGCTGAATGAAATTATTCAGGAAGTCGTTGAATCGCTAGCACCCGAAATTGCCGGGCGTCAGATTGAATGGCATATCCCTGCTTTGCCGCCTGCCACAGCCGACCCGCTTCTCCTGCGGCAGGTCTATGCCAACCTGCTGGGCAACGCCGTCAAATATACCGGCAAACGCGAAGCGGCGCGCATCGAAGTTGGCAGCCTGACCCAAAACGGGGAAACCATCTACTTTGTGCGTGACAACGGCGCCGGGTTCGACATGCAATATGCCGATAAACTCTTCGGCGTCTTCCAACGCCTGCACTGCGAAGATGAATTCGAAGGCGTGGGCATTGGCCTGGCCATCGTACGGCGCATCATCGAGCGGCATGGCGGGCGCATTTGGGCGGAAGCGCAGGTGGATAAAGGCGCAACGTTTTACTTTACGTTCGAAAGGGCCGCATAGTATGAAGTTGCCAGAAAATCGGTTCTTTAGGCTGGTCAATATTTTTTCCAAGCCAGACATTGCCAGGTTTTTGCTGACCATTCTATCCTTCCTTGTAGCATTTTTTGGATTGGGAAGCCTGGCCTACCTGGTTAACCTAACCCCGATTACCCTGTCCATTACTCATGATTCTCTCTTGATGGTGGGGATTTCCCTGGCAGCAATTTTTCTGGCGCGCAAAAACAAGCCTTCGCTGGCTGTCCTGTTGATGCTCCTGGCCTGTGGCGCGGTCTTGTTTCGGGCAGCCTGGCCAGGCTCTGGGCTGAGCGGTACCGCCTTCCTGCTAACCGGGCTGCTTGTAACAGGAGCCACAATGTATTGGGGACAGCGCGTTGGCCTGGGGGCTTTGCTGGTCGTAGCCCTGTATGGCCTGTTCCTATTCTTTGCCAGGCGGGCAGGGTGGCTGGTCAATGGTTCCCGTCTTCCCGAAGATTGGTTTATGCTGGCGGTCCTGATTGGTAATTTTGCGGTCATTACCCTCATCATTGGGATTGTATTGCAATACCTGGAAAAAATGGTTTCGCGGATGCGCGCGAATGAACAGGAAATCCGCCGACTGAACGCTAAACTGGAACAGCGTGCGGCTGAACGTACCGCCCAACTGGCCGAGAGTGAGCGGACGCTCAAAATTATCTCAGAAAATGTGCAAGATATCATCTGGACAACTGATTTGCAAATGCGCACCACCTTTATGACCGCATCGGCGGTGCGTTTACGCGGTTTTACCATCCAAGAAATGTTAGAAGAATCGCTGGAGCAAGCAGTTACCCCTGAATCTTATGCTCTGGCGATGCAAGTTTTCCAACAAGAATTCGAACTGGAAGTAAAAGGAGGAGCCTCCCCCAATCGCTCCAGGGTATTGCAGCTTGATTATTATCGAAAAGATGGCTCCACCATCCGCGTGGAATTGCGCGCCAGCTTCTTGCGCGACGAACAGGGGCGGCCAATTGGAATAACAGGCATTACCCGTGACATCAGCGAGCGCAGTTGGATGGAGAAAGCCCTGCTTGAAAGCGAAGAGCGCTACCGAAAAATCTCCAGTGTAATTTCTGACTACTCTTACTCGGCCAAAGTAGATGCGCAAGGGCGATTCTCTCCCGAATGGGTGGCGGGCGCATTTGCCGAAATCACCGGCTACGAATTTGATGAATACCTGGCGGCAGGCGGCTGGGAAAACCTTCTGCATCCAGATTCGGCGAGCCAGGGTTTGCTCGACCGGCAAAACACCCTATCTAACCGCCCTATTGAAGGCTCAGTGCTAAAAATTCGCCGCAAAGATGGCGAAATCCGCTGGGTGCGCAATTTTGCCCAACCGGTTTGGCATCCCACCGAAAACCGGCTGGCCGGGGTATATGGCGGCGTACAAGACTTCACTGCTGAAAAACTGGCGACCGAGCGGCTGGAATCGCTTAACGCCGATTTGGAAAAAAGAGTTGCCGAGCGAACCACTCGGCTCGAAACTGCGCTCTCCGAACTAGAATCGTTTAGTTATTCAATTTCACACGATTTACGCGCCCCGCTGCGCGCCGTCAATGGTTATGCCGGGATGCTGCTGGCCGAACACCGGGCAGGCTTTTCGCCCGATGTGATTGAAAAACTTCAGGCCATCAAAGAGAATGGGCAACGGATGGGGCAGTTGGTGGATGGGTTGCTCCAGTTCTTGCGCAGTGGCAGCGAAAAAATTGAGCGGCAGACGGTCAACCCCGGCGAAATTGCGCAAAGCGTGCTAGACCGGCTGCAGCCCCAGATTGAAAACCGCCCCGTTGAAATCCTGGTGGAGGAACTGCCGCCCTGCTCAGCCAACCTGCGATTACTGGATAAAGTTTACGAAGGCCTGATTAGCAATGCCATCAAATTTACCCGCAACCGGAACCCGGCTCGCATTGAAATCGGCGTCCTGGAACAGGATGGCCGCCAGGTTTATTTTGTGCGCGACAATGGCGTTGGATTCGATATGAAGTATTACGATAAACTCTTTGGGGTCTTCCAGCGACTGCATCATTTGAGTGAATTCGAGGGCATTGGTGCCAGCCTGGCGATTGTCCAGCGCATTATCAACCGGCATGGCGGCCTCATCTGGGCCGAGGCGGAAGTTGAGAAAGGCGCGACGTTCTATTTTACGTTGGGATAAAGCAGCCTATTCCGCGGTTGACGCGATGACTTCTTCCTTTTGGATGATTTTGGCCTGTTTCGACAGGTTGATGACCACTACCGCGCCGATGATGACCA
>CAYLZI010000069.1:0-14393 GCA_964388215.1 uncultured Anaerolinea sp.
ATTATTCACAAAGCAAGATTACAACTTTTATGTCAGAAGGAATATAGGATATTTTTCCCAATCTTGAACGATGATTTCAGTTTTTTGTGACTCCAAATGCTGTTTGTCCCATACCCGCACCAGTGTGACGACCCGTGCCACAGTACAGCGAAAATGTTCCCAAAATTTGCCAGTCGCGCTGGAATCTGTCCCATAAAGCCAGCCACTGTGGGCAGTCACCAGACGCACGAAGTTTCAATTGAGCACGCCCCTGGAAACCCAATCCGCGCCCCTGGTTTGGTAAATTCCATAAGGCTGTATGAACATTCCATAAGCCATTTAACAATACACAATCGTTCGTAAACTGCAGAACAGGATATCCAAGCCGCTCAGTGGTTGGCGCGAATGTGTTCCATTTTTCAGCCCACGACCGCAAAATAAGCGCAGGAGATGGTAAAGGCTGGTCAGCGCCGTTCGAACCAAAGGTAGTCGGGCTGGCAAACTCTACATCAAGCAAATCCGCGCGCGTTGCTGACTGAATTAGCCCAGCAAATGAAGTCAATCCGGCCAGGGGGTGACCGCTCCGCTCCACTGTATAGCCCACCACCGTCAAATCTGGTAAAGGCGCAGCCTTGGGGTTGCGGTGTGGACTGTCGGCGCGCGGCGAGAGGGGAATTTCTTTTGTATTAGGCAAGGTTGCTTCGAGTAAAACATCCGTCAGGTCGCTAACCAGGCTGGTGATGCGCACATAATATTGTCCTGGGTAACCATCCAACTGGCGATGCACGCCCGAAACGGTATAACCGCCTTCATCATGCATCCGTTTTGAAATATCGGAGCGGAAAGCCTGCACTTCACCCAACAACCAGCCCTGGATCTTGTGCCCCAGGGCGACAGGAAGGCGAATGTCTGAATTATTTTCGAGATGGATAACAGCAGAGAGGATCATAAGAATTGTTTTTTCACCAGACTTACTCTATAATGATTTTATCTTGGCTTTTGGAGGGCGCAATGCTAAATCAAAAATGGCGTTTCGGGTGGCTCATCTTTTTATTTGTTGCCAATCTAACCCTGCTTCTAACGGTCTTCTTGTGGCAGCCGGATGTTTTGGCTCATTCCTACGATCCTGTCCCTGCACCACAAGCGACTCTATCTCTACCCGAAATCGTTGCGACCCAGCAAGTGCAAATTGAGACCCTGCAAAGGCAGGTGGAGTATTTGCACAAAGATAATGAGCTACTCGCTAAAGACTATCAGATCCAGATGGATAACAAATTATTCTGGCTCGGAACAGTAGCTTTAGGAATCAGCTTCCTGGCCGCTGTGTTAGGCTGGAAATCTTACAACGATATTGGCAAAATGGTACGCGAGCGGATTGAACATTCGTTTGACCTGGAGATATTGGGGTTTGACCCGAAAAGTTTGCAGGTGCGCCTCAAGTCGAACAAAGAATTGATCATCGAATTAGCGCGAGCCAAAGAAATGCTCGAACTCTATGGAATCCAGCCCGCCATCTGGAATGCCAAACTCAATAAAGCCTGCACCCAAGGGATTACCGTTATCCCGATTGAAACTGACGAGGATGAGCAAAACTTTGTTGATTTCCTTGAGAATTACGACCAGTCCATCTCGCCTACCAGAACTGCCTTTGTTTTATATGCGCTCAAAGGCTATCGAATCAAAAGCCAGACTGTGCTCGAGCACCAGTGCGTCACCCTGGCTAATTTACCAGTCACTGCCGCCAACGCTGTGCTGATTGTTGGGCGTGGTTTACGATAGGAAGTTGAGCCGTTCGGTCAGGCTGGTTTCAACAACCAGCCTGACTTTTTATCTAAAATATCCGTAACCTGCGCTGGTTTTCGCGCCCGCGCCAAGTTCCTTTAAACCAAATCCCAGCCATTCTTTGGCCTGGGTGCGCAACGCAGGGTTGTCGACGCCCCGCCAGCCAACTGCGAACCAAAATTTAGTGCTGGCTTTCACGGCCAGGAAATACACCGGGATCGGGTTTTGTGAATCGGTTGGATAGTCGCGTCCCTCGTAATACTTGGGGTAATGAGGATTCATTATATCCAGTTCCAGGCCAGGGAGCTTGTTGCCATCGGGAATGGCATCAAAAAAGATGGCCTGTCCGGCAAAGGCAGTCGTGCCGAAAATTTGGCGGAAATCCTGTGCTGTTTGGTTCTGTTTTTCATCAGGCCCACAGGTTTCAAATTCGGCCTGGAAATCCTTCAGTTCTTCGCGCGACAGGGCCAGGTTGAGCGCGTTTAACTCCCCGATAGTTTTATTCTCTTTTACTGAGACCGTTTTCGCCAACAATGCCAGCTTTTCTTCAGACAACGCTTCGGCCAGAGTTGCCAGCGCTGCCGCCCGCGCCAGGCCTTTGACGCCGCTACCTGGCAGATAAGGGAATCCATAGCGATTGAAGGTAAAACCGACCTCCAGCGCGCCTTTTCGCCCCAAACCAGCAATTAATCGCCACTGGGTACTGAGCGCAAAGGGTTCGGCATGACCTCGTCGCACGGTCTCTTTCCAACGTGCATACCAGGCTTTTTGCAGGTTGGTATCGGCCAGGGTCGCTGCTTTTTCAACACTTTTCAAACCTTTTTTCTTGGCAGGCTCGTCACGGTTCGATCCATCATAACGAATTTCCTGAGTGTCAGGCACAAATCGCTCAAAAATCAGGCCGGGGTTGCGTTTGACCCCAGGCGAAAGGCCCTCAAAGGCATTTTTGCTGCTTAACGGAATAGGGTATTCAGTTGGCATAGGCCACTTCCTCTTACTCCGAACCGAACTCAGCTTCGGCAAAGCGCTTTAGCCACAACAAATAAGCAATCGCCTCGCTGGTGGCGCGCCGATATTGATCGGAGTTGGCGGTGTGCGCAATCCAGTAAAGCACCTTGTTTCCGTTCGTTGGCTGATTGCTGGCAATCCCCAGGCCTCGCTCCGGCTTGACCAGCCATGAGCAAACATGCTCCAAAAGTTGGTCATCTGCTTTGTTTTGCGGATGTCCATTTTTATAGCCCTTGGCTCGCCAGAAGGCCAGGGTTTGGCCGAGACCATTGACCTGGATATCTGCCGGGGCGCGTTTGACCAGGCTGCCATATTCTTTTTTGCTGTCGTTACCGACCTGCCGAATAGAATCCCAGGCAAATTTGGCGCGTTCTTGCTCAAGGGATTGCTGGGGCGGAAGATTGTTATTCTGATGCATCATTCTGCACCTCCCACAACGAAATGCACAGCCACCACACCCTGCCCGGTGGTTTCATCCCCGCCTAAATGCATCCGTGGCATTGTCGCTTCCAGGTCGGTCACTTTCTTCAGGATTTTGGCGGCCTCATCCACGCTGGCGGGCTTACTGGGGTTGCGCGGCGGGGTGGCCTGCACCGGTGCAAACAAGACCGTATCGACCGGCAGGCTTTCCGAGGTCCACAGGGCGCCGTCCTTGACCGTTTTTGTATCCTGGTCAAGTGCGATGTGGGTTTGCACTTCGGTTCCGTAAAGCACAAAATCGCGGAAGGCATTCTCGGGCAAAATACATAATTTTTTAGGCAGGTTAGCACGCCAATAGGCGTATTCGGGGGTTTGGGGCAACGCATGGTTCGCCAGCCACTTTGCCAGGTCATCCAAAGTCTGGCTTTGCGCAGCAAAACTGAATTCTTCCAGCACCACATTCGTGGCATCCGCTTTCAAATCGGAGCTGTGTCCAATTATCGCCTGGTTGCCGATCGGAGCCGCTGGCAGGCTAAATTTACCGTTTGCCCCAGCATCCAGTCTCAGCTCCAGGGCAATGGCCTCACGCTGGAAACGCGCCAACGCATCCACGCTGGTCACCCAGGCGAACACGCCGGCGAGAGAACGCACCGGGAAGAGCAGCACCCGCGCATCGCCGGTGGAAAGCGCGCCCCCAAAATCGGACGAGCGTTTTCCTTCTTCCTTGCTATCCTGTTCCGGACCAAAAATCGTCAGCCACTCGTCCGCACTGCCAACCAGGGTTTTCGATTCGGCGCGCAAGCGCCCCTTGACACTGCTAGCCTGCACCATTGGATACCCTGTCGTGCGCTCGCGCTGGATGGGCAAATCCACCGTCCCAAGGGAGCGGCCCGTTCCGGCATGGAGCGGGGTTTCAACGCATAAGAACATCATAGATTTAGCTTCGTACATGGTTATTCCTCCTGGATAGGTGAGACGATGAACCGCCCGAAGCCAAGCTCGGCTCCAGATTCGGTCAAGAAGTTGGTTTTCAAGGCTGCCCCAGACAGGTTTTCAAAGTAATAAACACTGCCTGCTGGCACAAAACGCCGCGAACTACGATGGGCTTCGTGGCTTTCGGGATCTTTACCCCAGTCAAAGCCGCCCATGGTCTCATAGCCACGAACTGCAGTCGCCAGCAGTTTCACCTGGCCATCAAAGAAATTGCTCCAGGTGGTTGGTTGTGAACCGTTTTTGAAATAAGCAGGTGTACCCAGATATATTTTGAAGCGCGCGGGCAAAGGTTGCGGAACAGCCGGCCAGGCAACAGTTTGCACCTGGCGATAGCGCGCTGCGCGGCCTTCCCCACCTAGTTGCAAAAGCCCCTGCTGCCAGTCCGATTCGGCATACCCTTCCATTTCAACCAGCAGGCCAACCCCCTCAGCGGGTCGGATGAACCCAGCTTCATAAAGCAAGCCTTGTTTTGCAACCCAGGCCTCATTTCGGCCAATGCCAAAGCGATTTTCGCGTTCAAAAACATCCACCTGTTGGGCCTTTGAGATTGGGTGGCCAGTCAGACACGCCAACAAATCTTCCTGGGTCAACCAGCGCAACCCGGTGGGTTTGCCTGCCTCTGCACCCGGCAATAAAACTCCATCTTGCAATTGAGCGGCTTGCACACCGCCATCCTTTTTCCAGTAAACATCAGCTGGCAGCGGAAACAAGCGCTCTATCTGCCCGGTTTCATTCCGACGAGCCACCAGCGTGCTGTGTAATTTCAAACCGCCCAAGTTCGAAACCGCCGGAAACGCAACCGATTCGCCAACCATTGCTTTCACAGCCTCGCGGTTGGTTAAATCAACCTTATTTAGCACCAGTTGGTGTGAGCGAATGGCCCCCTGGATTGTAAATGGGTAAGGCGGAAATAGACTCTCCGCACGATGAGCGCTCCCCGCATCAAACGGCCGCCCATCACGGAACAACCAGACATCCTGTGCTTCGAGAAACAGGTTGTTCATTCATCACCTCCCTGGGCCACAAAGCGGGCCAGCGCCAGCCACTTGCCCAGTTCGGCCAGCCCAATTTTTCCCAACCAGGGTTCCAATTTTGTAAGCAGTTCGGCCTGGTTGGCTTTATCACAATGACGCTTCAGCAACCGTTTCAGGAGCGCTTTTTGAGCCTCAAGCACTAAACCGCTCCCCGCATAAGCATCAGTAATCACCTCGTACACAAACTTCGAGGCCAAACTGCCAGAGGCGAAATGCCCTGCCAAAACGGATAAAAGTCCGGCTTCATCGTTCCAATGGGTGACCATTTGTACTGGTTCGCCGCTGCGCTTCAGCAAGTACACGCAAACGGCATCTTTTCCGTCCACATCTTTCGCCAGCCCCTCGGCCTTGCGGGCTGCTTCCAGAGCTGCGCCAAGCGGGGAGGTGTGATGGGTTATTGCAATTCCGGCGGAGGCCGTAACCTTACCTTCGGTGGTTTTATAGAAAGCTTTGGCCAGTTCACCGGCTGTTTTGAAGGCAGTTGAGAGCGGTGTCATGGCTAACACATCATCGCCGCCGTTGTAAATAACAGCCCCTAAATTGCGCCGTACGATTTCTTGCACTTCCTGTGAGAAATTGGCAATTTGCCGGCTAAAGGTTTCATGCTCTGTGGCAGTTTGGCACTCTTTGATATGGTCGCCCATGTCATCACCGTCTAACTTGATAATTGCGTAATAAGGCGATGGGCGGGAGCGAAAAGCGATATTATCTTTCTGGCTCTTCTTAACCTCTCTGGCAGCTGCATATAATTGGCTCAATTGCTTGTTTGCGTCTGTCAACAAATGCTTATTTCCGTTGAGCGTAAGGCCATAGTCATTCTCAAGGCGTTGCGTCGTCAACGTCTCAGGATAGAACAAGTCGCCGTCAAAAAGCCAGTGGCTTTTACCGCGTTCTCGCACTTCGTACTTGTAGTCTGGCAAGAGCGCGGTGATAGCGCGCTGGTACCCCATCAAGGCAGGTAACTCATTAACCGCCTCGAGGAAATCAGCGCTGGCAATGCTGCTTGTGGATGGAAAGTGTTTAAACGGCTCGACCTTCTTTTGAGTGCTGATGTAGCTAAACCGCTTCACCAGCCCAAAGGCATCCAGACGTTCCTGGCCGTTGGGCCGGATTTGAACTGGAACAAGCTTGGAGCGGGCAATTGATTCGCTTTCCCAAAATCTCTTGCCGTCTTTTTGGCTGGTATGCAGGGCAGAGCGCTTCCCGCTCAAGCTGTCTGGGTAGCCTGGTTCTTCCACCTGCGCAAAGCTACGATTGAACTTCCGGGCCAGGAGCATGCGCTCGGCGTTCAGGTAGGCGGCCTGGTAAGCCCCATCGCTGATTTCAACGCTGGCCCAAAAGATTTCCCATAAATATTCCGCCGCAATCTGACGTTCCCAAATCGCCTTCCAAACCGGGTCATGGGATGGAACTAACGCGGCAAAATCGCTTTTGGGACCAATTGCGCTGTTGGCAATTTCGTTCCAGACCTTCAACAAAGCCGTTTTTGCTCTGTTGGCTACCCTCTCCGCATCGTCCGGAATTTTTGCCACCAGCCGGTTGGGGATGTCTTCGCGGCTGGCTGGGTAAATGATTTTTTCCCAACCAATTGCAGAAGCCGCAGCCCGCGATAATTCCACCAAAATCTGGCTGCCAGTATACAAATCTGCCGCGCGCCTGGCTTCGGCAATAAAAGATTGCACTGGGCTAAAAGTAAAAATCAAGAGAGAGTCTGTCATACGTTCCATCCTGGAATAGACAAATCTGTCCCTGGAAATTTCCGATCCAGGAATGCTTTTACTTCATCGTAATCCTGTGCACCTCTTGCCAGTTTGGACGGGAGCAAACACAATAGCAAATGGTACTTGTCATCGGCCCAGAAAACGCGCATCCAAAGTGGGGAACTTTGGCGTGGGGAAATTCCGCCCAACCAGTTCACCTGGCGCATAACACTCATCAAGGATTCCAGGCTTTCGTCAGGATTGGATTCTCCCAGAGGAACAATGCGCACCAGGGCATCTTTGGCTGCGCAGGGAAAGTTGGTTGGACAACTTGGTAAGCCAGTGATCGGGATTTTCAATCGGGTGGCCAATTCCCTGATCCATTCAGCAGCTGCCTGGGCAATTACTATCGTGCGCTTGGCCCAACGGTCTTTCTCAAATGTAATTGGGGTGACAGGTACAGATTTATCAGATGATTCAAGAACTCGCAAACTGCCGAACCCGCGCCGAGAACGAAGCCCCACCCCGCCAAACAAAAGAGCCAGGTTTAGCGCTCGACAAGCATTACCCCAAATCAACTCATCTGTCCCTGGTCTCCCGCGCATTACCAGTTGGAACTGTTGGAAACTACTAAATGCCTCCCTCCTGTCACTATTCGGCTCATGCGGCAAGATGGGCTGTAATGAATGAGCCAAATTCCCACCCAGGCTGATAGAAACCGGCGATCCAACCTCCGGGCTGCCAAAGACTGCTGTTTCGAGTTGATGTAACCCATCAAGGTTTGCATCGCCAATCACGCCACCGGCTGTTGCCCGGAACCAGTAGCGCATGGCCGCCCGAAAAGCAGGCGGACGCAACTCGGGCGGTGATGATTTGGCCTCTGCGCCACCTAACAACATGGGCGTAACCATTTCCAAAGTTATTTCGAGTTTTTTCATGCCTTGTCCTGTTCTGAGGGCTAATACATTCCCCCGCGCAATGTTTAACATGATGTTATTAGTATATAGGCGATTGTGAAAAATTTCAACATGGATACAGTATGACTTCGGCGGACATTCGTCACTACAAAATGCTTTGCCTGCACTTCAAACCCACTTAGAAAAATAAGCCTGTGTTGTTGCAAAACAATAGATAACAATAGACTTTATTGGCAATAAAATTACAAGCACCGTCCCGAAGGTTTTTGCGAGAAATTTTGGTTGTTTCCGGCAACCTTCGGACGTTTATTGCTAAAACAGCCCATTTCAGGCCGATTTCAGGCCAAAAACGGTGATTTTGTACAAAACGCTACCCAAGATAATATGATGCTGGATAACTTCAAAACCTGGCTGCAAAGCCGGGATGCTTCGGCGCGCTCGATTCGGGCGCATCTTTCGGATATGCGCCATTTCATGAATTGGTTCGCGCAGGCCACCGGGGAGCCATTTTCGCCCTCCGATGCCGACTGGCGCGACTTGCAGGAGTGGCGCAACCAGGCCGAGAAGGACTTCAAACCGGCCACCGTCAACCGGCGGATTTCTTCGCTGAAGGCTTTTTTTGCTTTTGCGGTAGAGAAAAGCCTCGTAACGGAAGACCCCACCCGGCGGTTGAAAGGGATAGAACAGCAGGCCCTGGCGCCCAAAGCTCTGGCGGAAGAGGATGTCAAGCGAATCCTGCGCCGGGCGCGCAAAGACAATTTACGCGATTGGGCCCTTCTGGAATTGTTGGCCGCGACCGGGTTGCGGGTTTCAGAAGCGGCGGCGCTTTTGCGCTTGGATGTGGAACTGAGGGGCAAGACCGGCTGGGTGACGGTGCGAATGGGTAAGGGTAAGAAAACGCGGCGGGTGCCTGTTCACGAACGCGCCGCCGAGGTATTGAGAGAGTTTCTTGAAACGGAATCAGGCGAAGGGGAGTCCGCGCCCCTGTTTTTATCCCGCTTGAAAAAGGCAATGACGCCTTACGCCATCTGGAGCATCGTCAAAAAATATGCCGCCGAGGCGGGGGTGGAGCATGTCAGCCCGCATTCGTTCCGGCACACGGTGGCGACCCGATTGGTGCGCAACCCGCAGGTGGATTTGGTGACGGCCGCCACTTTTTTGGGGCATAGCCGCCTGGATACCACCGCCCGCTACACCCAGCCGAACGAGGAGGACCTGGAGAGGGCGGCGGGGATGTTGTAAGCCAGATGTGGGATTGGCTAATACTCCCACTCTACATGCCCCAGCGGGGCGCGGTTGAGTTCTTCGCGGCGGTGGCGCCATTGGGGCATGAATTGATCCATCAGGGCGACGAAGCGCTCGTTGTGGGTCGGTTCGAGCAGGTGGGTGAGTTCGTGGACGATGATGTATTCCAGGCATTCGGGCGGTTTTTTTGCCAGTTCGCTGTTCAGGTGGATGTTGCGGGTGTGCGGGTTGCAACTGCCCCATTTCGTTTTCATCCGGCGGACAATCACCTGGTTGGCTTGCACGCCCATCTGCGCCTGCCATTTCTCGAAGAGCGGCTCCATAGCCCGGCGCAGTTCATAGCGATACCAGGCGGAGAGCGATTCGGCGCGTTTGTTCTCGTCACTGCCGGGGCGAACAGTGAGCGTCAGTTCTTTGTGCTTGAGTTGGACGGTGGGCGCCTGGGGCAGTTCAAGCACCTGGAGCAGGTAGCGCCGCCCCCAGACGAAATGACTTTCGCGGTCGAGGTATTCTCGGCGGGTTTCGCGGGCTTGCGCTTGCAGGCGGGTTTGCTGTTTTTTGATCCAGTCCAGCTTGGAGATGGCGTAGACGCGCAGGGTTTCGAGATTCATGCGCTCTGGCGCGGAAATGCGCACCCGGCCTGTGGGCGGATGAACGCTCAGGTGGATGTTTTTGATGGCTTTGAAAACGACATCGACCGGGATGCCGCCGATTTCAATTTGCTGGTGGTTGGTTTGCAACCCACTCCTCACATCTTCAAATCAGGCATGAACGATCACGTATTCGCGCGTAAGTTCAACATAACGATTTTCCGATAAGGACGCAATGAGTTGGCCAAAATTAGCGATCAAGATCGTTTCGAGTTCTGTGTTTTTGATATTGCCGGTAGAAATGATCAGTAGCTTGTTGGGGCGATTTTGAATCCAAAACGATGTGCTGAAATCGGAATCCTTTGTGGTTATCACGCAATCATTTTTATCGGCATAATCCAACAGGTCTGTGTCAGGAGTAGCGTTCCTCCTGGGCAAATCCAGCGTGTGGATAGCATTATGCCCGTGTTCCTGGAAGATGCGAGCCAGGCGGCGCGGCAGATTGGCGTCAATGAGAAAGTTCATGCAGCAACCAGGCTCATGCGCTTGACTTGACTCAAGCGCGCCGCGTATACCAAGGCTGCTTGAATATCTGCAAGTTCAAGGTCTTCGTAATCAGCAAGGATTTCTTCGTTGCTCATGCCCGAACTTAGGGTTTCCAGCAGCCACTCGACGGAATAGCGCAGGCCGCGAATGGTGGGTTTTCCAAAAGCAATGTTGGGATTGATGGTTATTCGGCTGAGGAGTTCCTGGTTGGTCATCATTTCAATCTCCTTTGCGGCGATTATATCGCACCGCACTTACGAAAACTTTTGTCATCTCGATTAATACTCGTGCTGTTGAAAAATAATCTTGAAGATGCGCTCGACTTCGTTCACGTCCTGCAAGATAGCATAAAGAGCGCGCTTGATGACCTGCTCACGCGGTTGGACACCGCGCCAATCGTCGGGGCGAGCGGTTTTGACGGCTTCATCGATTTTGAGCGCCAAATCTTCATTTTGGCCAAGATTGCTCCACAAGGCAACCCTTCCCGGTGTATTGAGCCGCTCTGGGGTGCTGTCGGCGCGGCCCGCTTCAACCTGCTTGGCAATTTCGGCAATGCGTTTCAGGAATTCTTCGTATTCGATGGCTTTGGCTTTGCGGGCGGCGATGATTTCATCCAGCAGGGTGGACATGCGCTCGTAGAAGGCCGGGTCGGTCAGGCGGTCGCGGATGATTTTGCTGCGCACGTTGTTTTCGATGGCTTCGGCGATGGCGGTGCGGTTGCCTTTCAGCCCGCCCATTTTCTGGTTGATGGCTTCGGCGATGCCGCTGTTGACAATCAACTCCAGCAGTCCCATGTTGTCGAAGGGCGAGATTTTGCGCGGTTCGTCTGCTTCGATATAAGTATCAATCAGGTGGCGCATATCGGCTTCAAAAGGCTTGAGATCAAGCATTTCACCGCTGGCCATGCGGATTATTTCACGCAGGTGCAGGTAGTGCTCGACCTGCTGTTTGATGCGCGTAATTTCGGCGGCGGCATAGCCTGCCTGCTCCAGCTCGTCAGCCAGGTTGGCGTATGCCCGCAGCAGGGAGGCGGTGGCTTTGTAGAGCGCGACGCGCTGGGGTTCGTGTTCGAGCAGGTCTTCGGGAATTTCGGTATTGCCGCAGAAATAGTGGATGTGTTCCAGATCGCCCATTGGCGGGGCAACCGGTTCGCAGAGCAGGGAGAGCGTTTCGAGGGCGGATTCGAGCCGTTCGCGGCCTCTTTGCAGGCGGTCTTTGAGCAAAACTTCCGGGTCTGCGCCGCCGGAACTGTGATCCAGCTCGGAGGTATAGACGGCGATGGCGTTTTCGACCTTGGGGAACAGGTCTTTGTAGTCCACGATGTAGCCATAGTCTTTGTCTTCGCCGTCGAGGCGGTTGACGCGGCAAATGGCCTGGAACAGGCCGTGGTCTTGCATGGATTTATCAATGTAGAGATAGGTGCAGGGCGGGGCGTCGAAGCCGGTCAGCAGTTTATCCACCACAATCAGCAACTTCATGTTGGCCGGTTCGCGGGTGAAGCGCGCCTTGGCATCATCTTCGTAGGTTTCGGTTTTGGACATGCCGGGACGGGCTTCGACGGCTTCGAGCAATTCGGTGTAGGTGTTGTAGATGAATTGCTTGTCGGTTTCGGTGTTGGCGCCGGTTTCTTCGAGGGTGATGTCGCGGGTTTGCGGATTGTAGGACGTGACCACCGCGCACTTGCCTTTGAAGGGCGTTTTCTGGAACAGCGTGAAATATTTGCAGGCTTCGTAGATGCTGGAAGCGACCAGGATGGCGTTGCCGCGGCCATTGGACAGGCGCGGACGTCTGCGAAAATCCAGAATAATGTCTTGAATAACCTTGCGCATTCGAGATTCCGAACTCAACACGGCCTGCTTCGTACCCCACTGCTTTTTGAGTTCATCTTTTTGCCATTCATTCAAGTCTTTGGAAACCAGTTCAAACCATTCATCCACGCTTTTTTGCGATGTCAGCCGCTGGTCAATATCGCGGGCTTCGTAGACCAGGTCGAGCACGATGCCATCGGCCACGCCTTCGCTGAATTTGTAGGTGTGGATGTAGCCGCCAAAGACTTCCAGGCTGGTTTGTTTGTCTTTTTTCAGCAACGGCGTGCCGGTGAAGCCAATGAAGACCGCACTGGGGAGCATGGCTTTCATGACGCGGTGCAGTTTGCCGCTCTGGGTGCGGTGACATTCATCCACAAAGACGAAGATTTCGCCCACCGCCGGGCTGGGTTGGCTTTGCAGGTCTTGGATGAAAGCCTCGAAGTCATCCACCCCCTGGCGGCCAAATTTGTGGACGAGCGAGCACATCAGGCGCGGGGTGGCTTGCCCCAACAGGCGCATTAGTTCGCGCCCGCTGGTGGTGCGTTTGATGCCGGTTTCGCCCGCCTCGGCAAAGACGCGCTCGATTTGTTTGTCCAACTCATCGCGGTCGGTGATGATGGCAACGCGGGCGTGGGGATTGTTCTCCAAAATCCATTTGGCGAGCAGGACCATGACAATGCTTTTGCCACTTCCCTGGGTGTGCCAGATGATGCCGCCCTGGCGCTGGCGGATGTGATACTGAGCGGCCTGGATGCCGAAATATTGATGCGGGCGCGGCAGTTTTTTGATGCCGCCATCGAACAGCACAAAATCGCGCATTAACTCAGTGATGCGGCGCTTGTCGCACAGTTTGCGCAGGTATTTGTCGAGTTTGTAGCCGGTGTTGTCCTGCTCGTCTTCTTTCCAGGTCAGGAAGTATTTTTCCTCGGTGCCGATGGTTCCGTAGCGCAAGCCTTCGCTGTTGTTGCCCGCCATGACCAACTGGACGGTGCTGAAAAACCAGGCGTTGAATTCCGGCTGTTGATTGGAAAGGTTCTGGCGGATGCCATCGCCAATGCTGACACTGCTTTTCTTGAGTTCCAGCACGCCGATGGCGAGGCCGTTGACGTACAGCACCAGGTCGGGGCGGCGCTCGTGATTGCCGCGCAGGGTGACTTCTTCGGCGATGGCGAAATCGTTTTGCTCCGGCTGTTCCCAGTTGATGAGTTTGACCGTTTCGGTGACGTTGCCCGCCTCGACCTTGACCGGCACGCCGTAGCGCAACAGGCTGTAGATGGCTTTGTTGTTGTCATACAGCGAGCGGTTGCGGTTATCGGCTTCGCGCTGCAGACGGGTGAGCGCGGCGTTGATTTGGGCCGCGCTGTAGCCGCAGCGGCTGAGATAGGCGCTGAGATGCTCTTCCCAGATGTTGCTGTTGTCGAAGTCGGTGCGGTCGCCCAGGTAGCGGTAGCCCAGTTCGTTGCGGAACAGGGCAATCACCCGCTTTTGGGTTTCGCGCTCGGGGCGGTTGACATCGCTCATGTACGCTCCTGAAAAATTTGACAAATGGACAGGCTAATCGGATAAAACAAGATTACAAATTGCCCTGTCTGACTGAAGTCTGGCGTTCTGCGTCAGATGCTTTTTAGGTCAGATGGGGATTTTTGTTATTGCTCGCGCTGTCATTGCGAGCGATAGCGAAGCAATCTCCGATTAAACGGTGCGCGCCGTTCGAGCGGGTTGGTTCCGTTTCGCCGGGGATTACCACTCCGCTGCGCTTCGGGTACACGTGCTTCGCCGCCAAGAACAGGCGGCTCGCAATGACATTCATCCAAACAATTCTTCGTACAAATCGTTCCACTCCGGGTTCAGCCCATTGACCAGGTTCAGCTTTTTCTGGCGCGAGCCGCCTTTGATTTGCTTTTCGCGGGCAATGGCCGCGTTGACATCCTCGCCGCATTCGTAATAGACCAGTTTGGTGACGTTGTAGCGTTTGGTGAAGCCGCTTTTGCCTGCGCGATGCTCCAGCACCCGGCGTTGCAGGTTGTTGGTGACGCCGGTGTAGAGCACGGTGTTGTGGGCGTTGGTCATAATGTAGACGCAATATTGGCGTTCGCGCATATTCATCCTTTATGTCATTGCGAGCGACAGCGAAGCAATCTCCTGTAACACTGTCATTGCGAGGAGCGCACTTTGCGACGAAGCAATCCCCTGTTAAGCAGAGCCAGTCCGCTCGAATGGTGCCCACCGTTTAATCGGGGATTGCTTCGCCAAAGAGCGGCTCGCAATGACATTAGACCAGCCTCACCCTGCCGGTCAACAACTCCTGCATCATGCCTTCCTTGACCCGCCGCGCCTTCGAGAGTTTCGCCTCCAGCGCCGCGAGCTCCGC
>CAYLZI010000070.1:0-14383 GCA_964388215.1 uncultured Anaerolinea sp.
CTTTCTTTTGCCCCGTCTTGCCTTCGCACTGCGGACAACGGCTAAAGCGGGCATCTGATTATGGATTCAGGAAAAAATCGTAGAGCGGGGGAAGTTTACCGAGCTGGGTTTTCTTGGTCATCGCGGCTTGAGGAGTGAGCCTATCTTACCGCAAAATTGTTGCCAGGCAAAATCTTTTCGCTGCCTCTCCGAACTTTATTCGGGGAGTTTTTGATTGGGATGATTTGCGGTATGATTGTGTTATTGCAGGTACTCTCTCATCCCTTCTCATGTCCACCGGCGCAGGGAAGCCGCTCGTGCAAACGGGGTTATTCTAAAACTTATGCAAATCCTTCACGCCCACTACTCCCCCAACGAACCCGGCCTGACTTTTTGGGCCGAAACCAGCGACCTTTCCGCGCCCAAGCCCCAACGCGGGCGGATGGCGGAAACCCCGAAGCCCAAACCGCATCCGTTCAGTGTTGCGCCTACTTTCTTCGGCGAAAAACGCAGAATTGCCCTGCAACTGCCCGCCGTCAGGGGCATTCCGCTACCTTCGCCACAACTGGTTCATAATTGGGACATCGAAACCAATAGCCCAACCCTCGCCCCTTTTGTGGTGGATGGAATCTTTTGCCCGCCCGAAGCGGCGCTGGCCGTTTTATTGGATTTTTCTACGCCCCAGCCTGGTTCAACCGTAACTTACGCCCCGTCACCTGCCTTCCGTTACTGGAGCCTGGTTGCCAGCCTGGTGTTGGAAACCCTGGCCGCGCAGAAACTCGTTCCCACCCTTGAAAACAATTCCGCCCGCTGGTTGCCGGTTTTGGATTCGCCCAAAGATGCAACGCGCCTGGCGCAACTGACCGAGGCCATGCCGCCCATCTGCCGCGCCGCCCTCACCCCTGGCCGCTCTCCCACAGGGAGAGGGGAATCTCCCTGTCAATTACTCACTGGCTTCATCAACACCTTCTGCGACTCACTCGCCCGCGTCTGGGGCCGGGCCGTTGCCCCCAAGTTTTATCGCGGCAATGATGAACCCGCCCACCGCTGGATTGAATCACTATTTTCACCCGACGGCGCGGTGAAACTGACTCCCAACCAGATGTACACGCTCACCTCCGGCCACCGCGCCTGGATGCGCAACCTGCACATCGCCGGGGATGCCGCCTTCCGCATCGCCTTCCGGCTGGAATCGCCCGCGCTCCAGACCCAGCCCTGGCAACTGCACTATCTCATCCAGGCGAAAGATGACCCCAGTTTGTTGATTCCCGCCGAAGAAGTCTGGAAAAAGACCAAAGGCGCGCTCACCCATCTTGGTCAGCGATTTGAACAGCCACAGGAGAAACTATTAACCGGCCTGGGCTACGCGGCGCGGTTGTTCCCGGCCATTGGTGAGAGCCTGAAAGGGAAAAAACCAACCGAACTGGCTGTGGATACCGGTGGCGCGTACACCTTCCTGCGCGAAACTGCCCCGATTTTGGAAGGCGCAGGCTTTGGCATCCTCGTCCCGCCCTGGTGGAACAAGAAGGGGGCGCGGCTGGGTGTCAAGGTCAAGATGAAGTCCAAGAACGAGAAAGGCGCGCCCAGCCGCATGTCGTTGGAGCACCTGGTCAGTTACCAGTGGAAACTCTCGCTCGGTGAAACCGAATTGACTGAGGAAGAATTCCGGGCGCTGGCGAAACTCAAGTCGCCGCTGGTGCAAATCCGCGGGCAGTGGGTGACGCTGGATGCCGAGCAAATCGACGCGGCGATTAAATTCTGGGACAAGAAACACTTTGAAGGTGAGATAGGGCTGCTCGAAGCGATGCGGATGGGGCTGGGCGGCGAGGCCACAGCGGGTGGGCTGCCCATTGATGGCGTCGAATCGGACGGCTGGCTGAAAGAGTGGCTGGAAAGGTTCTCGCAGTCTGAAAAACTGGAAGTTTTACCGCAGCCGGAAGGATTAATCGGCCAATTGCGCCCGTACCAGCAGTACGGCTATTCGTGGCTTTCGTTTTTGCGGCAGTGGGGCATGGGCGCCTGCCTGGCGGATGATATGGGGCTGGGAAAAACCATCCAGACGATTTCTCTATTGGTGCGCGAAAAGGAAGCCCTCGCCCCGGCCCTCTCCCGCGGGGAGAGGGAGAAACCCCCAGCGTTGCTGATTGCCCCGACCTCGGTGGTCACCAACTGGGAGCGGGAGATTGGCAGATTCGCGCCAGGGCTGCAAACATACATCCATCGGGGCGCAGACAGGCTGAGGGGCGAAGCGTTCCGCGAAGCGATAAAAGACCGGGATGTGGTGCTGACCAGTTATTCGGTGGCGCGTTTGGATGCCGAATCCATCCAATCCATCCAATGGCAGGCCGTGATTTTGGACGAGGCACAGAATATCAAAAACCCGGAAACCAAGCAGACCCAGGTCATCCGCAAAATCGAGGCCGATTTTAGGATTGCGCTGACCGGCACGCCGGTGGAAAACCGGCTTTCGGAGTTGTGGTCAATTATGCACTTCCTAAACCCCGGCTACCTGGGCGCGCGCAAGGCCTTCCGCGAGAATTTTGCCCTGCCGATTGAGCGTTACCAGGATAAGGCCGCGCTGGAGCAGTTGAAAACGCTGACCACGCCGTTCATCCTGCGGCGCGTCAAGACTGACCCGCGCGTGATTTCGGATTTGCCGGAAAAAGTGGAAACGAAGGTTTACTGCACGCTGACCGAGGAGCAGGCGACGCTCTACGAGGCGGCGGTGCAGGATGTGATGAAGCGCATTGAGGAAGAAGATGGGATGCAGCGGCGCGGGCTGGTGCTGAGTATGCTGATGCAGTTGAAGCAGATTTGTAACCATCCGGTGCAGTATTTGCACCAGGTCGGGAAAGGAGCGGCAGATGTATCGCTGGATAATCGCAGCGGCAAACTGGAGCGGCTGGGCGAACTATTGGAGGAAATCCTGGCGGAGCGTGACCGGGCGCTGATTTTCACCCAATTCGCCGAGATGGGCGAGATGCTGGCCGATTACCTGCCGAGGGCGTTTGGAGCGGCGACCCAATTTCTGCACGGCGGGACACCGGCGAAGGCGCGCGACGCGATGGTGAAACGCTTCCAGGAGGATGAGAATGCCCCGCCAATTTTTATCCTGTCGCTGAAGGCGGGCGGCACCGGCCTGAACCTGACCCGCGCCAATCACGTTTTCCACTTTGACCGCTGGTGGAACCCGGCGGTCGAAGACCAGGCCACTGACCGGGCTTTCCGCATCGGGCAGAAGCGCAACGTGCAGGTGCATAAATTCGTCACCACCGGCACGCTGGAGGAGATGATTGATGACATGATTGAGTCCAAAAAGGGCCTGGCGCAGGCTGTGATGGGTTCCGGCGAGAACTGGTTGACAGAAATGAGCACGGATGAGTTGCGGCGAGTGGTTTCTTTACGCAGGTAAAAAAACCCTTAACCACGCAGGGCACAAAGAGCACGAAGGAAAATAAGGTTTTCTTGGCGCTCTTGGCGGTCTAAGTGCCCCGCAGGGGGTATCGCGGTTCGATAATGCAGTTTGAGCGAGGTCAATATGTCGTGGCAAGATTATGATGATTACTACAAGCCTTCCAAACCCAAACAGGCCAAGGATGGCATCAAGGCTCGCAGCCAGCGCGGGGCGTTTGCCAAAAACTGGTGGGCGCAGCGTTGGATTGCGGCGTTGGAGCGACTCTTGGATTCCGGGCGGCTGACGCGCGGGCGCAGTTATGCCCGTAAGGGCCAGGTGCTTTCAATTGAAGAAACCAAAGATGGGATTGCGGCGAAAGTCCAGGGGTCACGTTCCACGCCATATAAAATCAAAATCCAGATTGCCCCGCTTTCAGATTCTGAATGGGAGAAAGTCTTTGATGCGCTCGCGGAGCAGGCCATTTTCATGGCGCAACTGCTGGCCGGGGAGATGCCGCAAGATATTGAATCGGCGTTTGAACGGGCCAGGGTTAGCCTGTTTCCATCCCGACGCGCCGATTTGCAAACCGGTTGCTCCTGCCCCGACCCGGCCAACCCGTGCAAACATATTGCCGCCACGCATTACATCCTGGGTGAGCGTTTCGATGAAGACCCGTTCCTGATTTTCCGCCTGCGGGGGCGCACCCAGGAGCAGGTAATGTCTGCCCTGCGTCAGCGCCGTGCCGGGGATGTGGATTCCGCTGAAGAGCCGGAAGAAGCCGAAATCGTGATTCCGCTCGAAGAGCAGGTTTCCCACTTTTGGGATTTTCGCAGCGCGACCCCGCTGGAAGGATTCTCCGTTGTGATTCGGCCTCCAACCATTGAAATGCCCCTGCTCAAGCGGCTCGGCGAAGCGGCTTTTGTTCCGCCGCCGGGGCTGGAGTCGCAGTTGCGGGCGGCTTATAACGCAATCAGCGTGAAGGCGGTCGATGTTGCCTATAAGGACACCGAGCCAAGGTGATTGGCTGCAACGTTATACTCATAAGAGAAGCGCGAATGCGCGGCCCGCGACAAAGAAACTGCGGACGCGCCCCTGTGTTTCGGCAATGATGAACGCCTGATTCAGCGCCGAAAATGCCCTGGCTTTGTCGCCCATTTGATAGTAGGCCAGCGCCTGCCAGGCGAGAACCCTTACTCGATGGTAGATGTTCTCGCCCATTGCCAGCCTTTCCAGCGTTGAGCCAATTATTTCCAGGGCTTTTTTCAATTTTTCCCTGTGCCAGGAAAACCTGGGTAATGGACAGCCCAAGCAGGGGGCTGCGGTGCTTGTTGGCGCAATCTTCAACCCCAACACGGTGGCGGCAAGACAGCAGAGCATGGGGTTCGATTCGTTCAGGGCATCGAGCGCTTCACGCGCTGATTTGCGGGGCTATCCAACAAATCCAGGTCATTTTCGGCCACCCCCAATAGGGATTCGGCTGCATCCAAATCGCCTGTGTAAGCCCCCAGCCAGGCGCGCCCAATTCCCAACCAGGGGCGGGTGCGTTTTTCTCCACTCCACAGGCCATCCAACTGACCGGCGACAATATGCAACTGATTCTGCTCCAGCAAGGCAAAACATTGGTGCTGACCAGCCTTACGACTCGATTCCCATCGACTGCCACAAGTGCGAGGTGAATGGCCTCGGCGAACAAGTCTTCGCTTTCAAACCAGCCGCTCGCACGGATGTGTAAAACGGGCACCTGCCCCGGGTGTTTTTACTCCGTGTACAATTTTTTTGTTGACCAATTGATGCTTCGCGTTTATCCTTTTTGTAATCATTATAATTTTTGGCTAAAACCGATAAAACAGGATTCCTTGTCGCCTGAACCCTCCCGTTTAACAGGGTGCAACGCACATTCACACGCTCACAGCATAATTTTCAAGAAGATGCCCCCATGTCCAACTTAATCCTTTCCAAACAACTGCGCGAAATGACCAAAAATTACCGGTTCATCAAAGACACCGAAGGCATGTCGCCTGCCCATGTGTACCAACTCATCGGGCGCAACGAGACTCTCTACTTAAAAAAATCAGACAGCCGGTATCACGGCACCACCTACGATGTCGAACGCGAAAAAGACATGATGCTGTGGCTGCGGGGCAAGTTGCCCATCCCCGAAGTGTTACATTTTGAACAGCACGAAAACAGCAACTACTTGCTCATGCGCGCCGCCAGCGGTGAAGTGGGATACACCTATTACGAAACCCGGCGCGACCCAGAGAAAATAATTCGCATTTACAGCGAGGGTATCCAACGATTTCAATCGATCAGCATCGCAGACTGCCCCTTTGCCAGCGACATTGACACGCGCCTGAATGAACTGGATTACCTGCTGAAAAACAACCTGGCAGATATTGACCCCGTAAACTGGGAAAACGACACCCCCTTTGACAACCCGCAGGCGATGTACGCCTTCCTGAAAACGCACCAGCCCGCCGAAGACCTGGTCTTTTCTCACGGCGATTTCGGGGATAGCAACATCTTCATCGCCGACGACCACATCAGCGGCGTGATTGACCTGGGCAGGAGCGGCAAAGCCGACAAATGGTACGACATCGCCTTTTGCGTACGCTCCATCCAGCACGATCTGGGCAACCAGCCGCAACAGATCGACCTGTTCTTCCGCCTGCTCGGCCTTGAACCCGACTGGGAGAAGATACGCTACTTTATTTTGTTGGATGAGTTGTTCTGACCCGGAGACTGCGCTTTTACGGCACAACCATCGCCTTTTTGGAGGATTCCAACTCCCGCTCTACCCGCGCCGGAATCCAGCCCAACGCGCGGGATGCCACGCTGGCAATTGATTCCGCCACCGCATCCCCCGGATAGCCGAGCGTGCCCAGCCCTGTCCGGCGGATGAAAATATCCGTCAGGGTGCGCGCCATTTCGTGGCGGGTGGCGTACAGGGCTTGCGCGGCCATCTCACCATCGGCGTTGAGCGGAGCGGACAGACTTTTTTCACTGCGCGCCAGCTCCAGCAGGGGGTCGAGTTCGGTGCCATACATGCGGGCGAGATAATCCACGCCAGCAAATTCAGGATATTTGGCTTTCGCCGCCGCGACAAAGGCCTCCAGGTCGGCAATTTCACTTCCGGCAAGATGCTTTTGCGCCGTGACCGACTTCGTTTTGTGCCCAAACTTTTTCGCCACCGTCTTGAGCACATTTTCGGCCAAGTTGCGGCTGGTGGTGTACTTGCCACCCTCGACCGTCACCAGGCCGGGCAGGCCCTCCGCGGCGTGGTCGAAAATCTCATATTTGCGCGAAGTTTTGTACACGCTTTTGGTCTGGTCATCCACCAGCGGGCGCAGGCCGCCGTAGGCGTAGAGCACATCCTCGTAGCGCAGCAGGTTCGGGTTGCCAAAGGATGCGTTCACTTCGGCCACATACGCCTCGATTTTTTCGCGGGTCACGCGGTAATTGTCCGGGTCGCCGATGTATTCGCGGTCGGTGGTGCCAATCAGTGTGTGCCCGCGCCACGGAATCAGGTTGCAGGGGCGGCCATCCGGGGTCAGCCCGCCGACCGCTGCGCTGACGTTGGAGATTTTGCGCGTGACGATGTGTATCCCCTCCGAGCGGCGGATGTGGTTCGAGCCGGGTTTGTTGTGCGCCATGCCCAGCAGGATGTCTGCCCACGGGCCGCCGCAGTTGATGACGAGTTTTCCGCGTAGCGCGAGCGTACTCCCGTTTAACAGGTCACGAACCACCACCCCGGAAACGGCTCCCGCTTCACGGACAAAATCCTCCACCCTGGCATAGTTCGCCACCTCCGCCCCGTGCCGCACCGCCGATTTGATGAAGGCCAGCGTCAGCCGCTCGGGGTTGAGATTGGCGCAGTCGTAGTAGAGAATCGCCCCGGTCAGGTCGTCTGCCTGGATGATGGGTTCCATTTCGAGGGCTTTGTTGCGCGGGAGCAGGCGGTGCAGGGGCAGGCGTTTGCTTTTATCCCAGGTTGTGCCTTTGTCATAGGAGAGCAGGTCGTACAGAATCATGCCCGGCTCCAGCACCCACTTGCTGCGGATGCCGGTTTTGTGGAGCGGCACAATAAACGGCATGGGATAGACGAAGTTGGGGGCGATGTTTTCGAGCGTCTTGCGCTCCTTGAGCGACTCGCGCACCAGCCCCAGTTCAAAGTTGGCGAGATAACGCAACCCGCCATGAATCAGTTTGGAAGTCGCCGCCGATGTCCCCGCGCCGAAATCGCCTTTTTCGACCAGCGCAACAGAATAGCCCTGCGAGGCGGCTTCATACGCCACTGCCGCGCCGCTGATTCCGCCGCCGATGATGATGATGTCGTAGGTTTTGTTGGTGGGATGTTCGACGAATCGGTTCATGGGAAATTCTTTTTGGTTACATGTGTAGGAGCGACCCGCCCTGTGCAAACTATCACCAAGTTATGCCAGGTTATCCTGCAAGAAGTTGTCCCGGTAAGCATGGAAGGGTTGCCCTTACCTTGTGGTTTTCTCTTTCCACTCCGCCACCAACCCCCGCAAATGGGAATCCGCATGAGGGAAGAAGATTTTGTAGGCTTCACAGAAGTGGTTGCGGCCATCCAGCGCGGGGTTGCGCATCCGGTCTTTGGTGCATCCGCCCCAGCACTGGGCGCGCCACTCGCAGGCGCGGCAATCTGCTGGCAGTGTGGATTTAATCTCACCAAAGGTAGCCTGCTGCGGGGCGTTGAAAATTGCCGGGAGCGGCGTATCCAGCAGGTTGCCGAGTTTCCAGCCCGGTTCGGCGAAAAAGTCACAGGGGTAGACATCCCCATTGTGTTCGATGAGCAGGTAATTGCCACAGGTTTCGAGCAGGGTGCATTCGGTCGGCGCGAACCTGGCATACTGGAACAAAAGCGCCTCGAACCAGCGGATGGATGTGGTCGGCGAGCCGCCCACGAAATCCGCGAGCCACAGGTCGAAGATGCGGCACAAAAACGCCCCGTAACTGGCCGCGCTCACCGAGAAATCCGCCACGCCCGCGCCCTCGGTTTCCACACAGGGGATGAACTGCATGAAACGCAGGCCGTTTTCCTTGTGGAAGGCGTAGATTGCGTCGGGAAATTGGGCCGAGTAGGCGTTGACCACGATCAGCGCGTTGACTTCCACGCCGCTATCGAGCAGGAGATGGGCGGCATCGCGGGCTTTGCGCCACGAACCGCTCCCGGCCTTGTTGCGGCGGTAGTGGTCGTGGATGCGCTCCGGGCCATCGAGCGACAGGCCGACGAGAAAGTGGTAGTCGCGGAAGAATTTTGCCCACGCGCGGTCTAAGAGCGCGCCGTTGGTCTGGATGCCGTTGGCAACGACCTGCCCGCGTCCGTAACGCTGCATCAGCTCGACGGCTTTGCGGTAGAAAGAAAGCCCCATCAGGGTCGGCTCGCCGCCCTGCCAGCCGATGGACAGGTGCGGGACGGGTTGCGACAGCAGTTGGCGCAGGAGGGCGTTCAGCACCGTTTCGCTCATGCGCGGTGCGCGGGTGGGGTAGAACTGCATTTTGTCGAGGTAGAAGCAGTAATCACAGGCCAGGTTGCAGTCCGGGCCGGAGGGTTTGATGAGGAGGTCGGTAATGGGGCGCATGGTGTTCATGGTCAGCGTTTCAGTTCGTCGGGGACGTGCAAGCCGAGTTGCGCGCCGGGGTTCATGATGTTGTTCGGGTCGAAGTGACGCTTCAGGGCGCGCAGGACATCCATCTCGTTTTTGCCGAGGAAGTTTTCAATCCACAGGTGCATCAGGCGGCCCACGCCGTGATGATGGCTGGGCGAGCCGCCGGCTTTGACCATCGCATCCACCAGCGCGGTGCGGTATTTGACGTAGTCCTCGACCGTGCCCTGGATGCCAAAAATGAAATACAGGTTGCTGCCGTAGGGGTAAAAATGGCTCATGTGGCTGATGCACAGCGTGCCAGGCACCGAGTGGGCGTATTCCAACACGGCGTCGTGGATGTGGTGGACGTTGTCCCACTTGACTGGGGTCTCGACCGTGTCCATGATGACATCGTAATCGCTGATGGCTTCGCCAATCAAAAAGGACTCGTAGCGGTCTTTTTCCCAGCTTTTGGCAAACCCGCCGCCGATGCTGAGCGCGCCATGCTGGCCAACGATTTTGGCAATTTTGCCCTTGACCATTCTTGTGAAATCTTTATCCCCTTCGACGGTGCCCATCAGCACACAGCGTTTCTTGGGTTTGTAGCCGAGCAGGTCAATCGCTTTTTCGACAATCGGCGGCTGGGGATACATCTGGAAGCCGTGGTCGGTTTCGTGGGCGTCCGACAGGCGGAAAACGGCGGGCAGGCCGAACTCTCCCTGGCAGACTTCGCGCACCGCGCTGACCGCACTTTCCCAATCCTTGAACATATAGCCAAAATACTGACGGTTTTCGGGCATGTAGCGGAAAATTTTGATGGTCAATTCGACCAGCACGCCGAACACGCCTTCACTGCCCTTGAGCATATCGAGCACGCGCGGGCCGGTGGCGGTGCTGGTGTAATCGTGAGTGCTAATCACGCCTGCGGGGGTGACCATTTCCATCGCAAGGACGAGGTTGTAGGGTTCGCCGTAATAGGTCGAGGCCTGGCCGGAGCCGAGGGTCAGCACCCAGCCGCCGACGCTGGACAGTTCAAAGGACTGCGGGAAATGCCCGTTGGTGAAACGATGCACGGTGTGGAAGCGCTCCGGGGCGTTGTTGAGCGCATCTTCCAGTTGCGGGCCCATGCATCCGGCCTGCACGCGGCAGGTGTGGTTCAGTTCGTTGACTTCAAGCACCTTGTTCATGTGTGTGTTCAGCACCAGCGTCACGCCTTCTTTTTCGGGGCGAAAACCCATGTTGCAGGATGACCCGCCGCCAAACACATAAACGGGGATGTGTTTTTCGTTGCAAATCTGGATGATTTTCTGTACATCAAATTTGTCGCGTGGATGAATCGCCGCGCCGGTGATTTCGTGCAAAACGCCCCGTTTCAGGCTGACTATTTCCTCGGCCAATTTGCCGTAACTGTATTTGACGCGGCTGTAATCGTCCACCTGGACATTTTCCGCGCCGACGATGGCTTTAATCTGCTCGACGATTTCAACATTCAACCCGGAAGCGGGTACGCCTTCGAGGGGCCGGTTGCCATCCTGTTTATTGGTGAAGTAACTGTCGTCCAGTTTCAGGTCACGCTTGAGTTGCTCGTAATATTCGCGGGATGGCACCTTGACCTGACCCTGCCGCCCCTCCTTGACGATGGAGCGGTACGAGCCAGGGGCGGGCGGGGTGTTGGTCCAGTTGGGGGTGAATTTTTTGTCGGACATGATAAGTTCTCCAGTTGTGGTTTTGAGTTTCCGACCGTGGACGATAGCCGATAGACCGTCTCAATGGACAGAGCGGCAGCATCGGCGGGGTACGCCTGGCCTCGCAGAAAAAAGGCTGGCAAATCGGCGGTTTGATTCTGTCCATCGCGCTGGTTGTCTTCTTGATTGCCCTGGGTTTGGCCGCGATTGGCCTGCTTTTCCCGCCAGCCACAGTTCTTGGCCTTCTGATTGGCGTACTTGCCATGCTGGTTGCCTGCGAAGCCATCCTCCCGGCAGCCTGGCCCTGGCAGTGGAATCGGGGCCAGGTATAATCCAACGGCCTTCGACCCGCGCGACCGACTGCCACGCGAAGCGGCTGTGTCACCTATTCGCGCAGAAACCGGCTATATTGATATTCTCTATCGCACCCAGGCTGGCTGGTAGTGGATTTCAAGCGGAATGTTTTTCGTTTCTTTCCCGGCTGGTTTATGCCAGCAGATTTTCTACCAGTCCCGAAATTTTCCCAACCGCGCGCGTGTTCCATTCCTTGTAGCGTTCGACCGATTCGCGGGCGGCCCGCAACTGCTCTGGCTGGTGGATGAGGCTCTCTAACAGGGCGCGCTGCCCCAGCCTTTCGAGCGCCACCCAGCCTAGCCCGTAGCGGCGAATGAAATCGAGATTTGGCTTTTCCTGGCCTGGAATGTAGGATGTCGCAATGAATGGCTTGCCAAGCGTCACGCTCTCCAGCAAAATATTTGGCCCGGCCTTGCCCATGACTACATCGGCGGCAGACATTGGGCGGGCGATTTCTTTCGTGAACGGCAGGGCATGCACGCTGCGATGCCCGCGAAAGCGTTCGTAGAGCGCGTGATTGGTTCCTACAGCCAGGATGATTTGCAACCCCTCAATTTCGGACAGTTTATCAACCGCTGCTGCGTAGCCGGTGGCCCCCTCGCCGCCGCCTTGCATAAATGCGGTAAACAGGCCGGGGTTCAGCCCCATCCGCTCCAGGGTTTCGGCGCGAGCGGCTTGCGCGTGATAGAATTGCCCGCGCACTGGCCAGCCAGTCAGATGTAATCGCTCTGCTGGGATTTTGGCATCGAGCGCCTGCTGGAAGGTTTCATGGGTCGGCGCGAAAACCGCTTCCGCGTCGCGCTCTGTCAGCCAGGCCGAATGCACCGGGCCGGGGTCTGAAAGCAGCATGACAAACGGACGCCGGATGCGCGGCCACAGTTTCATCGCCGCTGTCACTTCATCTGCCAGGAAAGGGTAAGTCGTCATCATCAGGTCGGGCTTGAATCGCTCGATGACGCGAATGATGAGCGGCGCCTGGGCCTGCGCCAGGGTGTGCGCCAGCCGCGCCCGCCGGGGGCCATTGCTCAGACGGTATTCCAGCGACCACAGCCAGAGCGCGTGCCTGCTGACAGCGCGATAATGCCAGTGAACGATGCGCGGCTGCGGGTCAACTAACTCAACCTGGTGTTTATCACTTAGCAGGTCACGCAAGGCTTCGCCCAGGCTGATATGCCCGCCCCCGGTTTTCGATACAAAAATCAGGATTCTCGCCATGTCAAAAATTGCCTCGTTGTCGGTACAAGTGGAAGGGCAAGGCCCACCGCTTTTACTGGTGCACGGATTTGGAATTTCGTTCAACATCTGGCGCAGCCTGCGCCCGCGTCTCAGTCCTCATTTTACCCTTGTCATGCCCGAATTGCCGGGAATTGGCGCTTCAGACCTGCCTCCGGTCCGCGCCCACTACCTCCAGGCTGCCGCCCGGGGTTTGCGCGGCCTGCGGCGCGAACTCGGTTTTTCAAGGTGGAACGCACTTGGTTACTCCAGCGGTTCACGGGTCGTCGAATCTTACTTGAACCTGGATGTGGAGGGCGTGGAGCGGGCGGTATTGCTTTGCCCGTTAAAGGCGACTGCCCCAGCCGCTTTGGGATTGCGTTTCGGCCTGTGGCTGGATTCACGTTGCCCCCGAATTGGGGATTTTATCTTGAGCGGCTCCCGGCTCGATTTTTTAATCCGTTTCCTGGCATTCAACCTGCGGCCACATCCGCTCTCTGCCGAATGGATGCGCGAAATTAGCGTCTGTCGCCCCGAAACATTGAAACGCACCCTGCGTAGTTTACCGGCTGGCGCGGGCAAGCCTTTCCAACTGCCAAATGTCCCCGCGCTCATGGTGTGGGGCAAATACGACCGCATATCTGCCCCCCCGCGCCGCCCCGGCCCGCGCGATAGGCTGGTTGATTCAAACCACAGCGCCCCGGTAACTGCATCCGGGGCAGTGGTAAACGCCATTTTGCCATTCCTGGCAAAGGCGGAGTAGCCGCTGCTGAAGCGTGGAATCTTGGTTAGTCTACCAGCGCCGCATAAGCCAGGTTCTCGAACATCTCTGGCGCGCGCCAGAAGCCGGGCATGGTCTGCGCCATCAAAATGCCCACCAGTTCCTCCTGCGGGTCAACCCAGAAGCGCGTGCCAGCCGCGCCGCCCCAGCCGAAGGAACCCAGCGACCCGCGCCGGTTGCCCTGAGATAAACCCGTCAGCACGGCCACGCCCAGGCCCATGCTGAAGCCAAAGTCGGTGGCGATTTCACCGGGCGGGAAGGGCAGGTGCGGGGTGGTCAGCACCTCGAAGGTTTTACGGCTGAGCAGGCGCTGGCCTTTGAACTCGCCGCGATTCAAGAGCATTTGGGCAAAATTCAGGTAGTCGGCTGCCGTCGAGAGCAGGCCGCCTCCCCCCGAAGGTACCGGCGGCTTGACCGCGCGGTCAAAATCCAATTCTTTGGAGGGTCGCAGCAAGCCTTCGTGAGGTTCGTACATCGTCACCAGGCGATTCAGTTTCTCGCGTGGAATCCAAAAGCCGGTATCGGCCATCTCCAGCGGGGCGAAAATCCGTTCCTGCAAGAAAACATCCAGCGGTTGACCGGAAACCAGTTCAATGAGATGTCCCAGCACATCGTGCGCCATGCTGTACCAGAATTTCTCGCCAGGCTGGTTGACCAGCGGCAGCCCACTCAGCCGCTCGATGAACTCTGCCCCGCTTTTGCTCTCGAACACCCCGGCCTTCTGGTACAGCGTATCGACTGGATGTTCGGTCTCGAAGCCGTAACTCAACCCGGCAGAATGCGTCAGCAGATGGCGGATGGTGATGGGGCGGGTGAGGTCGGTCAGCCCCATGCTGTCAGCAGTCCCGCCAACGTAAACCATCGTTTCCCCAAATTCGGGCATCCAGTTGCTAATGGGGTCATCCAGCAGGAAGCGGCCTTCTTCCATCAGCATCAGCACAGCGGTCACGGTGATGGGCTTGGTCATCGAGTAGATGCGGAAAATGCCATCGACGGGCATGGGGCGCTGATTCTCGATGTCCATCCAGCCGGTGGTGGCGCAGTGGAAGACCTGCCCGCGCCGGGCGAGCAGGGTCAGGGTTCCGGCCAGCTCGCTCCGCTCGGCGTAAGTCTGCATCATTTTGGGGATGCGTTCCAATCGTTCGGATGAGAATCCAACTTGTTCGGGCTGTATCGTTTGCATAATGTTCCTTTCGGGAGATAGTAACATGTGACAGTCACTTTTAAAGTGACTGTCACCTTGTTTGCCTGTGTTACTCCACAATCACCCAGTCGCTCGCGCTTCTGCCAAACACTTCGGGGCTATACATTTCCTCGGCTTTGGCGGGCGGGACGATGAAGATGCCGGGCGTGGTGGCGCGGGCGA
>CAYLZI010000071.1:0-14349 GCA_964388215.1 uncultured Anaerolinea sp.
ACATCCTTTCGACGAGTTAAAATTTATCAGCGTCCCCCGGTTTGGAAAAAGCCGGGAAACGCCAACGGGTACGAATGATACAACAAACCCCCACCCTGTAAAGGGTTGGGGGCAATCACATTTTTATCAGAATCTATGCGCAACCAATACCACACGCGGCCTGCTCGTTGTTTTCGTGATTAATTTTGCAATTTCAATGACGAATTGACGCGATAACCTATTTTCTGGCAATAAATTGGTTTTATTCGCTGTTAATTTTTAACTGCATTCGTGCGCTGAAAGCCTGGAGCATGATGCTGGCGATGGATGCGTACGCGATGATTTTTTGACCAACAGCCTGGATGACCATGCCGTTGTAGGTTTCGATTTTCGGGCCAAGTTCAAGCAACAGGATATAAGCAGTGAGCAGGCCAAAAAAGACGACGAAAACACAGGAGTAAGGGCACGGGGAGCCCACCCGAAACATGGCGATTGTATAAAACAGTACGGCTGCCGGAAACAGGCGAAATGCCCACAGCGCGAATTTTTTGCGCAGGTCGAGGTAAATATCGGCTGGTGTTAGGGCGATGCCGATGAAGCAGCCAGAGGAAAGGAGGCCGAATAGTGAACCGAGTGCTGCCAGCCAGCGTGAAATTTGTTCTGTCTGGAAAAAGCGGGAAATGCCAGGAAAAAGACCCCCAGCCCAACTCCTGCCATATATAGTGCAAAAATGAACAAGGATGCCGAGACCAGGTTGGTGGCTGTGGGCATTGAGAAAACCCAGCTCGCTGAAAAAGTTATGAGAAAACGAGTAGCTGATGGTTGAATCATCCACCATCGTCCCGCCGGGGTAGAAAAACATGGCGATAATGGCCAATATGATGAGTAAGCCGCAGCCGGTTAGCACCAGGTCGAACGTGCGCCGTGAGCGGAAAAGGGACATCATCTTTAATCGCTTCCAGAGGGCTCCTGCGGCGCACGCAGCGCCAGCCACCAGGCGAAAGCCAGAATATATAAACCGGTCCAAATGCTCCACATATCGCGCTGGATGGTAAGCGCGTTGCTGTCGGGATTCATCCAGAACATGGTCAGGCCCGCCAGCGCCAGCGCGGTAAGGACAAGCAGGAACAAGGTGGCGTAGATGTAGGTTTTCTGACGGCGCACCATTTCAAGGGCAATATAAGCAATTGGAATGACGAGCAGGGTGTAGTCGTAAGACCAGATGTAGGGCGGCAGCAGCACGCCAAGTGGAATCGCGAGGCTGAAAGCCATCAGCGGGGAGAGTTTGGCGTGTTTTTTCCAAATAACCCAGGCGAATAGTGCCACCAGTACCAACACAACCACGCCGTACCAGGTTATGGCGCAGTCTATACCACCCTTGCAGGCCAGCCGGGTATAGCTGAGGATGGTCGGTTGGTGGCCGAGCCGCATCCCTAACAGGCTGTCGCCGGTGCCGAGGAATTTTTGCAGCCATTGCGGGTCTTGGAGCAGGCCAATAACCAGTAAAGACAGTCCGCCAATCGCCATCCCGCCGATGACGCGCCAGCGGCGGCTGAAGAGCAGCCACAGGCCCAATAACACGAGAATCGTAACCAGCGGGGGCTTGAGGATGACCAGGGCCAGGAAGAAGCCCGCCAACAGGTCGCGTCTTTTTTCGAGGAAGAATAAGGCCAGGGTCAGGAAAACCAGGAAAAGCGCGGCCACTGTCCCAGTCATTAGTCCCAGGTAAATGTTGCCGTTGAGTGTCACTGCCAGGAGCAGGAACAGGGCGTACAGGCGGCGATTCAACCCTTTCCAATGGGTTGCCAGCCAGAGCAGGCAAATGGCAATCAGGATTTGCGCCACAAAATCCCACAAGATATAGGCCGTTTGAATTGGCAGCAAGCCAAGGGGTGAGACAATCAGCGCTAATGGCAGGGGGTAGGCAAAGCGTTTTTCATCCATCCAGGTCGAACCGTTTAAGCGGTGGCCTTCGTCCCAGTCTTCCAGCGAGTAGGGGTTGGCTGGGGTCCAGGTCATTTGCCCAGCCAACCAGAACTTAAAAAAGCCGTTGTTGACATAATCTACCCGTTGTTCGTTGAGGATGGCAATGTTCCAGTGGACCGGCAGCATGACCGCCAGGGCCAGAAACATCCAGGAACGTTCCAGGAATTGTGTCAGTCTGGCTTTCATGAGAACCTCGCGGAGGGTTGGGTGACTGACATCCTGCCCGCTATGCCTGACAGGATGACCAGCCCCAGCATGAGCAGGTACACGCCCCAATGATTGGCCGGGGTAATGTGGATGATTGCCAGGTAGAACGATTCGGCCAGCAGCAGCAGGGCGGCCTGCCAGGGGCCGAGAATTCCTTTGGCGGTTAAGGCCAGTAAAAGAGACAGGGTGGAGATGAACAGGAAGCTGATGTCGTGGTAATGCAAGTGGGGTGAGGCAAACAATCCCAGGGTGACGGCCAGGCTGATGTGGTAAAACTCCACCTTTTGCGCGTGCGTCCATAGCCAGCACAAAAACGCCATGACCAGTATAAAAACCACCCATGAAAGACCAGAAACAACATCCATCTCAATTGCCGGGAAGAGACGCATGAGCAAGCCTTTCAGGTTGTACATATCGGCGTGGTGAATCAAGACGGCCTCGCCGCTGGATGTCAGCACCAGCAGGTTGATAAAATCGGTGACGCCTTCCAGCCCGACCATTAACACGCTGTAGACAACCAGCACCAGGGCAATCCCAACGAACCACCACCAGATTTTACGTTGCCTGAACAAAAAAGGGAGCGCCAGGGGCAGCGCCAACTGTGGGCGCAGGGTGAGAACGGCCAGCCCCAGCCCTGAGAGTTTCTCCCGGTTTTCCTGCAGGCCGAGCAGCAGAATCGTCAGCCCGATAAGCCCGAAGATGGTATCTTGCCCTTTGTTGAGGCTGACGAAAATTGGGTAAAACAGGAAAGACTGTATGGCTAAAAAAGCAGCGGGCAGGCCGGGCCAGCCCATGCGCTGCGTCAGCCTGAACACCAGCAAGGCATTCAGCAGGCTGACCAGGGCAACCAACCCGCCCCATAGCAAGTAGGCGACGCGATATTCGGCCAGAGAAACCAGCCATTGCAGGGGCAGAAGCACGGGCGGATGGTTGAAGGGCAGCACATCTGCCATTTCCAATGGCCTGCCGGTTATTTGGCGCTGTGTTTCCAGCTGCTGTTCCAGGTCGTAAACCGTATTCCAGCTGCCCTCCCGCGCAATTTGCCCGGCGGTGTAGATAATGCGAAAGTCAATATCTTTCAAGAAATCGCCCGAACCGGCGATCTGTCCCATCAAGAGCGCGTACCAGGCAAGTTGCAGAAAAAAGCCCAAGAGGAAAACGGTCAGAATCGCTTTGGAGGGGAGCGTCTTCATTTTCATCCTTTGCGCCAGGTTTGATACAAGCCCAGGCGTCCATTTTCGCCGTCAGAAAGATAAGATTCGGCCACGCTGAAACCTGTCTCGGCGGCCAATTGATTCAGTTCCTCATCTGAAAAGTGATGCGCGTAACGCAGCCCGCTGCCGCCTGCCCGCCAGTCGAGCAAGGTGTCTCCCTCGTCCACATCAGCCGCCGAGAGACCGACTGTTTCCCAGGGCTGGATGCGCCGCTTGAGCCTTTCGCTGTTCAAGAATTGCCAGTTAGAGTGGATGAAGCGCCCGCCGGGTGGCAGCAGGCTGTGGACTTTTCGTAAAATATTCAGGCGCAGTTGGTGCGAGGGGATGTGGTGAAGGGTGGCAAAGCAAGTAATCAGTGACCAGTGTTCAGTGAGTAGTGACCAGTCGGATGCAGTCAAGTCAAGGGCGAGGAAGTTGACGGGAAAGTCTCCGGGCTGGGATTCGGCATCTTTGAGGAGGGGCAGGCTAAAATCCAGGCCGAGGTATTCGCCGTGGAACCCGTTTCGGGCGAGAGTCCGCGCCAGTTCGCCGTTGCCACATCCCAGGTCAAGAATCCGCTCGTTTCCAGCCAGCCTTGAAATAATTTTGAGTACCCCCGGTTGGATGCGCTGGCGCGTGGCAGAGAAATTCTCTCCGAATTCGGCATAGAATCGGCGATTGAGTTCGACCAGGGTTTGCGCAACGATTGAATCCATCGTCAAATAAGAAGAAATAGGGATGCTTACGCGCCTCGGCCAGTTTATTTATTGTACATGGGCTTGCGCCCGTAAAAGCGCCAGGCGTATATGCCCAGGCCAAGCCCGGCCAATAGAAAGCCAATGCCCAAAATGCCGAGCAAGTTCCCAGGGCCGCCGCTTGTTTCACCCGATTCGGCGGATAACTCTACAATTGCTTGTTGCGCGCCAAAGATGATTTCCACTTGTTCTCCGGCGTTGATGCCAATGGCATGGTTGAGTTGGGTTGTAGGGTTGTAACCCTCGGGCGCGGCAACCGAAATGTTATAACTGCCTTCGGGAACGCGCTCGAAGCACAACGGGTCAATTCCGCCAGGCGTGATGGCCGTTTGCGAAAATTGGCCCGAAGCGCCGCTAATGCTCAATGCGCCGCCTTCCAACAGGGTTTCGGTATCCTGGCGCAGCGAGTCGCCGTTGGCGTCGTTATACAAGACGACACAGACGCGAACCTCGCCCGGCGACGGGGTTTCGGTAGGTGGAACGCCAACTGTTGGCGTTGCGCCGGCTTCAGGGGTTGGGGTGGCGCCCGAAGGGCCGCCAATGCCAAGCAACAGTTCTTGGCCTGGAACAAGAAGGCAAGATTCGTTGAGGCGGTTCAGGGAGCGCAATTGAGCTTCAGAGATTCCGGTAAGCGCCGAAATGCGAAAGCAGCTATCGCCAGATTGGACGATGTAGAGAATGCGGCCATCGGGAAGGGGGGTGGGGGTGGAGAATGCGCTTCCCTGGGCAGGCGCCGAAGCCTGTACTGTGAGCGAATAACTGGCAAGCAAAAGCAGGTTAAGCAATAAGGTGGTAAAAACAAGATGTCGTTTCATGGCAGAAAAATTATAACCGATTTGGAGTCCGAGGGCTTTCCAAAAATTTGCATGTCATCCGACCAGACGTAGGGCAAGATACTATCTTGCCTTACGCGAAAACCACCAGGTATACTGGCGCATCATGGAAAATATCAGAATGCCGCTATCCCCAAGCCGTCCGACCTCATAGGAAGTGGTAAAATCATTGCAAGTCAATTGCAATTCCCCCAATACATGGAGGAAAAATGGGCGCGCAAAATAAAAAAGTTCCCCCTTTTATTGATGAAGATGCCGAACGCATTATCCAAAAAACAAGGCAGGGCATCGGCAGTGTTCTTTTAATGGCGTTCGGTTGGTCTGGGCTAACGCTGGCCTTGTTGGGTGGGGCTGTCGTCATCTATGACTATCTCAATCGTGACCCAAATGTAACCAATTATTCGGCGGCGGCGCCGCTCATCATCTTATCGCTGACTTACCTGGCTGGCTGGGTGGTTTCATTTGTTAGTATACGCGTGTTCAACAACCTCATCATGCCAATCGTCGTCAAAGCTTATTCTTATGGCGTGCTGGCCGGGTTCCTTTATGTGTACGGGCGCGCAATTTACAAAATTTTTATTTTCCAAGATGCGATGAAACCCGAGCTTCTCCCTCCTATTTTGAAATACACAGCCGTAATGATAACCGGGTATTTGTTGCTTGTAAGTTTGCATTTGCTGGTGCGCGGCTTTTACCCCACCCCCCACGCAATTATCTTATTGGTCGCGGTCTTTTTCCATTTGGTTGTAGGTGTATATCACTATGTCTTTCTCGGAAATCTCGTTGAAGGGCTGATTTCGTTCGACGTGTATTTCTTGCTTTTGGTTCTTTTTATCGCATTTTTATTGACGCGCCGGGGGATATACACATTTCTACGAAAAATCTTGACACTGACAGCTCCCGCGCTTGTCAAAAACTAATCTTGTTTCCTGAAAAGAAACTCCCCGCCATGCAGCCAGGCGGGGAGTTTCTTTTCAAGCGCGAATCATGGTCAACAGCATTTTGAATTTTTGCGTGGCGCGCAGGCCATGCGGCTCATTGGCGGGCATGATGACGGCCTCGCCCGCTGTGAGCAGGTAAGGCTGACCAGAGATGCGAATTTCAGCCTCGCCCTCCAAAACATGAACGAGCGCATCGAACGGGGCGGTGTGTTCGCTGAGTTCCTGCCCGGCATCGAAGGCGAACAGGGTCACGTTTCCGGCTTCGGCTTTGGTTATCTGGCGGCTGACGACGGAACCGTCCTGGTACGAAACCAGGTCGGTCATGGACAATTTTTGGGATTTGGGAGCGGTGGACATAAGAATTTGTTCCTTTCAGATGGATTTTAGCCTGTAAATGCTGCCCGGTCTGTGACTTTGGACACGATTCGAGGGCTGGAAAGGCTTCTAAAAAGCCCAGAGCATGGTCATCACTGCTGCGACTGCCGTAATGACCATCGAGATGACGAAAGTCACGCGCAAGACAGATGATTCCTCGCCGATGCGGTCGATGGCTGCCGCCGCGTTCTGCAATTTGGCCGGAGAGATGACCGAGGCCAACCCGCCGCCGATACCGCTGGCCGCGGCAATCAGCAACCCCGCCGCCCCAATTTTTTCGGCGGTCGAAAGGTGCAGGGCGGTGAACATGGCAATCGACGAGGCCTCCGAGCCGCTGACGAAGCCGCCCAACAGCCCCAGGAAGGGCGCCACAAACGGGTAAAACCTGCCAAAGGTATTGGTGGATGCCTCAGCCAGGACGACGACCATGTTGTTCTGGGGATTCTCCAGCGTCCAATCTGCGCCTTTGCCGGAGTGGTTAATCAGGAAGGCTATCGCAAAGAAGATGGCCGAGGCCAGCATGGGGCGCGGGGCGCGTTTGAGCCATTTTTGCAGGAACGCGGTCATCTGGCCGGGCTTAGGCTTGAGCAGGGGCAGCGTAACCAGCGTGCTAACCAAAATCCAGAAGTAGGCCTGCCAAAGCAGGCGGATTTTTTCAGGCACGCCGGGAATGATTTCGAGCGGCATGGCCCAGCGGGTGAAGGTCAGGTCGAACAAGGGCAGGAAGGGGGCGTTGACGAGGACGGCGAAAAAGGTCAGGGCCAGCCAGGGCGAGGCGGCCTTCCAGAGCGGCATCCGCTCGATGGACAGGCGGTCGGCAGCAGTCAGTCCGGCCGCGTCCCAGAGCGGTTTTCGCGCCAGCAGCAGGTAAAGCAACATCACCAGGATGACGCCCAATCCCGCCGCAATCCCGGTTAAAGTCACCATGCCAAGCGCGTTCATGCCGATGGCAACCAACCCGGCAGTGATTCCCGATAAAAGGGCGGGAAGCGACCCTCGCCAGAGCATCCGCCAGCCGCCGACAATCCACAACATGCCGAAGGCGATGCAGGTGCTGATGACGGGCATGAAGCGCGCGAAATAGCCGCCGACTTCGTTGACAGGCAGGCCGACGAACCCGGCAAAAACGACGACCGGGATGCCGAGCAGGGCGTAAGTGGTGAGCGCGTCATAGCCGATGGCGGGTAGGGCAATGGCGATGAAAGATGAGTAACCCAGGGCGAGCATGATGGGCGGCAAAATTGAAACCGGGGTTGCGCCGAGGGCGGCGAGCAATGTGCCAAAGCCGATGTTGACAATCATAATTTGCACAATTTGGTCATGCGGCGCGACCGATTTGATGAGCGCGACGATGCGCGCAATGGCGCCGGTTTCGACCATGATGGTAATTTGCAGGATGGAGGCGGCCACCATCAAGGTAATCGGGAAGGAGGCAACGATGCCGCCCAGACTGGCCACGAGGGCGACGGGCAGGGGTGTTTGGAAATAGAGCCAGGTGATGAGCAGGGCCGCCGCCCAACCGAGCAGCCCGGCGGTATCGGCGGCCATGCGCCGCCAAAGCAGGAGGATGAGAACCAGCAAGACGGGGGCAAGGGCGAGCAGGACGGAGAACAGGTTCATGCGGAAGCCTTAGGGTGAAAGCAGGGATATATAGATTATAGCCTGTTGCAACCTGGCGGATGTGAAAAATTATCATTTTGAGAAAACCGTGCCAAAAATCACCTTGTTTGCCAGGCGTTACGCCCATGTTGAGAATTTCTGCTGTTGCGTGTTGCGTTGCATGGCGTTCTCAAGAATGCTTGACGTTTTCGTTTTCGTATGGCACTCGCCCTCATACCCCTTCGGGGCACTTTCCCTGGCCCTTCCCCCACCGGGGGAAGGGAATTTCCCCTCTCCCACCGGGAGAGGGGCAGGGGCGAGGGAGAAACTTGCTTTCTTGAGAGCGCCATACGTTGTGTTGCGCATCTCGCAGATGCGCAACACAATTTGTGGTATACTTGCGCCGCTCTCCAACCGGGAGGGCCATATTTTGCCTGGGACGGGCAACAAGCGTCCCTGGGCGGGTTATACGGCCCGGAAGGGCTTATCCCCGCTAAACTCACTCCGTCTCATGTTCCGCAGGGAACAACCGGCAGACGGAAAATATAAGGAGAAAGAATGGCTGTTATTTCAATGAAAGCCCTCTTGGAAAGCGGCGTCCATTTCGGGCATCGCACCAACAAGTGGGATCCGCGCATGAAGCCGTATATTTTCACCGAGCGCAACGGCATCCACATCATTGACCTGCAACAGACGGTCAAATCGCTCAACAATGCCTTCAACATCACCCGTGATGCGGTGATGAACGGTGGCACAGTCCTGTTTGTGGGCACCAAGCGTCAGGCTCAGGAAACTGTGCGCGAAGAAGCCGTTCGCTGTGGGATGCCCTATGTGACTGAACGCTGGCTGGGCGGTATGCTCACCAACTGGAACACCATGCGCGCCCGTATCGAAGAAATGGAACGCCTGGAAGCGATGCGCGACAGCGGCGACATCAATCGGCTGACCAAAAAAGAAGGCCTGCTTATCCAACGCGAAATCACCCGGCTGCAAACCCGCCTGGAAGGCGTGCGCCACATGAAACGCCTGCCAAGCCTGGTATTCATTGTTGATGTTGGGCGCGAATATGCCGCCGTACATGAGTGCAACCTGCTCAATATTCCGGTGTTGGCGCTGGTTGACACCAACTGCAACCCCCAGAATATTGATTTTGTCATTCCCTCCAATGACGATGCTATCCGCGCCATTAAATTGTTGGTTGCTAAAGTGGCTGATGCCGTTCTGGAGGGCAAAGCCATGCGCAAGGATGAAGACCTGGGCGCCGATTTCCTCCCAACCCCGGTTGCGGTTTCTACCCCGGCAGGCCGCCCCAGCCGCGCGGTAGATATGGAAGATGAATCGAGCGATGAGGACTTGCTCGGTAAATCTACCCTGGCTAAACTTGCTAAAACAACCGATTCTGAAACGGCTGCCCCCGCGGCGGAATAATTTTTGTTAGAGGATAGAACATGCAAATTACCACTGAAATGATTAAAGAATTGCGCGCCGCGACCAATGCGGGCGTGCTGGATTGCCGCAAAGCCTTGACTGAAGCGAACGGCGATTTTCAGAAGGCGGTTGACTGGCTGCGCGAAAAAGGCATGGCGACTGCGGCCAAGCGTTCCGATCGAACGGCTTCGAATGGCATCGTAGAATTGTACTCACACGGCGGCGGGCGCGTCGGTGTAATGGTTGAAGTCAACTGCGAAACCGATTTTGTGGCCCGCTCAGAATCCTTCCGCGCATTTGCGCATGAAGTTGCGCTGCAAATTGCTGCCCAGTCACCGCAGTACGTTTCGGACGCCGAAATCCCCGAAAGTGTATTGGCGCATGAGGCTGAAATTGCCAAGAAACGCGCTATGGAAGAAGGCAAACCCGAAGCCGTTGCCGCTCGCATCGTCGAAGGCCGCTTGAACAAGTTCAAAGACGAAGTCTGCCTGCTGCGCCAGGCTTACATCCGCGATGATGAGACAACGATCGAAAAACTGCTGCATCAGACCGTTGCCAGCACGGGTGAAAATATCATCATCCGCCGCTTTGCCCGTTGGGAATTGGGCGAAGGCCTGACAGACTAAAATCAAAAAAGCCAACCAGGCGGTTGGCTTTTTTCTTGAATACCAGGAGAACCTATGACCGAACTAAAATATAAACGTGTTTTGTTGAAGTTGAGCGGGGAGTCACTAGGAGGGGAAAACGGATTCGGCATCAGCGTATCTGAAGCGGAGGCCATTGCCCGCCGGGTGCAGGAAATCCATGAAATGGGCGTAGAAGTGGCGATTGTGATTGGCGCCGGGAACCTTTGGCGCGGCAAGCAAGGGCTTGACCGGGGCATGGATCGCGCCACCGCTGATTACATGGGCATGCTCGGTACGATGATGAATTCTCTGACCTTGATGGATGCCCTGGAACGGGCAGGGGTTTACGTCCGGGTCATGTCGGCCATTGAAATGCGCGCCATTGCCGAGCCGTATATCCGCCGCCGCGCTATTCGTCACCTTGAGAAGAAGCGCGTGGTCATTTTTGGGGCTGGCACGGGCAACCCCTTCTTCTCCACCGATACCGCTGCTGCGCTGCGCGCCACTGAAATTGACGCAGATGTGGTCATCAAGGCCACCAAAGTAGACGGTGTGTACGACTCTGACCCTAAGAAAAATCCAAACGCCGTCAAATTTGATGAATTGACGTATATTGACGTGCTCAACGCGCGCCTGCAAGTGATGGACAGCACGGCTATTACGCATTGCATGGAGAATAAAATCCCAATCATGGTGCTGAACCTTTGGGATAAAACTGCTTTAACCAGCGCGCTCAACGGTGAGAAAGTCGGGACGCTGGTTCACGCGTAAAGCGGACAAAATTCGCATAGGGCGCAGATTAACGCAGAAATAGTTCTAGCCACCGGACAGTTTCACAAGTAGGCACAAAAAGATATGCACAGAATAGGTTGTGAGTTGACAAGCAGCCTTTCGATAAAGCGCAGCCCGAACTGAAAAATGGACAAATCGCGTCGGTCTTTGCGGTCGACCAAATGACGCAAGCCTTGGTTGACAGTGCGTCCGCCAGTGGATACCAGCCAGACATAGAGAAACGCAACGGCCAGGGTTAATCTGGAGAGACGCAGAAAGCTGTGCAACATGGACGCTTCCAAGTCAAAGCCGTGTTTTTTCAGGTCGCCAAACATTTCTTCAATCCACATGCGGCGTTTGTAGAAGCGGAGAGCGGTTTGCAGGTCCGGCAGGTTCGTTGCGAGCAGCCAGGGTTCTTTTTCGCCGGGTTGCCAATCGGCCAGCGAATTGACCGGGTAGAGATGTGTTTGTGAAAAGGTCTTCTTTCCAAGCCAAACACGCTGTCCTGCTTTCAAAATGTGACTTCGAAAGGGTTTCCAGGCCATTTCTGTCTCTGACCAGACCAACGTATCGGCTTTTTGGCGCAAAACGTAGTACCAATTCCAGCGAACCAACTGTTTTAGAACCTTCATTGGCCCAAATTCGGTATCACCAACCAGAAAAACGGTTGCTCGAGGCGGAATAAGCGTTTTTACATACGCCAACAGTGCGATTTGTTTGTCTCCGGTGCTATGTCCGCGAACCTGTTTGACCCATGTCCAGGCAATTGGGATGGCTCGCTTACGATAAGCCAGACTCATCTTACGAAGTCACCGTTGCCGGGCTGACGGGGTTGCAACTGGTACTGGTTGGCACCACGCTGGAGGTGGTCATCCTGCTCTTTGAAGTGCCAACCGGGGTCGTGGCAGATGCCTACTCGCGCAAACTCTCCATCATCATCGGCTACATCATCATGGGGTCAGGATTCATCATCGAGGGGCTATTCCCCTATTTCGCCGCTATCCTGCTCGCTTCGGGCCTGTGGGGGCTGGGTTATACGTTTACCAGCGGGTCCCAGCAGGCATGGCTTTCGGACGAGATTGGCGAGGAGGCCGCCAACCGCGCTTTCTTGCACGCCAACCGCTTTCATTTGTTTGGGGCCTTTGTTGGGATGTTGATTGTCATTCCACTTAGGAATATCGCCGTTGCCCTGCCCATCCTGGCGGGCGGAGCGGGGCTGATGTTGTTCGCCGTCTTCCTGGCCCTGTTCATGCCTGAAACGCGCTTTGCGCCAGCCAGGCCCGAAGACCGCAGCATCTTCCAGCATATCGGCGATATTTTCAAGAAGGGCTTCGTCACCGTCCGTGCCCGTCCGGCGCTGACGGCGGTGCTGGGGGTCGGTTTCATCTACGGGTTGTATTCTGAGGGCTGGGACCGGTTGTTGGTCAAATACCTGGTCGATACCTTCCCCCTGCCCTCGCTGTTTGGAATGAATGAATGAAGAGGCCTTCTTTGGGGTGATGCGCGCTGCGGGGATGCTGCTCTCGATTGTGGTTACGCAGCAGGTGGAAAAAAGACTCGACTCCAGTCACTCGCCCTCGATTGCGAGGGGCATGTCCTGGCTGACTGGTTCGCTCGCGCTGGCAATTTTCCTGTTTGCCCTCGCGCCCGCGCTGGCTGTAGCGGTGGTTGCCATCTGGCTGGTGAGCATCACCCGCAACGTATTAGGGCCGCTCTACATTGCCTGGGTCAACCAGCGGCTCGATTCAGACACCCGCGCCACGATTATCTCCATGTCTGGTCAGGTAGACGCCATCGGGCAGATTGCTTCCGGGCCGCTGGCGGGCGTTGTCAGCCTATGGAGCGTGCAGGCGGCGATAGCCTTTGCCGGTTTCTTACTGACTCCCGCGCTGCCGCTCATCTTGCGCGCCAACTGGCTGCAAAAACCAACGGAGGATGAGTAACCAATAAAGCCATTGGTTACTTCAAGGCCTGCCTCAACCGCTCGGCCACCGTGCGCAGTATCTTGATGCGGCCATAGTATTTGTCATTGGCCTCTACCAGCGTCCAGGGCGCGTTGGGCGTGGAGGTTTTGAGCAGCATTTCCTCGGCGGCCTGTTCGTAATCTTCCCACTTGCCACGATTGCGCCAGTCTTCGTCGGTGATTTTCCACGATTTGTAGTTGGCGCGCTCACGCTCACGGAAGCGGCGCAGCTGCTCATCTTTGCTGATGTGCATCCAAAATTTGAAGACCAGCGCCCCGAAATCGGTCAGTTGGCGCTCGAACTGGTTGATTTCGCTGTAAGCGCGTTTCCAGTCGGCTTCGGAGCAAAAGCCTTCCAGCCGTTCCACCAGCACCCGCCCGTACCACGAGCGGTCGAAGATGGCGATTTGCCCCTGTTCAGGCAGCCGCCGCCAGAAGCGGTAGAGATAGTGGCGCTCTTTGTCTTCGCCCGCTGGGGCGGCAATCGGCCAGACGACGTAGCCGCGCGGGTCAATTTTCTCGGTCAGGCGTTTGATGACGCCGCCCTTCCCAGCGGCATCCCAGCCCTCGAACACCAACACCACCGGCATTTTTTGAACGTAAACCTGGTAGCCCAACTGGTACAGGTCGGCCTGGAGAATCTTTTTCCACCTGTCGTACTCCTCGCGCGGCATGGTCAGGGACATGTCGAGACGCTCAAGCATTGACGGCTCCTTTCATCTCCTCGGTTTTGCGGCGGCGTTTGGCCTTTGGGCCCAGGCTGGGCGGCAGCCCCAGGCGGCTTTCAAGCCCGCTGATGATTGTTTCCAGCACTTTGATGCGGGCATGGTAACGGTCATTTGCCTCCACAATCGTCCAGGGTGCGTGGGGCGAATCGGTGCGGGCAATCATATCTTCCACCGCCTCGGCCATTTTGACGTACTTTTTTAACTGCAAGCGGTCTTCTTCGCTCACCTGCCAGGCTGTTAAGTCATCTTTGAGCAGTTTTTTGATGCGCCTGTCCATCTCCTCCTGGCTGGTGTGCAGCCAGAACTTGAGAATCACCATGCCGTCGGCGGTTAGCATCTCCTCAAATTCGCCAATTTCCTGGTAGGCGCGCCGCAGGTCATCTTTGTTGATGGTTTTATTAAGTCGCTCAATCAGCACGCGGCGATACCATGATGTATCGAAAGCCACCATCTGCCCGCGCGTCGGGATTTTGAGCCAAAAGCGCCACAGCCAGGGGTAGCGCATCTCGGCGGTGCGCGGTGGGGTAATGGGAACTACGCGAAAGCCGCGCGGGTCCATCCGCTCGGCCAGGATGCTGATTAGCCGCCCTTTGCCCGAGGCGGCCCAGCCCTCAAACACAATTATCACCGGCACCTTGGCATCGTAAACAGCGTGTTCCAACTCGTAGAGACGCTGCTGCAACGGGCGCAGGCGATTCTGGTACTCTTCTTTGGGCAGGGCAAGTTCAAGGTTGACGTATTCGAGCATAACTGCTCCTGTTGGGGTAATCTCTGCTGGCGGCGGCGAGGTTATGGATTCGCAGCGCCGATGCGTTCGATTTTGAAGGCCATATCGGCCTTAAAATCGGGAATCGGGATGAGACAGGGTTGCCCCGATTCGCAAACAACCTCGATGGACTCCAGATAGACTCCCTGCCAGGTGTCGTAGGGGGTGATGCGGTACGCGCCCGCCGCCAGCCCGGTAA
>CAYLZI010000072.1:0-14206 GCA_964388215.1 uncultured Anaerolinea sp.
CGCAGTCTGGTTTTACATGGCTGAGGCCGGGTATCCCTTCGCCTACATCAAAGCCCCCATTCCAGGCACCATCGAAGGAGACGCAGCACTTAACCTGCTGTCACTCCTCTCGCCCAACCTGCTCGGCGTTCCCTGGATTTACTTCGCCGTAATGATTGCCTTTATCTTCGTCCTCGTGGTGTTTATTTAATGTCACGCATTCACCTCATTGGGATTGGAGGCAGCGGACTCTCCGCAATTGCCCGGTTACTGCTCGAACAGGGACATACAGTAACCGGCTCAGACCGGATTCTCTCCCCGCTGGCGCTGGAGTTGCGCAAAATGGGCGCGGTCATCGCTGAAGGACACGCCGCCCTCAATATCACCGGTGCCGAGGAGGTGGTGCGCTCATCGGCCATTCCCGATGACAACCCCGAAGTACATGCCGCGCTTGCGGCAGGCATCCCCGTCTACAAACGCGCCGATTTTCTCGGTCGCTTAATGGCCGATAAATTGGGCATTGCCATTGCGGGCACGCACGGAAAAACCACTACCACTGGTATGATTTCGTGGGTCTTGTACGCGCTTGGCGCTGACCCATCTTTTATCATCGGCGGCGTGCTGCAAAACCTGGGCATCAATGCCCGCGCTGGTCGCGGCGGAACCTTCGCCATCGAGGCCGACGAATATGACCACATGTTTCTGGGCCTGAAGCCGCGCTACGCCGTTGTCACCAACATCGAACATGACCATCCCGACTGCTTCCCCACCCCGGCAGATTTCCGCGCCGCCTTTAGCAATTTTATGCGCCTCGTGCCGCCAGATGGCGCGCTGGTGGCCTGCGGCGAGGACATGGGTGCAAGTGAACTGATGGCCGAGGCCCGTCGCCTACAAAAGCGCGTCATCGGCTATCGAATTGCCGAAAACCAGCGCACCGAGGCCGGGGAGTGGGTATTGGCGCAAAATGTGATGGCAAATAACCTGGGCGGCTTCACTTTCAATGCGCTCATCCGCCTTTCGGGCAGCCCAAACTACGTTTCGGGCGTACAGCTGCGCGTGCCAGGGCTGCACAACGTCCGCAATGCCATGGCGGCACTGGCGGTCGTCGGCTTGCTGGGGCTGGATGTCAAGGCTGCCGGCAAAGCCCTGGGCGAGTTCAAAGGCACAGGCCGCCGCTTCGAAATCAAGGGCGAGGCCAATGGCGTCATCGTGATTGACGATTATGCCCATCATCCCACCGAAATTCGCGCGACATTAGATGCCGCCCGTGCGCGATACCCATCCCGGCGCATTATCGTCGTCTGGCAGCCGCATACCTACTCGCGCACCCGCGCCTTATTCGATGAATTTGTCGTCGCGTTTGCCGAAGCCGACGAAGTGATTGTCAGCGAAATTTATGCTGCGCGTGAGCCAAAGCAGGAGATGTCGGCCCGGCAGGTGGTGCAGGCCATGTATCACCGGGCGGCGCGGTTCATCCCCACGCTGCCTGAAATTAGCAATTATCTCCATTCTCACCTTAAACCTGGCGATGTGGTGCTGGTACTTTCTGCTGGAGATGCCGACCAGGTCAGCGTCGAAGTGCTGTCTCGGCTACAGGAAAGCGATGTATAAAATGGCTGAACAAAAAAAGTGTATCAGGCTGATGCCATGGCTTTGCCTCCGCTCAAAATTGTACTGGGCGAATTGCCCGAACCAGACCCCGGCGAGGGATACCACCCCTTCCGAGCGATGGGCGTAAAAGTCGAAGAAGCGCGTGGTATGGTCGAGAAGATTATCGGACGAATTAAGGACAAAGAATAGGCGATGACTGTCTCTCTCTCGCTCAAAAATTTACGCGCCGCACTGGGCGAACAGGTGCAGGAGAATGCGCTCCTGGCGCCATATACCTCCGCGCGCATTGGCGGCCCGGCGGATGTGCTGGTTACGGTTCGCAACGCCGATGAATTGGCGCGCGTTGCGCAAATTTGCCAGGAAAGCAATCAGGATTATCACCTGCTTGGCGCTGGAACAAACTTGCTGGTCAGCGACAAAGGCGTGCGGGGCGTGGTGATTTTGAACCGCGCCAGGGGCGCAGAATTCATCGAGGGGGCCGAGAAGCACGTCTGGGCAGAATCTGGCGTTATTATCTCCAACCTGGCCCGGCGCGCCGCTGCGCAAGGCTTTGCCGGCCTCGAATGGGCGGCAACCATTCCTGGCACGGTGGGCGGAGCGGTTTACGGCAACGCCGGGGCTTTTGGCAGTGACGTGGCGCATGACCTGATGGGCGTCGAAGTGCTGACCTCCGCCGGGCGCGAGTGGTGGCCGCCCCAACGCATGGAATACGGTTATCGCTCCAGTATCTTGAAACGTGGCCAGGCGCGGGCAATTATCCTTGCGGCAAAGTTTAATTTAAAATATGGGGTCGCATCTGAAATACAGTCTAAAATTGAACAATTTAACCACCGCCGCAAAGCGACCCAGCCGCCAGGCGCCAGCATGGGTTCGATGTTCAAAAACCCGCCTAGCGATTACGCGGGGCGACTCATTGAAGCCGCTGGTCTGAAAGGAACGCGCATCGGCAATGCTGAAATCAGCTCGCTGCACGCAAATTTCTTCATCAACACCAGCCAAACCCGCGCCGCAGACATTAAATCGCTCATTGATTTGGCGCAAAGCGCAGTGAAAGAGAAGTTTCAAGTTACTTTGGAGTTGGAAGTAGAGTTGATTGGAGAATGGTAAAAAAAGTAATCCGAATTATGAAACTGATGACCAAATCCACACCCACCAAACGCACCCTTGCCGTCTTCTTCGGAGGACGCTCTGGCGAACATGAAGTTTCTCTCATGTCCGCCCGGTCAGTGCTGTCGGTGTTAGACCCCGCCCGCTACAATGTCATCGAAGTTGGCATTACCCATCAGGGCGCGTGGTTGACCGGCGAAAATGCTTTGGATGCTTTCGAGCAAGGCAACATCCAGAACCTTTTACCCGTTATCCTGCACCCCGACCCATCAAAGCCTGGTCTATACATCATCCGTGCTGTTGGCGAGCGCGAGGTTCTCGAAAAACTGGCCGAAGTGGATGTCTACTTCCCCGTACTACATGGCTCGTATGGCGAAGACGGCGCGCTTCAGGGGCTGCTCGAATTGGCCGACGTGGCCTATGTTGGCGCGGGCGTGGCCGGCTCCTCGGTAGGAATGGACAAAGGTATTTTCAAAGAAGTAATGCGCGCCCAGGGCATCCCGGTGGTTGAGTCAACCATTGCCTTGCGCTCGGAAATCGAAACCGACATAGAAACCGTCATCCAGCGCGCCGAATCCATCAGCCCATACCCGCTGTTTGTCAAACCCGCCAACCTCGGTTCATCGGTGGGCGTTTCCAAATGCCGCACCCGCTTAGACCTGGCCGAAGGATTGATGGATGCCGCCCAATATGACCGGCGCGTTCTCATTGAGCGCGGCGTGCCAGAAGCCCGCGAAATCGAAATCTCGGTATTGGGCAACGACGACCCCCAGGCTTCCGTGGCGGGCGAAATCATCCCCGGCGCCGATTTTTACTCGTATGACGCCAAATACATGCTAGATACCTCCGTTCCCGTCATCCCTGCCACGCTCACCGAGTCGCAAGCGGCGCAGGCGCGCGAATATGCCATCCGCGCCTTCAAAGCAGTAGACGCCTGTGGCATGGCACGGGTTGATTTCTTCGTCAGCAGCACCGGAGAAGTCTTCCTGAACGAAATCAACACCATTCCAGGCTTCACCAAAATCAGCATGTATCCCAAGTTGTGGGAAGCCAGCGGCCTGGCCTACCCCCAACTTGTCAACCGCCTCATCGAATTGGCGTTAGAGCGCAAATCTGAACGCGGCCGCACCGTGCGCATTTATCGGAGAAACGCATGAGTCCAGACCGCCTGACCTTGACCCGTTCTGAAGCCTTGCGCCGCCGCAAAGAAGAAGAACAAAAAATGCGGGATAAACTGACGCACAAGCGCGCCAGCACCCCCAAGCCTGCCGCCCAGCCCCGGGCAGAGCAGGTCACTCCCCGCATCTCGCCTTCTGTTTCGAGAAGCCGTTTTCGCGCCCGTTACGACGTGGCTGTGATGCCGGTGCGTGGGCAGGCGCGCGCTGCCGCTGCCACCGCGCAGCCCCAGTCGCCCTCCATCACGCTGCCGAGAGTGACCTTCGGCCCACGCTGGTTCTCCATGTTGTTGGTGCTGGCCTGCGCCGCAATGATGTACTTTTATGTCACCGAACCCTACTTCCTGGCGCAGGAGGCTGACATTCACGGCAACTTGAGGGTACCAGCCCAAGATATTAATTCCGTTTTAGGAATAGCAAACCAACCTGCCGCGCTCCTCAATCCGGCCCAAATCGAATACAATATTACGGCTTCATTCCCAGAAATTTATGGCGCGTATGTTCAAATCGAATTGCCCGCCAAAGTTACAATCACTGTGGCCGAGCGTCAGCCGGTGGCCGCTTGGGCGCAAGACGGCCAGGTCGTTTGGGTGGATGCCCAGGGATACGCCTTTCCGCCCCGTGGAGAGATAGAAGGCCTGGCGACAGTCACCGCGGCTGGCAACCCGCCCACGCTCGAAAATATTGACCTGGCCCAACCGCTTGGGGCGCGGCCATTCCTGACCTCCGAACTATCAGCTGCAATTGCAACCCTCGCGCCCCAAGTGCCTGAAGGCGCAACCCTGGTCTATGACCCGCGCTACGGCCTGGGCTGGTCAGACCCGCGCGGCTGGCAGGCTTATTTTGGCAAGAACAACAGCGACACCATCACCAAATTACTGGTTTACCAGTCGCTGCTTGAAAACCTGGCTGAGCGCGGTGTTCAGCCAACCATCATCAGCGTGGAATATCCCAACTCACCGTTTTACCGGGTGAGCAAAAGTGATTGAGTTATGGATAATATTGTCGTCGGAATCGATGTAGGAACCACAAAAATCTGCACGCTCGTAGCGCGCATAGAGACAGATGACCGTCTGCGCATCATGGGTGTCGGCGTTGAGCCGTCGGAGGGCATCCGCAAGGGTGTCATTGTAGATTTAACCGCAGCCTCGCAGTCAATTGCCCGTTCGGTCGCGCAAGCCGAGCAATCTTCTGGGCTAAAAATCGATTCGGCGCTCGTCAGCCTGGCCGGAGCGCACGTCTCGTCGGTCAACAGCCGGGGCGTGGTAGCCGTCACCGGGCATAACGTAGATGATATGGACGTGGAGCGCGCCATGGACGCGGCCCGCAGCGTAGCCATCCCCTCCAGCCGTGAGATTATCCACGTCATCCAACGCGGATTCACTCTGGATGGCGAAGACGGCATCCATCAGCCGATAGGGATGCACGGCTATCGCCTGGAGGTAGAAGCCCACGTCATCACCGCAGCTCTGGCCACAGTCGAAAACATCCGCCAGGCAGTGGCCGCCGCCGGGGTTCGGACGGTGCAATTTGTCCTCAATCCACTCGCTTCCGCCGAAGTGGTGCTTTCAGAAAGCGAACGCAGCATGGGCGCGGTGGTCTGTGACATTGGCGGCGGTACAACCGACATGGCAATTTACGTCAACGGCGATGTCTGGCATACGATGGTGCTGGCAGTGGGTGGCAACCACATCACGCAAGATATTGCGCATGGCCTGCGCCTGTCGTTGCCGCAATCCGAAGAAGTCAAAAAAGCGCATGGGTTCGCGCTCCAGTCAGAAATCGGCCTGGAAGAGACCTTCACCATCCAGCCTTTTGGCGAAACGCAGCCGGTAAGAATGAACCGCCGCGACCTGACGCACATCATCGAAGCGCGCGTGGCAGAAATGTTCGAACTGACGCTTCAAGAAATCAAGCGCTCGGGCTACGACAGCCTGCTGCCCGCCGGAATGGTGCTGACGGGCGGCACCAGCCTGTTGCCAGGCATTCGTCAACTGGCAACCAAGGTTTTGGGGATGCCCGTGCGCACCGCCCAACCCGAAAAACTGCTCGGTCTGGCCGACAAACTCAACTCACCGGCGTATTCAACCAGCGTAGGACTGCTCACCTGGGCCGCCGCTTTACAGGCTCTGCCTCTCACCGATTATTCACGGAAGGCACGCGCAGGGCAGAAAGGCACTGGTCAAAATTGGAATACCCTGACGAACCTGCTCAAACGCCTGCTTCCGTAACGCGAAATTCATTCTGTAATTTCACCGGTAAAATATTTGCATTTCGGTATCATTTTCAGGAGGAGTAACGATGGAACCCAATAAAAATGCTGAAACCTTTGCCCGCATTAAAGTAGTTGGGGTGGGCGGTGGCGGCACCAATGCCGTTAATCGCATGATTCAGGAGGGCATTCAGGGTGTTGATTTTGTAGCAGTCAATACCGACGCCCAGGCACTCCTCCTGTCTAAGGCCCCCAACAAAGTGCAGATTGGCGACAAATTAACGCGCGGCCTGGGCGCGGGCGGCAACCCCGATGTTGGCCGCAAATCTGCCGAGGAAACGGCTGACGACCTCTATTCTGTGCTAAAAGGCGCGGATATGGTCTTCGTCACTGCCGGGCTGGGTGGCGGAACCGGAACTGGAGCGGCCCCCATTGTGGCGCAAATTGCCAAAGAATGCGGCGCGTTGACCATTGGCGTCGTCACCCGCCCATTTACTTTTGAGGGCGCCAAGCGGATGCAATCTGCCGAGGCCGGCATGGACCAACTCAAAGACCATGCCGATACACTGATTGTCATTCCCAATGACCGGCTGCTGCAAATTGTGGACAAAAAAGCCAGCCTGCAAGATGCCTTCCGCATGGCCGATGACGTGCTGCGCCAGGGCATTCAGGGTATTTCGGAACTGATTACTGTTCCCGGCCTCATCAACCTCGACTTTGCCGATGTAAAAGCCATTATGTCTGATGGCGGCGCGGCGCTGATGGCGGTTGGACACGCAGCAGGCGAAGACCGCGCTCGCCTGGCAGCCGAACAGGCCATCTCCAGCCAACTGCTCGACATCACAATTGATGGCGCGCGCGGCGTGCTGTTCAATGTCACCGGCGGCCCGAACATGACCCTGTTTGAAGTCAACCAGGCGGCAGCCATTATCCGTGAGACAGCGCATCCCGATGTAAACATGATATTCGGCGCGGTGATTGACCCGAACATGGGCGACGAAATTCGCATCACGGTCATTGCCACCGGGTTCGAGCGCGCCGGGATTCCTCGCCGCATTGTGGAACGCCCTACGCAGCAAAATCGTGTTGAATCGCGCATGGATTATCGTATCGAGCCACAGCGCCCCGCCGTCCAACCGTCCATCCCGGTCGAGCGCCCGGTTGAAACTGTCAGCGTAAACACGACCCCGGTTGCGCCGCCCCAGCCTGCCATCAAGCAGCCCGATTTCAAGCCGCAGACATCTTTTCAGGAAGACCTGGATATCCCAACCTTCTTAAGAAACCGCCGATAATCCATTGAACCGGTGAGACGGCAAAAGTTGGGACGGCAGCTCAGCCGCCGTCCCAACACTCATTCCTGGTGAATGCCATGCCTCGAAAACCATCTCCATCTAGCATGCCCGATGAAATTTTGACATCGGAATTCGAGTATATTGCAAATACTGCCTTCCAGGCGAACGAAGACCGGGCGCGCGCCACTTCGTTTTACCTGGTAACCTTTGGCAGTTTCATCGCCGCGCTGGTTTCTGCCCAACTGGAAAGTTCCCCAGGGCAGGAATCCTGGTTAGATTGGGGCTTTTTTGGCCTGTTCCTGGCGCTGGCCCTGATGGGGCTGGTGACGGTACTGGAGTTGGCTCGCCTGCGCGCAGCCTGGTTTGGCAGCGTGGATGCGATGAACGCCATTAAGGAATATTACATCACCAGGCACCCCGACCTGGCGGAGGCCATCAAGTGGCGCAGTTTGCCAGACACGATGCCTCAGCGGTTCAAATTGACCAGCGTTGGCTTCCTGATGGCGCTACAAGTGGCTGCTTGGGGTGGCGCGGCGTTGGGCGCGGGGGTGTTCTTCCTGGTCAAAGCCATTTCGGGCGGGGTCTGGTTCCTGCCGGCCATTGTCTCTGGCATTGCTTATTTCCTGACCCTGTTGGAAGGGTATCGTTTAACGCTAAAATAGAATTCTGGTAGTATTACTGCGCCAGCCCAAAACTACTCAAAACTCGCCTGCCCTTGCGGCCAGGCGAGTTTTCTTGTGCTCGTTCTACAGGCATTTTCAGCAAGCAAGCGCATTATAAGATTCAACTCGCCACCAGACATTTTGTTTTTCGGACGCGAATTTACGCGGAAAACGCGGAGTTTTCTTAGATTTCTTCGAGAAAAACGATTTAGGTGCCTTCCATTTGAGTTGTTGCCCGCTTCGCCCTCACGCTGGCCCTCCCCCGAAAGGGGGATGAACACCCTTCTCCCTTTGGGGCTTACGGGGCAGTGGAAAGTGTCCCGATGGGTATGGGGCGTTTGATGACTTACGGTCATTCTGGCGGCGACGATGCGCTAAAAACCCTGGCCGACTTGCTGCGCCAGCACTGTGGCGAAAACGCCATCCCTGTGCGGTATGGAGGCGATGAGTTTGCCATCATCCTCCCCGACACCGAGCGCGAACAGGCCTTTTTGTTGCTCGAAAACCTGCGGAGCGTGGTGCAAAACGCCACTATCACTGCCCGCAAAGATGGCGCGGAAATCACAGGTTTGCATATTAGCGCCGGGCTGGCTTGTTTCCCGGTTGATGGGCACCTGAAATCAGAACTGCTGCGCAAGGCTGACCAGGCCCTCTATCGCGCCAAAGTGACCGGCAGGAACAAAGCCCGCTTGGCACAGGACGAGAAGATGGTTCCCAAAACATCGCATTTCACTCCAACCCAGCTGGAACGCCTGACTGAACTGGCCGCCGAGCGCCAGGTGGGCGAGGCCGAACTTTTGCGTGAGGCAGTGGATGACCTGCTGGTAAAGTATGGGGTGAATGAAATTGAGCGGTGGGCGTAATGCGGCATAATACTTTTCGGACGCAGATTAAGCGGATGAACGCGGGTTTTAAGTGGGGGTGTTCCGCGTTAATCTGCGCCCGTCCGTGTCCAGTCTCAAAGCACGTTTGCTGGGAATTTTCCCGGCTTTTTATTTATCGGACAAAAGCGCGTGTTATACTCGATAAACACAAGAAACTTCTAAAATCCGGCGGGGTTATATTTTCAAACCGCCGGTAGGACTATCCAATTGGCGGAAACCATGCAAGACGATGAGATTCTCTCCCTTGCATCTCAGGGCGACCGGGATGCGTTTGGGATGTTGTACGAGCGCTATGTAGGCCGCATTTTCAACTACATTTACTATCGTACTGGCAATGTCAGCGATGCCGAAGACCTGACAGCGCGCGTCTTTCAGCGGGCTATGAATCACATCATCAATTACACCGACCGCGGCGTGCCGTTTTCGGCCTGGCTATACCGCATCGCTCATAACCTGGTGGCAAACTGGCACCGCGACCGCAGCCGTAAGCAGGAAATTCCGCTTTCAGATGCGCCTCTGGTGGCAAAGGGAGAACACCCTGAAAATACCCTGGTACACACCGAACAGCAGGAATCCCTGCTCCGGCTCATTCGTTGCCTGCCAGCAGAGCGCCAAACGCTCTTGATTTTGAAATTCGTTGAACACTTGTCTAATGCTGAAATCGGCCAAATTATGGGACGCAGTGAAGGAGCGGTTAAAAGCCTCTATCATCGCACCTTGCTTTCGTTGCGCGACCAGATTGGCGGCCAAGACGAATATAGAAACGACCAATAGATAAAGTAGTCTGAAACTACAGAAAGCCTCTCTTTATTAGTTCCCAACTTTACCCCAGGAGGTCACGATGTTACGAATTGTTACCGATGGCGCTGCCGACATGCCCCGCGCCTGGCAGGAAGAGTATGACATCCAGGTCGTGCCGGTCAATATCCACTTTGGAGATAAGACCTTCTTATCAGATATTGACCTGAACAATGAAGGATTTTACAAACTGGTTGATGAAACCAAAAAAATTCCCAAGACTTCTCAGCCCTCGCCGCATCAGTTTATTGAAGCCTACAAAAAATTGGCCGAAACCGGCGACACCATCCTGTCCATTCACGTCACCAGCAAACTCTCTGGTACTTATGCCTCGGCAGTGGCGGCGGGCAAGGAACTGGCGGGGAAGTATCACGTTATTCCATTCGATTCAATGACCGGTTCCGCCGGGATTGGCATTCTTTGCCGCGAAGCGCGCATCCTGGAACGGGCCGGGAAAAGCGTCGAGGAGATTGTCAATCATCTCGAAACGCTTCGCAGCCGCTGTGGAGTTATCCTGGCGTTGGATACGCTCACCTATGCCCGCATGAGTGGGCGGGTGGGAACGCTCCAGGCGGCGCTCGCCTCGGCGTTAAATGTCAAACCGATTGCGGTGCTGAAAGATGGCGCCTTGAATATGGCAGAGAAGGCGCGCACCCGCAAAACCTCGCTCGACCGGCTTTTGGAAATGGTCAAAGAGCATGTCGGCGACTGTGAAGTGATGATGTCTATTGTCCATGCTCGTGACCCACAGGCAGGCGCAGACCTGATGGAACGCGCCCGCAAACTGTTCAAAACCCGCGATCTGTTCCTAACCGACCTCTCGATTTCCGTAGCTGCCAACCTGGGCCCCGGCACAGTTGGTATCGTCTTTTTCCCTGTGGAGTAAACTTATGGTGGCAATCCAAAGCGCGGCGGATTCTTTTGGCTCAATGGAGTCGCAATTACAGGAACTCCTGCGACCCATCCAACCGTCGCAAAAATTCGTTCAAACCATTCGGCAGCGCATCCAGTTTTTGCCGCGCGTCAGCCTGGCCGAGAAACCTCCCGAGGTGCGGCGGTTCCTGCTCATTTTAGGGGGCGTGCTTTCAGTCAGCCTGTTGTTGATTACTGGCGTGCGGGCAATATTCTACCTGGTTAATCGTTCGCGGGGCTGAAACCTCTCTCGTCGAATCATTTGCGCCGCAGTATGAGACTGCGGCGCAATCGTTTGTATCAGGCTTTTTTATCAACCCGATGATTCATCAGCCAATCTTGCGCATCCGTTGGCTTGTCATCGGGTTTGGCGCGGGCGTAGGTTCCGTCGGGCCTCATCAGGCGTGCTCGCATGTTGTCCCGGAGGTACACATCCAGCACTTGCTCTTTGAGGTAGCGCACATGCGCGGGTTTTTCGAGCGGGAAGACCACTTCCACGCGATGGTCGAGGTTGCGCGGCATCACATCTGCGCTGCCCAGGTAAACTTCCTCCTGCCCGCCGTTGAGAAAATAATAAATCCGGCTGTGTTCCAGGTATCGTCCCACAATGCTGGTTACGCGGATGTTGTCACTCACGCCTTTGATACCAGGCCGCAGGCAACAAATCCCGCGCGCCAGCAGGTCAATTTGCACGCCGCTTTGGGATGCCTGATAGAGCAATTGAATAATGGGCTGGTCAACCACTGCATTCACCTTGAAAATCAGGCGCGCCTTTTTCCCGGCCCGCGCGTGACCAATCTCTCGCGCAATAAGCGTTTCGAGCCGCTGGCGCAAGTTAACGGGGGCGATGAGCAACTTTTTGTAATCTTGTTTGGTGGAGTACCCGGTCAGGTAGTTGAATAAGTCGGTCGCATCCGCGCCCATGTCATCGTCGCAGGTGAACATGCCCAGGTCTTCATACATTCGCGCAGTGGATGGGTTGTAATTGCCGGTCGCAAGGTGCAGGTAACGGCGGATGCCCTCGCCCTCCCGACGAATCACCATGGCAATTTTACTGTGCGTTTTTAGCCCCACCAGGCCGTAGACAACATGCACGCCCACCTGTTCCAGCCGCCTGGCCCAGCCGATGTTGCTCTCTTCGTCGAAACGGGCTTTCAACTCCACCAGCACCGCCACCTGCTTGCCGCGCTCCGAGGCTTCGAGCAGGGCTTCTACCACCGGCGAGTTTGGCCCTACCCGGTAGAGGGTCTGTTTAATGGCAAGCACTTGTGGGTCGCGCGCGGCGGCGTTCAAAAAGTCAACCACAGGGGTAAACGAATCGTAGGGGTGTTGCAAGAGGAGATTTTCCTGCCGAATGGCGTCAAAAATATCTGAAGGTGAACTCACCTGACGAAACGCGGGCAGGACAAATGGCTTATACGGGTTATATTTCAGGTCGTGCAATTCAACGCTGTTATAAACCTGCCAGAGACTTGCTAACCCCAGCGGGCTGTTCTGTGTATAAACATCCGTCGGGCGCACTTCCAGGTTTTCAACCAGCAGCTCGCGGATGTTGGCAGGCATGTTTTCGTAAATCGCCACCTGTACCACCGAGCCAAATTTGCGCCGCCGGATGCTGGCCTGCATCGTCTCTAGCAGGTCATCGGCTTCGAGTTCCTGGATTTCGACATCGGCATCGCGCACGATGCGAAAGGGATGCGCAGCCACGACCTCCATGCCAGGGAATAGCATTCCCAGGTTGGCTGCAATCACCTGCTCCAGCCAGACGAAATACTGTTGACGCGCAATGGTACCATCTCGCCGCTCGCCGCCAGAAGAACGTTTAACTGGCACCAGGCGCGGCAGGGTATCTGGCACTTTCAGGCGGGCAAATTTTTCATTCCCTTTGGGGTCGCGGATGACAATTGCCAGGTTCAGGCTTAGGTTGGAGATGTGCGGGAAGGGATGCCCCGGGTCGAGCGCGAGCGGCGTCAGCACCGGGAAAACGACTTCGCGGAAGTGTGAATCGACCTTCTCTTTTTGCGAAGCATTCAGTTTGGCGTAATCCAGAATATGAATGCCATTTTTCTCCAGCATGGGCAGCAGTTTTTTGCCCCAACACTGGCGCGCCTCGCTATATAAATCGCTCGCCGTTTTGCGAATGGCCGCTAACACATCGCGCGGCGTGCGCCCGTCAATAGAAATATCTGGGATGCGCGCTTCGACCTGCCGGCGGATGCCCGAAACCCGCACCATGAAAAATTCGTCCATATTTGAGCCAAAAATGGCCAGGAACTTCACCCGCTCGAGCAGCGGGTTGGTTTCATCCTGAGATTCTTCCAGCACGCGGCGCTGGAATTCGAGCATGCCCAGTTCACGGTTGATGTATAGTTTTGGGTCAGAAAGGGTCAGGGTGGGGTCGTTGGGGGGGAGCGCCATAGTCGTTTGCCAGGAAAATATTTTTCCCAATCTTATCATCAAACAGAAGCAGTTGCGGCAGGCTCCCAGGGGAAGGATTGTTCGGGGCTGGCGCGCCAGAAGGTTTCCACTTCGCCCTTATCTTCGATGTAGGCGGTAATTAATTCGGCATGGCGCCGCTCATAATAGCGGAGTACAGTTTCCGGGGCGTTGGTCTCGTACAGGTCATCCAGCGTATGCAGGAAAACTTCCGCATCCTGAATCTCGCCCATCGCAGTCTGGTAATTGTGCATCCGCTTAAAATACGTTTGCGAAAAACCCGACAAAAGCGGGTGAACGATTTCGACCATGTACCGAAAACGTTTGAAGGCGATGCGTGTGCGGTGGATGGTGGCGGGCTGGGCTGGATTTATCCAGCGATACCGCTGGAGGACGGTTCCGTAGGATTCATCGACTGCCTCGAGAACCAGCCCGTCGAACTCCGGGCTGGAAATTGCCTCCACTACATCGGCGCGCGCTTTCTCCAGCCGCCGGGCGATGCCAGATGGTTTCAGCCCTTCTACAGTCTCTTCGGCCTCGCGCAGCAGGCGGCGCTCGCGCTTTTGCAGGGTTTGCTGGATGGGTTTCAGCTCGGGCAGAGACTCGATGGTTTCTGAGATTTCGGCCAGCATGACCTGGGTGTCGCGCAGGGCGTCGAACTCGTCCAATTGCCCCTTGAGCGCCTTGCGGATTTTTTGCAGACGCGGATGCGGCCTGACGGCCCGCAGCAGGTCGACCAGCGCCAGCAGGCGGCGGGCGGCCACGCGCAAGTCGTGGACGGCCTCCTCGGAAAATTCGCGGCGGCAGGTTTTTATCTGTTCGCGGTACTTCTCCCAACGGGTATCGATGGCTCCAAGAAGCAAGGTATTCGCATCCATACACACATCCTTCTATTAGTTTACATGAAATCGGACCCAAAATAAATACACTGCCAGCCAGTATACAGGGCTTTCTTAAAGTCATCAAACGCCCTCATCCCCTGCCCTTCCCCCGCCGGGGGAAGGGAGAAAAAACCCCTCTCCCAACGGGAGAGGGGTTGGGGTGAGGGAAATTTAGCGACTTTAAGAAAGCCCTGAGCCAGTATAGATTAACGCATAAAAGTTAACGCCCGCTTACAGGGGCGTTAACTTTGTGTAAA
>CAYLZI010000073.1:0-14003 GCA_964388215.1 uncultured Anaerolinea sp.
ACCTTTGTGTCCTTCGTGTTTCAGCCTTTTTGGTTCCGGCTTGTCCGGGTTAGGAATATTCTACAGCCTCCATCTGGCAAAACCTATCAACTTGAATAAATTGGACGTCCGGGGTAGAATATCTCCAAGAGGAGACCCCCATGCTCTTGACACGTCAGCAGCTGGAAGAGCGCCTGGTTGCGCTTCACCAGGCCAGTTTGCAGCTTGTGGAAGACATTTCGCTGGAGACGTTATTGGAGCGCATCGCCACTGTGGCCTGTGAGCAGGCCCAGGCGCGTTATGCGGCGCTTGGCGTACTTGGGGAAGACGGCCAACTCAAACAATTTATCTCCGTAGGCATGACAGATGATGAGATTCGGCGCATCCCGCACCCCCCGCGCGGGCTGGGGATGATTCGGGCCTTGATGGATACGACCCAATCCATCCGCCTGGCCGAAATTCATCAGGACCCGCGCAGCGTGGGCTTCCCGCGCAACCACCCGCCCATGCGTTCCTTCCTGGGCGTGCCAATTCGCCTGGGTGAAGACCAATATGGGCAGCTTTACCTGACCGAGAAACTTGGCTACCCTGAATTTACTGCCGACGATGAGCGCATTATCCAGATGCTGGCGGCGTACGCGGCGGTCGCCATTCACAATGCCAGTATGTACGACGACTTGCGCGAGCGCGACCAGGCTCTCACCCGCCGCAACCAGGATTTGGCGCTGCTCAACAGCATCGCCGAAGCGCTTACTTCCTCGCTGAAATTGGATGAAATCCTGCAAAAAACGCTCTCGCTGGTGATGGATTACATGGAAGTGGAATCGGGGGAGATTTTCCTGCTCGAAGAAGACAAACAAACCCTGCGGCTGGTGCTGCACCGGGGTCAGGCCGCCGAAGCCTTCTGGACCCGCAACCGCTTTACCGTTGGCGAAGGTTTGGTGGGGCTGGTGGCGCAGAGCAGCGACCCAATCGTGAGCCACGACCTGGCAAACGATATGCGCTACCTGCGTGATGCGGTCGTGAAGGCCGGGTTCAGGCAAATGGCGTGTTTCCCGCTCACGTCTAGCGGCAACCTGGTTGGTGTGTTGAGCGCCGTCACGCGCAGCGCCAACCCGCTCGATGACCACGATATCCAGGTGATTACCGCCATCGGCAGTTGGGCTGGGCTGGCAATTGAAAATGCCCGCCTGCACAACGACGCCCGCCGCCTGGCCGTGCTGGAAGAGCGCGACCGCATCGGCATGGATTTGCACGACGGCATCATCCAATCCATTTACGGGGTGGGGCTGGTGCTGGAACATGCCCGCCTGCTGGCAGTGGAAGACCCGCACAAAAGTCAGGAGCGCATCCAGCAGGCCATTGACAGCCTGAATTACACCATCCGCGATATCCGCTCTTACATCCTGGATTTGCGTCCGCGCCAGTTTGGGAACGAAAACCTGCTGGATGCCCTGAAACGCCTGGCGGTGGAATTTCGCGCCAATACCCTGGCCGAGGCCGTGTTGGCGGGCGACCCGGAGGATATTAAGGACATCTCGCAGGCGCAGTCCCTGGTTTTGTTCCATATTTGCCAGGAGGCGCTGGCGAATGCGGCAAAACACGCCCATGCCAAAAAGGTCGATATCCGCGTCGGGTCGACGCAAGAGCGGTTCATGCTCGAAGTGCGTGATAATGGCCTGGGCTTCGATATGAAAAAAAAGAGTATGACGCTGGGGCATGGTCTCTCGAATATGTACACCCGCGCGCAGCATGTCGGCGGCGATGTGGAAATTTGTTCGGTGGTCGATGAAGGGACGGCGATATTGGCCTGGGTGCCAAGAGTCAGTAATCAGTAACCAGTTATTAGTGAGCAGTTTCAGATTTCAAGATTCCAGCGGCGGGTGCCGCTTTTTTGTTTCCAGGTTACAATTTGCATTGTCTTTCAGGCGAATTCATCATGCCCATTGCCGCCATCCTGCTCCTTTGCTTTTCTGCCATTCTCCATACCGCCTGGAACCTGCTGCTCAAGCAATCGGGGCGGAAGTATATTGCCACCTGGTGGGCGATTTTGCTGGGGGCGGGACTCTTCCTGCCTTGTTTGTTTTTCACCGGCCTGCCCGCCCGCGAAACCTGGCCTTTGTTATTGGCCAGTGTGCTGGTCGAAACTGCTTATTTTATGGTTTTGTCGCTGGCTTACCGGGAGGCCGATTTTTCACTCGTTTATCCATTGGCGCGCGGCGCAGCCCCATTAATGATTGCCGTTTGGTCTGTGCTATTTCTCGATGAACATCTAACAATCGGCGGGATAATAGGGCTGGGCATCATCATCGCTGGCCTATTGGTGGTAGGCGGCTCGAACTTGTTGACCGGCGCGCAAACCCCGCGCCGAAACGGCATCCTGCTCGCGTTCTTCCTATCCTTACTCATCTCAATTTACTCAACAATTGACGGCGCGGCGGTGAAGCAAACCCCCGCATTTCCCTATACCGTGCTGGTTTTTTTTCTTTCTCCGGTTCTATCTGCGCCGCTGGTGCTGAAGCGGTATGGCTGGCAAACTTTGAAAAGCGAACTGGTAGAAAACAAAATCCGCATCGTCGCCATCGGACTACTAACCGTTAGCGCCTACCTGCTGACGCTGGTCGCCTACTCGATGGCGAAAGTCAGTTATAGCGGCGCTGTCCGCGAAGTGAGCGTGGTGATGGGCGCGTTGGCGGGCTGGCTCTTCCTGGGAGAAAAACTGGGACGAGTGCGCGCCTTGGGCGCCCTGGTTATCTTTGGCGGCATCTTGTTTATTGCGCTAGCAGGCTAAACCTTTTGCAAAGAAAACCCGCAGGGGCAACCCATGAGAGCATAATCAGACACGGCTCCGCTCAGCCACCACTTTCCCAAACGAGAACTCCCGCACCCGCGCTTCGTCCACCGTCACGCCCAAACCGGGGCTTACCGGAACAGTAATGGTGCTATCGGGGTTGAGACTGAATGTTTCGAGGGTCACATCCTGGCGGTAGTAGCGCGCCGAGGCAGAAATATCGCCAGGAAGCGTGAAACCGGGCAAGGAGGCGATGGCGAGATTGGAAGCGCGCCCGATGTTGGTTTCGAGCATCCCACCGCACCAGACCGGCATGCCAATTTTTTGACACATCTCATGGATTTCGAGTCCCTGACTCAGACCACCGACCCGCCCCGGCTTGATGTTGATGGTGCGGCAGGCGTCCATTTCGATGGCGTAGCGCGCGTGACGCGGGCTGATGACGCTTTCATCGAGACAGACCGGGGTGCGAATCTCTTTTTGGAACAGGCGATGGTCCCAAATATCATCCTCATAAAGCGGCTGTTCGATGAGCAAAAGGTCGAGGTCATCGAGCGGCAGGAGCGCGGCGGCGGTTTGGAGGGTATAGGCAGAATTGGCATCAACCTGGAGTTTGAGACCCGGAAAGGCTTTCCGCGCGGCTTCGGCCTCGCTCACATCGCGCCCCGGCTTAATTTTGAGTTTGACGCGCCGGTAGCCGTCAGCGACGTACTTTTCGACGGCCCGCACTAGGTCGGCAGTGGTATCCTGCAAGCCAATCGAAACGCCGACTTCGACCTGTTCCTTGACGCCCCCGAACAGTTCGCGGAGCGATTTGCCATCTCGCTTGCCGAGCAGGTCCCACAGCGCCATTTCGACCCCGGCCTTGGCGAGATAATGTCCACGCACGGGCGCAACCCGCCGCTGGAAGTCAGCGGCGTCGGTCGCGTCCTGCCCCACTAGCAGCGGCAGGACGAATTCTTTCAGGATGTGCATGACCGTGCCGGTCGTTTCGTAACAGTAGCCGGGGTCTCGGTCGGCAGCGCACTCGCCCCAGCCGACCAATCCCTCAGATTCAATTTTGACCAGGACACACTCGCGTTCGTAGATGCGCCCAAAGGAGGTCTCGAAATGCGCGACGAGCGGCATTTTGAGCGGATAGATAGTGATTTTTTCGAGTTTCACAGCAATCTCCCTTATGTATTTGGTTGCGAAACGAATTCCGCGTTGCTCTGATGCCCTGATTAAAACACAGCTCTACCGTTTTTGATGTGGAATCCCGTAGGGGCGAACCGTCGCGCGCGAAAAATCATCCATTTGCGCCTGGATACTTTGCAAAAAGCATCTTGTTATGCCCTGGGCGGTTCGCCCCTACACTGCGTCACGTTAAAAACGGTAGAGCCTAAAACACAAAAGGACGCGTTGCTGCGCCCTTTTGTTTGCGGAATGAATTCCAGGTTAGGCTGAAATTAGTTGAATTTCTGCTTGAGGCGGGTCTTCTTGCCGGTCAGGCCGCGCATGAAGTACAACTGGGCGCGGCGCACCTGCGAATGGCGCTCCACCACAACTTTGTCCACGCGCGGGGAGCGCAGCAGGAAGGTGCGTTCGACGCCAACGCCGTTGCTGGCGATGCGGCGGACGGTGAAATTGGCATCCTGACCGCCCTTGCGCAGGCGGATGATGGTGCCTTTGAATTCCTGGATACGCTCGCGGGTGCCTTCCTTGATGCGGACATGCACGGAAACAACATCACCGGCGCGAAGTTCGGGAATGTTGGGGTTGGCGGGGGCGGCGAGGGATTGAATCAACTGGTCGGTCATTTCGTAATTTCCTTACCAAAAAATAGATGATTACTGCTTCACAGCAGTCGGTTTAGACGCGAGTGCGGATTATATCACGGATTCGGCAGGTGGGAAGGAATTTAACGATATTTCCGCACGGCCAGCACTGCGTTGTGGCCGCCAAAGCCAAAGGCGTTGCTGATTGCCAGGTCAACCTTTGCTTCGCGCGCCTTATTCGGGATGTAGTCGAGGTCGCATTCGGGGTCGGGGGTCTGGTAGTGAATGGTGGGCGGCAGGATGCCCTCGCGCACAGCCTGGACGCAGAAGATGGCCTCCAGCGCGCCGGTCGCGCCCATCATGTGCCCGGTCATCGATTTCGTGGAGGAAACGGGGATTTTGTAAGCCAGGTCGCCAAGCGCGGCTTTGAGAGCCTTCGTTTCGGCGGCGTCGTTGAGCGGGGTGGCCGTGCCATGCGCGCTGACGTAGCCAACTTCATCTGGATTTGCGCCTGCCGCCGCCAGCGCGGCGCGGATGGCGGCGGCGCCGCCCGCGCCGTTTTCATCAGGCGCGGTGACGTGGAAGGCGTCCGCTGTCGCGCCGTAGCCAGCTAACTCGGCCAGGATGTTCGCGCCGCGCGCCTGCGCATGGCGTTCGGTTTCCAGCACCAGCACGCCCGCGCCTTCGCCCATCACCAGGCCGTCGCGGTTCTTGTCGAAGGGTTGGGGAGTCATCGAATAGTCGGCATTTCGGCGGCTCATCGCGCCGATGCGGTCGAACGCGCCCACGCCAACCGCGCAAATCGTCGCTTCGGCGGCCCCAGCCAGGGCGACATCCACCATCCCCATTTTAAGCATCATCCAGGCCATGCCGATACCGTCCGCGCCCGAGGCGCAGGCCGAAGCGACCGAAAAACACGGCCCCTTGATGCCATGTTCGATGGCGACAATGCCCGCCGCGCCGTTGGGCATTAGCATAGGAATCAAGAAGGGGCTGACTTTGCGCGCGCCTTCGTCTTTCAGCGTGAAAATCGCATCCTGGAGCGACTTCATCCCGCCAATGGCCGAGGAAATAACCACTCCGATGCGGGCTGCGTTGGCTTCGGTAATTTCCAACCCGGAATTCGCCAGGGCTTCTTTCGCGGCTGCCGAGCCGAACTGCTCGAACCGGTCACGGCGGCGGGCTTCCTTGGCGTCCATGAACTGGGCCGGGTCGAAATTTTTGACTTCGCAGGCAATCTGCACCAGCCACTCCGTTTGACCGTTTTTGGTATCGAACAGGGTGATGGGGCCGACGCCAGAGACGCCGTTAATCACATTTTGCCAGGTTTCTTGAACATTCAAGCCAAGCGGGTTGACCGTCCCCAGGCCGGTAATGACGACTTTTTCCATTGGGTCTCCAATTATTTGGAATATTTCAAGCCCGACCCCGTCAGCACGGCCACTACCGGCTCGGGCAGGCGCGCCAGCGTCTGTTCGAGCGCAGACCAGACCAATGCGGAGGTCGGCTCTACATATAACCCCCGTTTGGCGAGTTCGTCACGACCTCGCAGGATGTCCGCTTCATCGACAGCGATAAATTCCCCGTGACCAGCCTCCACCATTTTGAACAGGGCCGCCGCCCGCAGCGGCCGGACGACCCTGACGCCTTCGGCAATGGTCTGAGATTCGGTTGCCCGCTGGAAGGCGTCCCAGCCCTGGGTGGAGAGAACCCACAATGGGGAGCAGGCGCGCGCCTGGACGCCGACCATGCGCGGGATGGCGCGCATCAACCCGGCGCGCTGGAGGGCGTCGAAGCCGCGATACATGCCCAGCAGCAACCCGCCCTGCCCGGCGGGGACGATGACTGCGCCGGGAGCTGTCCCCAACTGCTCGAAGATTTCGTAGGCGGCGGTGGCGTAGCCGGGGAGGTTGACCGGCAGGGCGGCGTGGCTGGCGTAGGCTTTGTGAAGCGAGATAATATCTCGCTCTACGGCGGCGGTGACATCGGCGCGGGAGCCGGGGGTGGGATGCACTTGCGCGCCATAGGTTTCGATTTGGACGCGCTTGGGGCCGGAGGCGGCTGCGGGGATATAAATTTCGGCTTTCAGGCCGCCGCGCGCGGCATAGGCGGCGAAGGAGGCCCCGGCATTGCCGGAGGAATCCTCCAGCGCGGCGGTAAAGCCTCGGGATTTGAGAAAGGCGGCGATAACGGTGCTGCCCCGGTCTTTGAAAGAACCCGTCGGGTTGAGGAATTCGCACTTGAAAGCGACCTGCCGACCGAGCGCGTCAGCGAAAATGAGCGGGGTGCGGCCCTCGCCCAGTGAAACGGGAGGCAGGCTGGTGTCGAGTCCGCAAAAGGCATGGCGGTAGCGCCACAGCCCGGGCTGCGAGTCGTCCACCTGCGCGGGGTCAAAGTCCCAGGCTTGAACACCGAAAAGCCCGCCGCATTGGGGGCATTTGTGGGGCGCGCCTTCAGGCGGATAGGGCAAGCCACAGTCGAGGCAGGTGAAAGTCATAGGAGTTACCTGGCGCGTTTCTTTTGTTCGCATATCTTTTTATAGACGGTCTGGGGGGCTTCGAGCAATTCAAAGGCCGGGATTTTCGCCATTTTGCCCATTCGGGGCCAGCCGCCGCCAGTGTACATCCAGGCATTGGGTTCGAGCGGGCCAAAGACGATGCCGCCGCTGCCGTCTTTGCGCAGGTCGAGGTGGATTTCTTTTTGCGCGGCGAGGGGCAGACTGGTAAGGGTGGTTTTAAGCAGGCCGGTGTGAATCAGGATGCGCTGGTCGGTGAGGGCGTAGAAGGCAACGTAGCGGTAGACGACATCCACCAGGAAGCGAAAAACTAGGATGTAAGCGGCGATAGCCAGCGAGAAGAGGCTCCAGGGTTTTTCTTGAATCGGCAGTGGGCTGGCAAGGGTATCGTATTCCATCCAGATGGCGATGACGGTCCAGACGAGGCTGAAGGGGATGAAGAAGACATCGGAGCGATGCAGCAGGAATCCCTGGCGCGGCTTGCCGCTCCAGATAATTTTTTCGCCGGGGCTGAGGAATTGCTGGAAGATGGGATGGGAGGATTCTGACATTTTGCGTTATGCTGGTTGCGGCGAATTGCCGGATGAACGCTGGCGGGTGACTTCGTAGAGCAGGATGGAGGCGGCACTGGCGACATTGAGCGAACTGGCCGAGCCAAACATGGGGATGGTGACCATCACGTCGCACAGTTGGCGGTAGCCCTCGCTCAGTCCGTGGGTTTCGTTGCCGATGACCAGGATGGTTGGGCAGGTAAAGTCATGGTCGGGCAGAGCGATTCTGGCTTTGGCGCTGGTACCGACCAGTTGCAGGCCGGGAAAGCGCTTGCGGAGGGTCTCCAGCCAGGGGAAAAGTTCCTTGTGCGAGGGCAAAACCACAGCGGGGACGGCAAAAAAAGAGCCGGTGGTGGCGCGGATGGTTTCAGGGTCATATAAATCGGCGGAATGACCGGTTATTACCAAGCCATCGACCCCAAGGGCGTCGCAGGAGCGGATCATTGTGCCAAGGTTGCCGGGACTGGCGGGGCGGTCGAGGATGACTAGAAAAGGGTTTTCGCGAATCGAGATGCGGCCCAGGTCGTTTTCGGGGATGGCGAAGAGCGACAGCAGTTCGGAGGTGTCTTCTTTCTGGCTCAATTTAGACAGCAGGGCCAGGGGCATTTCGAAGTGTTTGCGGGCGGTGGAACCGGCCAGGATATTTTCGGCCCAGTCGGAAAGGCGTTTTTCGCGGGAGTAGACCCAGGCGGTTGGCTGCCAGCCATGAAGCAGGGCCTGGTTGATGGCGCGCACGCCTTCGACAAAAAACTCCCCGGTTTTGGCGCGCTTGCTGCGGTTGCGCTGGAGGGTTTCGATGACCTGGAAATCGGCGTTTTCGGAGAAAATTTTGATGATAGCGGGTTTCACAGGCTACTCTCCTGGCCTGGGGACATAGTCGCCTTCGACCCACTCCTCGCCCTGCGGCCCGACTTCTTTCTTCCAGACCGGGACGATTTCTTTGAGCCGGTCGATGCCGTAGCGGGCGGCCTCGAAGACGCCGGTATCGCGGTGGGCGGCGGCGCAGGCGATGAGGACGGTAGGCGTGCGCGGGTAGAGCCGCCCGATGCGCTGGACGATGGCGATGCCTTCGACGACCGGCCAGCGGGCGCGGATTTCGTCGGCGACCTGCTTCATCTTGGCTTCTGCCATCGGTTGATAGGCTTCGTATTCAAGATAAACCGTTTCGTGCGGGTTATCCCGACTGGTTTTTCCGCGCACCATGCCGGTAAAGATGGCAGCCGCGCCGGTGGAATCGAGGGTGATGGAAGCCAGCAGTGCGTCCAGGTCGATTTCGTCTTCGGTGATGGAGGTGATAAGGGGGAACATGGAGTCAAACATCTCCTGATTTTTGACTCCAACATCGGGAGATGTTGGAGTCCGGGCTGCCTCCCGAAACCGGCGGGAAGAAGGCGACTTCGGACCCGGCGGGGATTTCGTCCTCGTCGGCGCGGTAATCCTGGTTGACGGAGGCCAGGCAGTGTTCCATCAACTGCCAATCGAGGTGGGGGAATTGCTCGATGAGGCGGGCTTTCAGTTGGTAGACAGTTGTGCCTTCCGGGATTTCCATCTCGGTCGAACGCACCCCGGCCTTATCGCGCAGGGTGGCGAAGAAGAGAATTTTAATTCGATTCATTTTGCTCCTGGTTCGGGATGGGATATTCGTTATTAGATATTCGTTATTCGATATTCGAGTATCGAATAGCGAATATCTAATTTTCAACATTCACCACATCTCCAGACTTGCCGCCCTGCTTTTCGACCAGCCGAATGTTCTGGATTTTCATCGTTTTTTCGGCGGCTTTGGCCATGTCGTAGATAGTCAGTGCGGCGACTGAGACGGCGGTCAGGGCTTCCATTTCGACGCCGGTTTTGCCGATGGTCTTGGCGGCGGCGGTAATCCGAACGCCGGGCAGGGACTCGTCGAGGGACAAATCCACATCGATTTTGGTGAGCGGGATGGGGTGGCAAAGCGGAATCAGTTCCGAAGTGCGTTTGGCAGCCTGGATTCCGGCAATCTGGGCAATGGTCAGCACATCGCCCTTTTTGATTTGCCCGGCGCGGATGAGGGCCAGGGTTTCGGGCTTCATCACAATCTCACCCCGGGCAATTGCCAGGCGTTCGGTATCGGCCTTCGCGCCAACATCCACCATGCGGGCGCGGCCAGTTTCGTCGAGGTGGGTCAAATTGGGAGTAGACATGGCCGAATTATATGTGAAATTCCGCGTTCCCGGCGGACAATCTGGTACACTTTCGGCATGAAATCCATCAAAGAACTATTCCGAATTGGAGTCGGCCCCTCCAGCAGCCATACCATGGGCCCGCGCCGCGCGGCAGAGATGTTCCGGGCGCGTCACCCGTCCGCTGAACATTTTCGCCTGACCTTGTTCGGCAGCCTGGCCGCCACCGGGCGCGGACACCTGACCGACGTGGCGGTGCTGGCGGCTTTCGCGCCGGGCGCGCTGGAACTGGCCTGGAAACCGGAGGAGCAACTGCCCGAACACCCCAACGGGATGCGCTTCGAGGCTTTTTCGGCGGAGGGACATTCTATCGAACGCTGGGAAGTTTACAGCATCGGCGGCGGCGCGCTCAAGGATGGCGGGGTGCTGCCCAAATCGCCACAGGTCTACCCATTGACAACAATGAACGACATCCTGACGCATTGCAAGGAGACCGGCCAATCGTTGTGGGAATATGTTGAGGCTTGCGAAGGGTATTCGATTTGGGAACACTTGCGCGAGGTCTGGCGGGTGATGCAGGCCGCCATCGAGCGCGGTTTACAGGCTGAAGGCGTGCTGCCGGGCGGGCTGGGACTGGGGCGCAAAGCCTGGTCGTTCTACCGCAAAGCCAGTCTGTCGGGGGCCTACTTCCAACGGCACGGCATCCTGGCGGCTTACGCGCTGGCCGTTTCGGAGGAGAACGCTTCAGGCGGTGAAATCGTGACCGCGCCAACCTGCGGCTCATCGGGCGTGCTGCCGGCGGTGCTGCGTTACCAGCGCGAGGTGCTGAAATGCCCCGATGAGTCTATCCTGCGCGCGCTGGCAACTGCCGGGCTGGTGGGCAACCTCGCCAAGCACAACGCCTCGATTTCCGGCGCGGCAGTCGGCTGCCAGGGCGAAATTGGCGTGGCCTGCGCCATGTCTGCCGCGGCAGCCACCCAACTGCTGGGCGGGACGGCGCGCCAGGTCGAGTACGCCGCAGAGATGGGTCTCGAACACAACCTGGGGCTGACCTGCGACCCGGTCGGCGGGCTGGTGCAGATTCCGTGCATCGAACGCAATGCCTTCGCCGCCGGGCAGGCCCTCAACTGCGCCGATTACGTCCTGTTCACCGATGGGAGTCACCGCGTCTCGTATGATGAAGTCGTGGCCGTGATGCGCGAAACCGGTCACGCCCTGCCCTCGCTCTATCGTGAAACATCCACTGGCGGTCTGGCGACCATTTACCGCGCTCCGAAACAGGCCCCAACCAATCCCGGCCTCTGACCAGCGCAGGCAAACGCGGATTCTTGATTCTGTGTTCGTCCGTATAATCCGTGTCCGGCATGGTTTTTTAGGTATAATCCCCCGCCTATGGATTTGAACATCGCCAGCCACCAGACCGGCAAGTACCTGGTGCAGATTCCCGTTTACGAGGGGCCGCTCGACCTGCTGTTGCAGTTAATCGAGCGCTCCGAGTTGGATATTACCGCCGTCGCGCTGGCGCTGGTCACGGAACAATACCTGCAATACATCCGCCAGATGCAAGAAGCCCGCGCCGAGGAGATTTCGGCTTTCCTGGTGATTGCCGCCAAACTGATTCAGATTAAATCCGAAGCCTTGCTGCCGCGCCCGCCCCTCCGCGAGGCTGGCGAAGAAGACCCCGCCGAAAACCTGGCCCGCCAACTGCGAATTTACAAACGCTTCAAAGAGATTTCCACCCTGTTGGAACAGCGCGACGCCCAGGGCTTGCGCGCCTACCTGCGGCTGGCCCCCCCGCCGAAAGTGGAAGGCCGCCTCGACCTGAGCGACCTGACCTTGATGGATTTGCTGGAGGCCGCCGAGAGTTCCTTCCTGCAAGAGAAAGAAAAGCAATCGCTCGGCACGGTCATTTCGGCCCCCAAAGTCACCATCCGCCAGAAAATTGCCTACATTTCAGAGCGGTTGAGCAAAAGCCAGAAATCCAGTTTCAAGGAGCTGGTCGGGAGCGGCAACTCGCGCCTGGAAGTGGTCGTCACCTTCCTGGCCCTGCTCGAACTGGTCAAACGCTACCGCGTCTCGGCGCGGCAGGAGGCTTTGTTTGGCGATATTCACATCGAGCGTTCGGAAGAGTGGAACGAAGGCGAAGAGTTTGAGTTGGAGTTTGAATAATTTTGCATCAAACAGCGCAATATCTCAAAATTAAAAGTAAAAGCGGCTACACGCCGCTTTTTGATTTGCGTTTAAGCACCCAACCCGTTATCAATACTGCAAGCAGCGCCCCCAAATTGTCATAAATCACTACATCTAGCGGAGATGGATGCCTTCCCGGCGTAAAAGATTGGTGGAATTCATCAGTCGCGGCAAAGAGAACGGCCAGCAGCCAGGCCAGCCAGCCTTTTTTCGGGTCAAATCGTAACCAGTACCAGTAAGAAAGCGCCAGTAAGGCATAGCCGATGACATGCCCACCCTTTTTGACCAGCCTGTCCCAAAAACCATAATCGGGCAGGCCGGAAGAGGGCGTGGATGAAAAGAGAAAGATGGCGGTCATGAGAACGATAGCGGGCAGCCAGCGGGGAAGTTTGGGCATTATCCCAAATCCTTCGTGTGATAGACCGGCTTTTCTGCCGCTGCCAGTTGCTCCTCCTCGTCGCTGGCGTTATGTACCAATTGCAAATCGTGGATTTCGCGGTACAGGCCGCCCTGGGCCAGCAGTTCGTCATGCGTCCCCGCCTGCGCGATGCAGCCCTTGTCCATCACCACGATTTGGTCGGCGCGGCGCACGGTGCTTAAACGGTGGGCAATCACGAAGGTCGTACGGCCTTCCATCAGTTGGTCGAGCGCGCGTTGGATGAGTTGCTCGGTCTGCGTATCGACGCTCGAAAGAGAATCGTCCAGAATCAGGATGCGCGGGGCCATCAGCAGGGCGCGCGCAATTGCCACGCGCTGGCGCTGTCCGCCCGAAAGCGTCACGCCGCGTTCGCCGACCATCGTCTCGTAACCGTTCTCGAAGCCCAAAATGAATTCGTGCGCCTGGGCAGCCCGGGCGGCGGCGAAAATCTCCTCGTCGCTGGCCTCGGGGCGGCCGTAGGCAATGTTGGCCCTGATGGTGTCCGAAAACAGGAGCGAGGTTTGCAGCACAATCCCAATCTGGCTGCGCAGGCTGGTCAGGTCGACTTTGCGCACATCGACCCCATCGACCAGCACCGCGCCCGCGGTGACATCGTAAAAGCGCGGAATCAGGTTGACGAGCGAGGTCTTGCCGCTGCCGGTGGGGCCAATCAGGGCGATTAACTGGTTCGGCGGCACCCGCAGGTTGATATCCGACAGGGAATCCTTTTTCTCGGCGAGATATTTGAGCGAGACATCCCGGAATTCGACCTCGCCCCGCAACTGGGGCAGGCTCACCGCCCCGGACGGCGAGGCAATCTCCTCCTCGGCATCCAGCACCTCGAAGACGCGCTGCGCCCCGGCGGAGGCTTCCCCGGCGGCGTTGACCAGCCAGGTGAGCTGCTGGGCGGGGTTCGCCAGCATCAGCACATAGGCGTTGAAGGCCACCAACTCGCCGACCGTCATTGTCCCATTCAAGACCATTTGCCCGCCGAACCACAAAATCAGGATAGTGCAGAGCGTGACGAAGAAATCGGTGGTTGGCATGACCCGCGACCAGGTATTGATGACCCGCACGCGGGCGTTGTAGTAGGCGCGATTGGTCTCGTCGAAGCGCTTCATCTCGTAGTCCTCGCGCGCAAAGGCCCGTATCACCTGTACCCCGCTGACGTTTTCCTGCAAACGCGAGGATAAATCGCCCAGCACGGTGTCGACCTTGAAAAACAGGGCTGTGATGCGGTTGCCGAAGTCGAAGGTCATCCAGACCAGCGGGAAAATCGGCAGGATGGCAATCAGGGTCAATTTCCAGTCGGCGGCCAGCATAATCCACAGCGCGCCGAACAGGAGCAGGATTAACTGCGAGAGTTCGACGATGGAACTGCCGATGAACTGCTGCACCGAACGGACATCCTCGATGCAGCGCGAGATGAGTTGCCCGGTTTGGGCGTGGTCGTGGTAGGAAAACGACATGTTCTGGATGTGGTTGTACAGCCGATTGCGGATGTCGTAGCCGATGTGGCCGCTTATCCACTCGGAGATGAAACGCTGGAAGCCGTTCATGGCGGCGGTCAGCAGTCCCAGCCCGAGCAGGAGCAGCGCCGAGCGGGCCAGGAAGCCGCTATCGGAGCGAATCAGGCCCTCGTC
>CAYLZI010000074.1:0-13920 GCA_964388215.1 uncultured Anaerolinea sp.
CTGTTCCGCGCGGCGCGCGAACCACACGAGGACCGGACATAGGTTTCTCCTTGTTTGAAGTGATTCCTGAGTGTAAATCACTGACGGTGTAATTATACGCCAAGAGCATAACCGAAAGGTGACAGTCACTTCAAAGTGACTGTCACCTTTGCCTGGGTCGGATGACTTTTCCCTATTTCGTCAACCGGATAGACTCTATCATCGCATTGATATCCGGCGAAATCTGGGCGTCAAACTCCTGCATAACTGTAAACGTGATTCGCGCGACAGATTTGGGGAATGGCTTGAAAAAGGCCAGGGTCGTAACAAAAGGAATAGAACCGCCCTGCCCGTCAGAGATAAAAAACCGGCCTTTGATGACCATGACGGATACGCCGTTTCCGTTCTGGATAATCTGCGAGGTGGTTGCTCGAAAGCCAGGGATGGAGCCTGACGATTCTAATTCGCGCACCAACCGGCCCATTGTCGCGTTGTCAATCGCCTGGGCATCAGGGTCTTGCCAGGTCAATTTTGAAAACCCAAAAATTACATTCTCCTGAAGGTCTGGCCTGATTGGATAAATAAGCAGCCGGTCAATATTTGCCTCATAGGCGTTTTTGTCCGAAACCAATTGGTCGAACAACTTCTGATTTTTGGCGCCTTCACCCACCAGCACTGCGTTGATTTCATCTCTATTATCGGGACGCACAGCCAGCCAGCCGGCAGGGATGGTCATCTGAAACCTGCCATCATGGTCGGTAAAAAAACTCACGCCATCCGGCAATCGCTCCAACTCCGAACCGAGCAAGACGGGGGTCGGGGTTTCGGTAGGCGGCGGGGTGGCTGTCGCTTCTGCAACTGGCTGGGTGGGTGGCTGGCTATCTCCCGCGAGGTTGTTACCAGAATAATAAACCACCCCTCCGATGCCGCACAGGCACAAGCAAACCAGCAGGCCAATTTCTATCCCCACAAGCAACTTCAAATTCATCTTTTTCATGCCAATCTCCTTGAAAAAAGCCCCCTGTCGGGCAATGACAGGGGGCTTATCAGTGGTGTCTCCCTCAAGACAATCAGTATGCGCCGACAAGCATGGCTTCTTTTAGTTCATAGATGCAAACTGGGCAAAATTCGTCGCTTTCAGCCGTTTTACCAGGTCTTCTTGCGCATCGCACCAGATGGGGCGCAGCGGGCAATCGTCACCAAAGGTACAGGAGCCCTGGTCGTTGACGCATTCGTTCAGGGCAATTGGCCCATCAATGGCTTCGACAACTTCGAGCAGGGTGATTTCTTCGGGCGAACGCGCCAACGTTACGCCTCCGCGCGCGCCACGCGAGGTTTGAAGCAGGCCAGCAATCGAAAGTTGGGAGATAATCTTCGCCAGGAACGAGGGCGGAATGTGTTGGTCTTGCGCAATCTGGCTGGTTGCGGCGCGCTGGTTCGTCCCCAGATTGGAAAGGTATAAAACAGCGCGGATAGCGTAGTCGGCCTGGCGGGTAATTTGCATGGAATCCTCTCCTATAAAAAAGGTAATTTTCACCTGGATATACTATATTCTATTGAATATGACGTTTTTCACAAGTGAACATCGTCACGGATATATTATGACCTTTTACTCCGAAAATATTGGACCTTCCTGCCACCAGATGTTTTATTTTTCGGACGTGGAATACCCCGCAGGGGCACGCAGAAAACGCGGAAAATTTCTTGCTTTTCTACCCGCGCTCATCGCGGCTCGTCTGCGTCCAATTTTGAAACTGTACGGAACTATGGCTCTACCGTTTTTAACGTGATGCAGTGTAGGGGCGACCCGTCCAGCGCGAAAACGTATCAGGTTATGCCCAAACGGGTCGCCCCTACCACCCAAAAAAAGATTCTGCCGAGAATAGCGCAACCGTGCTATATTTGGCCGGATTCCAAAGCATCAGACTGTGGAATCTTCTTCATACAAGGAGCCGCCATGAACCCCTTTCTCGCTCTTTTTCTCACTTTTGCCGCTGCCATCGCCTGGCTGCGCATCATAGATTTTGCCGCTCACCAGGGCTTGGTAGAAAGCCGTCTGAGCCGTAAAATCATCCACATCGGCACCGGGCCAATTTTCGTGCTGTGCTGGCTTCTATTCCCCGGTGAGTGGTATGACCGCTACCTGGCCGCGCTCGTGCCGGGGTTGATTACCGTGCAGTTTGCGCTGATTGGGCTGGGAGTCATCAAAGACGAGGCATCGGTCAAGGCCATGTCGCGCAGCGGCGACCCCAGAGAAATTCTGCGCGGCCCACTTTACTACGGCATAATGTTCGTGCTAATGACCATCATCTTTTGGAAAGATTCTCCCGTTGGGATTGTGGCGCTGATGATGATGTGCGGCGGCGATGGCATCGCCGATGTCGTCGGACGCAATTTCAAATCTCCCAGGCTGTTTCATAGCCCCGCCAAATCGGTGGCAGGTTCATTGGGCGTTTTCTTTGGAGGCTGGGTTCTTTCTGCTTTTGTGTTGGCAATTTACCTGCTGGCGGGTGTATTTTCCGCACCGCTTACATCTTACCTGCTCCCGCTGACCGTTATTGCGGCGGTTTCTACAGTCATCGAATCGCTCCCGCAGCGAGATGTGGATAACATCACCGTGACGGTTGCAGCCGCCCTGCTGGGATGGTGGCTGCTCTAACCGAGGCAACATGAGCGATTTACCCCCAAACTGCCCACAGTGTGGCGCGCCGCTCAAACGCGCGCTATGCGAGTATTGTGGCACGCTCGGTCTGCCTCGCCCAAATATAGATGAGCAAAAACAAGCGTTAGAAGTTTTTCACAGCCTGTTAGCAGCCAGAGATGAGAAAGGGCAGCTGGCCCTGCTTAAAAACGGTTTCCTGCCCGACGACCGCGGCGTGCTGGTTGAATCTGGCCTGCGCTGCGTACCACTCATTGGACACGACAGCACAGGCGACATCGAGGAAGCGGCGATTGCGCGCCTACGCGCCATCGTTGCCAAACTGAATCTAATGCCGGGCGATAGCCAGGCCCGTCAGGCGGCAAAGAACTTTGAGCAGGAAATGGGCCGCTACAAACAGGTTTCTTACCGCAACCTGGTGTTTGGCCTGCTGCTCATCGCCGCGCCGGTTTGCCTGGCTGTGGGTTTGGTGGTTGCGGCGCTCTACTGGTGGGTTGGCGGGTAAATTCCAGACTGAACTGAAAATATCTGTTCGCTAGGAGACTGGATGATGAATTTGGAAAATTTATTGACAGAATGGCAGGCCGGGCTGGCCGCGCTTTTACCAAAACTGGCAGCGGCCTTGATGATTTTCCTGGTCAGCCTGTACTTGGCAAAACTGGTTAGCAACCTGTTGCTGCGCGTACTGGAGCGGCGTAAAGTCAACGCCGGGGCAGAACGACTGATTTCCGAAACTGTGCGCTGGAGCATTATTATCTACGGCACAATTACGGCACTCCAGCAGTTTGCGGATGTAACAGCCTTTCTGGCTGGCTTGGGAATCTTGGGCTTTACAGTTGGGTTTGCGCTGCAAGATGTGATGAAAAACTTTGCCGCCGGGGTGCTGCTCTTGGTGCAAAAGCCATTTCGGATTGGCGATAACATCTCAGTGGCAGGCTTCGATGGCACGGTGACAGCCATCGACCTGCGCTCCACCAAAATCAACACCTTCGATGGGCGTGTCGTCACACTGCCAAACGCAGATGTTTTGAACCACGCCATTATCAACTTCACCCGCTCAGTACGTCGCCGCATTGAACTGCCGGTTGGCGTGGCCTTTGGCTCAGACCCAGAACAAGTGCAAAAACTGGCGTTGGAGGCAATTGGGCAAGTCCCCGGCCTGCTGGCTGACCCTGCCCCGCAAGTCGTATTCCGTGCCTTCGGCAATTCGTCCATCAATTTCGCGGTGCTTTATTGGGTGGATACTACGCAGTCGAACACGTTTGACGCTCAAGACGCCGGGTTAAAACTGATTAAACGGGCATTTGAAACACATAACATCAGCATCCCATACCCCATCCATACCGTGTTGATGCAGCGGGAAAAATAACCTGCTACTTTTGAGTCTGCTCAGCCTGGCGCGGCAAGATGACCTTCACCCGGCGCGCCAATTCACGACGGGTAAGCATAACTCGATGCCCGCAGACGCGGCATTCCAGGCCGATATCCGCGCCCAGGCGGGTGATTGTCCACTCATAGCCGCCGCACGGGTGCGGTTTGCGCAAACGGACAATGTCGTTAAGTTGCAAGTCAGGCAGCATGTCAAAATTATATCAAATGCAACGCGCAGGGCGTTCGCGCATCTAAATCAAGTCAACTGCGCCCGCCAGGCGGCGGGCATAGTAAAATTGGATAGCCACAATCAACTTTATCGTCGGGAACCAACCCCCGATTCTAAACAAGGAGAGACTTATGTCAGAACAGTTCGATGTCGTCGTGATTGGCGCCGGGCCGGGCGGGTATGTGGCCGCCATCCGCGCCGCGCAACTTGGAATGAAAACCGCCATTATTGATAAACAATGGATGGGCGGCGTGTGCCTGAATGTGGGCTGCATCCCCTCCAAAGCGCTGCTCCGCAATGCCGAAGTCGCGCACATCCTGCGCGAGCGCGGTAAAGAATTCGGCTTTTCCTTTGAGAACCTGAAACTCGATTTTGGCGTAGCGTTCAAACGCTCGCGCCAGGTTTCAGATAGACTGGTGAAGGGCATCGGATTCTTGATGAAGAAAAACAACATCACCGTCTTTATGGGGACGGCCATACTGACCGGGCCGAAGGTGGTTTCCGTTACCGGAAAAGATGGCAGCCTGACAGAACTTGCCGCCAAAAACATCATCGTTGCAACGGGCGCTTCCTCGGCTGTGCCGGGAGCCTGGAAGGTGGATGGCGAGAAAGTCCTCACCTACTGGGAAGCCATTTTGCAAGACAAACTGCCCAAGAGCGTGGTCGTCATCGGCTCTGGCGCGATTGGCGTGGAATTTTCGACGGTGTGGAGTTCCTATGGGGTAGATGTGACCATCGTGGAGATGCTGCCGCGCATCGTGCCGCTCGAAGACGAGGAAGTTTCTGTCGAACTGGAAAAAGCCTTCAAGAAGCGCGGAATTAAAGTTTTAGCCGGTCACAAGGTTGATGCGGTGGAAACCACTGACAGCGGAGTCCGGGTGACAGTTTCCTCCAACGGCGAAACAAAAGTCATCGAGGCCGAACAGGCCCTGGTCGCCATCGGATTCCGTCCAAATTCTAAAAATTTGGGGCTGGAAGATGTGGGCGTCAAGGTTTCGGAGCGCGGTTTTGTCGAAATTGATGAGAAGATGCAAACCAATGTGCCAGGTATTTACGCCATTGGCGATGTGACCGGCAAATTGATGCTGGCGCATGTTGGCTCAGCGATGGGCATTTTGGCCGCCGAAGCGATTGCCGGGCACGAAACGCACCCTCTCAACTACGAGATGATGCCGCGCGCCACTTATTGCCAGCCGCAAATTGCATCTTTTGGCCTGACAGAAGCCCAGGCCAGGGAACGAGGCTACAGCGTGAAGGTTGGGCGATTCCCCTTCCAGGCCAATGGCAAGGCGCTCGGCCTGGGAGACTACGCCGGTTGGGTCAAACTGGTCGTCGATGAAAAATACGGCGAACTGCTTGGCGCTTCGATGATTGGCCCCGAAGTGACCGAACTGCTGCCCGAATTGACCCTGGCGCAGATGATGGAACTGACCCCGGCGGAGATTGCCCGCAACGTCCACGCCCACCCGACCATTTCGGAAGCCCTGATGGAAGCCGCGCACGGCGCTGAAGGCCAGGCAATACACATTTAGCAGAGTAAAAGGCGAGAGCCAACCTGGTATTGAAAAAAGGTAACGACTTTGATAATGTCACATTTTCGCGTGAGTTTTCCCTTACCCTGGCCCTCTCCCTTTGGGAGATGGGACAACGCCCAGATTCAATGGATTTTCTCCCTCTCCCGGTGGGAGAGGGCCGGGGTGAGGGCATTTTATCAGAACAAATGTTTAATCTGACATTGTTAAGGTAGTTAGGCTGACTCAATACATCTACAAAGCAATACCTTCGCTAATTTTGAGATTTACATTCTGTGGGGCGGACACTTTCATCGAACGCAAGTGCGGTGCAAGTGTCCGCCCCACGAAATCCATCAGAAATTTTTTGGCGAAGGTATTACAAAGGAATTCATATATCAATACCTTCGCCAATTACTGGCTAGAAACCGGTTGTAAAACCGGGTGAATAGCGCCCAAACGGGCGATTTGCTGGAAAATCTCGGCTAATAAAATACCATCAGGTTTTTTCGGAAGCATTTTTATTGTCTCTGTGGCATAGCGATAGTGTGATTTCAAGTCCAGCATACTGAAATCTGGGTTTTGCTTACGAAAGGGTTCCGCCAGGGCCGCGCTGAAGTTGACCATAAACAGCGAAAGGTTGGCGGCATTCGTGACAGCGGTTTCTTTCACGTTCATGAAATCCTCGGGACCCTAACAGATATTTGCTTTCACCAATACCCTCTGCCTGCTCTCTTGCGCCAGGTCGCGGATGTGCTGCATGACGGTTTCGGCAATCGTTTTGACTAGCGGTTTGTCGTCTGCATCGCCATCGAACCAGAGTGGTTTGCCGATGGTGACGGCGTACGGCCCGCGCAGATACCAGGTGATGATATCGGGTTCGCCCTCCAGCGTGGTCGGGACTCGTTTACAGTTTTCGTCCGAAAGATAGATGCCAAGCGGCACAACCGGAACGCCGGTTTTGAGCGCCAGCCGCGCCACCCCAGAGCGGGGAGCGTGAAAATCGCCGGGCGGGCTGATGAGTCCTTCGGGGAAAATCATCACCGAGCGGCCTTTTTGGAGCGTTTGGCGGGCTTCTTCTAACACCTGTTCTCCCTGCCCCGGAATGACCGAAATCTGCTGCATTTTGCGCATGTATGCGCCCAGCACAGGGATGGAGAATACTTTCGATGTAATCATCACGCTAATCGGTTGAGATGAAATCAGGTGCATGAAAATTGGGTCGGTGGTGCTGGGGTGGTTGGCGGCATATAGCACCGGGCCGGTGGGCAGGTCGGTTTGCCGGTAGATGTCTATTTTAAGCATCAGCGCAGCGTAGGATTTGATGAGAATCTCACCAGCTTTGTAGAGCAGGGCAGAAAACATGATAGTTTTATCTCCTTTGAGATACAACACGCTTGCGCGTGAAAAGTTCACATAAGAGATATTACAGAATTGTTGGGTTTTCTGCCTATCGGCTGGCTAACAATCGGCTACCGGAATGGCAACGGGTTATTAATCTGGCGCGTTGGAAGATTCGATTTTATACTTGGGGCATTCAGGAGATGGCTTTTATGTTACTTCCCCCCGAAGATGCCCATTTGTTTTTCAAACTTATGCCTGCTTTGCAAGTATTCGGAAATCAGCGTCTGAACATTATCAAAAATCTGAAAGATACCGAACAATACAAGAAAATTTCCACAGCAGACCGCCTGGCCCTGCGCGATGCCGTTTATGCCAATCCGGAAATTATCGCTGCTTTTGCCAGAGAAAATCCGCATGGCTTTTCAAAAGAAGAGCTGGAGATTGTTGATGGCTGGCGCGCTTACATTGCCGGTGACTTTTTCATCGAGCGCATTCTCAAAAAATACGCCATTTTCATTCACGAAGAAAAAGTATATGGCGTTCTGGGACTCACTGAGCCCCTGGATTATGTGTTGGGCGGCAGGCCGCTGCCCGTCTATGTAAAAGCGGTGTTGCTGCCTTTTAAGGGGAAAATAATTTATGATGGGCTGCTGCAAACGTATAACATTTCTTTCGGTTCCGGAATTTCAAGTAGCCGGGCGACCCAATATCGCGCTGCGAAAGCGCAAGGGAAAATCATCGAGAGCCTCGACCCTGATTGGCAACCTGTCAAATCCAAACCGCGCATCGAAAAAGACTGGCGGCCCTTGCTCGATGAACTGCGCGAGAAAAGCTCCAAACTGAAAGCCAGCGGAGATGACCCCGCCATCCATGCCCCGGCCTTCAAATTGTTACAGGCCAGCCTGGTTTTTGCCCAAACCGCCGTAGAAAAGCCCGATAACACGCAAGAGTTGGAAAAGGCGCTTCACAAAGTGCGCCTGGCATTCAACAAAACCCAACAGACTCTTGAATTGCTGGATTACTAACCCAGCCGTTCCAATTGAATAGACATTATCTGCATCATGGTCAACAACATCACCCGTTTTCTCGATGCAAAAAAAGTCAAATACACGGCCTTCGAGACTCCCGCCGAAAAATTGGGCGCGCTCGAAACAGCCCAATTCCTCAACCTCGCACCAGAGCAGGTCTTCAAAACGATTGTCGCCACCCGCGCCCGGCCGGGCAAGCACATCCTGGCAGTCATCCCAGGCCCCCATCACCTCGACCTGAAGGCGCTGGCGGCTGCCCTGGGCGAAAAAAAGGTCAACCTGCCGACCGAGCGCGAAGCCGAGCAGTTAACCGGCTTGCAGGCAGGCGGCATCTCGCCGCTGGCGCTCATCAACAAGGGATTCCAGGTGATAATTGATTCTTGCGCGCAAAGATTTTCAGAAATCCACATCTCTGGCGGTCAGCGCGGGTTGAACATCTGCCTGCCGGTGAAAGATTTGGCAGCGCTGACGAATGCGCGCTTTGCGGCGATATCAAATCACGAATCCTGAAAGAACAAAACCCATGACATTTTCTGAAATAACCGGCCAGCCCTGGGACGTGGTGATTATTGGCGGCGGCCCGGCTGGTATTTTTGCGGCCATCCGCTGCGCCGAATTGGCAAATTCTCGCTCTGCGCCCTTGCGCGTGTTGGTTCTCGAACGTTCGCGCCGCCCGCTGGGCAAGGTGTTGATTTCGGGCGGTGGACGCTGCAACGTGACCCACGCCTGTTTTGAACCGGCTCAACTGGTTGGGTATTACCCACGCGGCGGGGCGGCCCTGCGCGGGGCGTTTAGCCGCTTCCAGCCGCGCGATACAGTGCAGTGGTTCGAAAAACGCGGCGTGACGCTCAAAACCGAGGCCGATGGGCGCATGTTCCCGGTTACAGACAATTCTGAAACGATTGCCAACTGCCTGCTCGATGCGGCCCGCCGAGAACGGGTCGTACTGTGGCCTGAAACCGCCTTGCAGCGCGCTGAAACCCTTCCTAACGCGCCTGATTCATCGCCTCGCTTTCGGCTGGGGCTATGGCGCGCCAACCTGGAGCGTGAAGAGGCACTCACAGCGCGCAATCTGCTCTTCGCCACCGGCAGCGATTCTTTTGCGCATGGGCTAATTGCATCTTTCGGGCACAAACTGTCTTCGCCCGTGCCATCGCTGTTTACGTTCAATATTGTTGATAAGCGACTTTCGGACCTGGCCGGAGTCTCTGTGACGAGTGCTGCGCTGCGACTGGTAACGGGTTCGGCTTCCGAGAAAATCTCCATCCCCCCTCAGCAAGGCCCGCTGCTGATAACACACTGGGGGTTGAGCGGCCCGGCTGCCCTGCGGCTTTCGGCTTGGGGGGCGCGTTGGCTGCGCGAACGGCAGTATCGCGCCGGGTTATTGGTCAACTGGCTGAATCTGGTGACGACTGAAAAAGCCCTCGAGACGCTCCAACAGCACAAAAACCTGCCCGAAAATGCGCGCAAAAAGCCAGCGGCGCAAGCGGTTTTTCCACAAATCCCCATTCGATTGTGGAAGCGGCTGGTCGAAGCGGCAGGAATCGCCGAAAATCAGAATTGGGCCGATATTTCCAAGCCCAGCCTGCGCCGCCTGGCTGAAGAATTGACCGCTGGCCGCTATGAGATTTCGGGCAAGGGGCAATTCAAAGACGAGTTTGTGACCTGCGGCGGGGTGTGCCTGGATGAAGTGGATTTCAAAACCATGCAGAGTCGCCTGGCGCCTGGCCTGTATTTCGCTGGGGAAGTATTGGATATTGACGGCCTGACCGGGGGGTTCAACTTCCAAAACGCATGGACAACCGGCTGGCTGGCGGGCAGCGCGCTTGGGCAGTAAATTTCGGCTCTACCATTTTTAACGTGACACAGTGTAGGGGCGAACCGCCCAGGGCATAACAAGATGCTTTTTGCAAAGTATCCAGGCGCAAATGGATGATTTTTCGCGCGCGATGGTTCGCCCCTACGGGATTTCACATCAAAAACGATAGAACCTAAATTTCATAACGACGCAAAACAGCCCCCGCGAGATTCTTCGGGGGCTGTTTTTGTCTTACGGCGCGGCATAAATGCCGCATTTCAGATTACGCCGCCTGTAAAAATTCCTGCTCGGCCAACGCAACTGCTTTCTCAAAAATTTCCAACCCTTCGTCAATTTCCGACTTTGATATGCAAAGCGGCGGAGCGATGCGGATGACCGATTTGGAGCAGCCCAGCAGCAACAGGCCGCGCTCGAAGCCGCGATGGACGACTGCGTCGCGCAGTTCGGGGGCGTATTCCTTCGTCTCTTTGTTTTTAACAAATTCCACGCCTATCATCAGGCCGATGCCGCGAACATCGCCAATCGAGGGGTGGCGCGTGGCAATTTCCTGCAAAGCGTCGAGAGTATATTGGCCGATTTCGGCAGCATTCTGCAGGTATTCACGCTGAATCAGTTCGACCGTCTTGATACCTGCCGCGCAAGAGAGCGGGTTGCCGCCGTAGGTGTTGCCGTGCGCGCCGCGCTCCCAGGTCATAATGCTCTTGCGCGCAATGCAGGCGCCCAGAGGAACGCCGCTGGCAATGCCTTTGGCGCTGGTCAAAATATCGGGTTCAACGCCAAAGTGTTCGATGGCCCACCACTTGCCTGTGCGCCCCATGCCGCTTTGCACTTCGTCTGCAATCAGCAAAATGCCATATTTATCGCACAATTTTCGCAAAGCGGGGAAAAAACCTGGAGGCGGAATGATGTAGCCGCCCTCGCCTTGAATCGGCTCCAGTAAAATCCCGGCTACTTCTTCAGCGGGCACAATCTGCCTGAAAATCTGGTCTTCGATATAGCGCACAACCGCCTCGCCGTAATCCTCGCCCGGCTTGCATTCAAGAATCGGGCGGTAGGGGTTGGGGAAGGGCGCGTGGGTGACGCCGTTCATCAGCGGGTAAAAGCCCTTGTGGTAGGTTGATTTGCTGGCGGTAAAAGTCACCGCGCCCATCGTCCGCCCATGAAAGCCGCCGGTGAAGCCGATGAAGTTCGAGCGTTCGGTATGAAAACGGGCCAGTTTGATGGCGGTTTCGACCGCTTCGGTGCCAGAATTGGTCAAGAAGGTGACCGCTTTTTCTTTCATGGGCGCAATTTCATCTAATTTTTCGGCCATTTCAATCATCTTGACATGGTAAAAATCAGAAGAGATGTGCAGGAATTTTTCGGCCTGCTCTTGCACAGCCTTGACGACTTCGGGATGGCTGTGACCGGTGGAATTGACTGCAATCCCAGCCATAAAGTCGAGGAAACGGTTGCCGTCTACGTCCCACAGCCATGAACCTTTGCCATGGTCCATTGCGAAGGGATAATCTCGCGGGTAGGATGGTGATACGACTGCCTGGTCGCGCTCGACCAGCGCGCGGGCCTTGGGCCCGGGTAAATTCATCGGTTTCATGCAAACTCCTTGGGGTTGGTAACAAAGCAAAAGTGAATGTTTGGGGTGGCGCAACACGCATGTCAACTAAAACTTGCCAGTTTAACGGCAAAATCAGGCAGAAAGGCGGTCTCCCGAATGTGGCGTAATGCGCTGCGATGGAAAACGGGTTGGGTTTCTCCCCAAAAACGGAAAACCGGCCTGGGGGAGTCAGGTCGTGTGTCAGCCGTCGGGCGGCAGCCCAAGCGCCGCAGCGCTCAAAGAGGGGCGATGGCAGTCAGCAATGCTAAAAGGGATGACTAGGTGGGTGCTCATGCTGGAATTATATCGTAAAGCCCGATTCGTTTTGTCAACCCCTGCCAGACGGAAATCATCAAGGCGGGCGATGAATGTCCGGTTTCAAATTACTTTCGGCCAAAATCGGCGGGGATTTCGCCCCAGGCGGCGGTATTCCACTTCAGCAGTTTTACGCCAGGTTCATGTTCTACCAGCCAGGCTTCGGCGCAAGCAATGAGCGCGAACAAATCAGCGTTGCGTGGGGTTGTCGCCAGGTTTGTACGGCACTTTCTGGCGCGAACCCACGCAAGGGCGATTTTGCTATCTGAATAAATGGGCATAGAGAGATTGTGCTTCTCCAGCCAGGCCAGGGCATAGACGAGCGCCAGGAACTCACCAATGTTGTTCGTGCCGTCGAAATATGGCCCCTGGTGGAAGATTTGGTCGCCGGTTTCGGTTTGCACGCCGCGCCATTCGACTGGGCCGGGAACCCCGCTGCAGGCTGCGTCTACGCAAATGGAGGGGAGGAGTGGCTGGGTGGGGGCTGCGCCCTCGCGCTCCGGCGGGGCAAAATACCCGGTCAGGGATGAGGTCGATTTTCCGCGAATCTGCTCATAGGTGACGCGCAGCGCGGCTTTGGCAGCCGGTAAATTCTCGAAGGCTTTGAACTCGGCTCCAGGGTAGCCCGAGACCTGCACTGAACAGGCCTCCCATGAGTTGAATATCCCGGTCTGACGCCCTTTCCAAACAACGTAAAATTTTGGCTTTCTCATCACTTAATACCTTTGCCAATTTTGGAAATTACGCTCTGTGGCGCGGGATGCTATCCCGCGTTACCTAAATATGGGTGAAAATATTCGCGCCCGCCAAACCGCCTAAACAGTATGCTGGGCGTAAAAGAGGAAAACCAACCCGCCGCGCCTATTTTCAGGCGCGGCGGTGATTATTTTGACGCCTGTAATCCCTTAAATCGCTACCATTTGCGCCCTGGCTGCTTCGTAGCCACGCCGCAGGGCCTGAAAGTTCTGGGGCAGCAGTTGTTGGTGGCGTTTGGGAAGATGCCCGCGCAGGGCTTCTTCCACTGCTTCGAGCGTCACCAGTTCGGGCAGGGCCGCCACCAATGCGCCGACTGTGACCATGTTGGTCAACTTTTTGTTGCCAATTTGCTCGGCAATTTCGTTGGCCGGAACCATGATGGTTTGGATGTCTGTCCGTTTTGCGCCCCGGTCTACCATAGATTGGTTGACCACCAGCACGCCGCCAATCTGCATCTCGTGTTCGTACTTGTCAAACGAGGGCAGGTTGAGCGCAATGGCATAGGGCGGGCGCTGCACCAACGGCGAACCAATCTCTTCATCGGCGATGACGACCGTGCAATTGGCTGTGCCTCCGCGCATTTCGGGGCCGTAGGAGGGTATCCAGGTTACTTCTTTGCCCAAATCCATTGCGGCATAGGCTAAAACCTGGCCCGCAAACAGTACGCCTTGCCCGCCAAACCCGGCAATAATTATCTCTTTTTGCATACACATCTCCTCTTGTGGAGTCAAACGGCTTGCCGTTTGACTGCCCAGAAGCAAGCTTCTGGACTCCATACTGCCTAAAATCTCAAATCACCCACCGCCGATGAGACTTTGAAATCACCGAGGGGAAAGACCGGAACCATGTTCGTCTCTACCCATTTGAGCGAATCAACCGGTGTAATCCCCCAGTTGGTCGGGCAGGTGGAGAGCAGTTCAACCATTGAGAAACCCAATCCACGCACCTGGGTTTCAAAGGCGGTGCGGATGGCTTTCTTGGCCTTGCGGATGTTGGCCGGGTCGTGCAGCGAGCGGCGCACTACATAGCCTGCGCCGTCCATCTTGGCAATCATCTCAGACATGCGCAACGGGTAGCCCTGCAATTCCACGTCGCGGCCCAGCGGCGAGGAGGATGTCTTCTGGCCAGGCAGAGTGGTGGGAGCCATTTGACCGCCGGTCATGCCATAGATGGCGTTGTTGATGAAGATGACGGTGATGTTCTCGCCGCGTCCGGCAGCGTGCATGATTTCGGCCATGCCAATCGAGGCCAAGTCGCCGTCACCTTGATAGGTGAAGACAACCCGGTCGGGCAGTACGCGCTTGATGCCGGTTGC
>CAYLZI010000075.1:0-13881 GCA_964388215.1 uncultured Anaerolinea sp.
TCCGCAAATCTTACCCGATCTTCACGCTTTGATCTGCGTAACATCAGTTATTAAGAGACAAATAGGGACAAGGCGCAAAAATAGATGGAACTCATACTAAAGATGACTGTCACCTGAAAAAAATATGTAGTTAGTCAGTAGACAAAATCACCGCTCCTTGCCATAATCAGGATACCATTTGTATTCCGATTCCCCTCCCAGGAGACCCTATCCATGACCCTGTCCGAAAAACAGACCGAAAACGCCCCGCTGGAGAACGCGGGACAAGCCCTGCTGGCCGAATATCATTACGAACTGCGCCCCGTCGAACGTGGCTATGCCAACCGCACCCTTTATATTAATCTCGGCGATAACGCCATCCGCGAGAAACCGGTCACGCAGCAGATGAAAGACCTGTTTACCGGCGGGCGCGGCTTCGCGCTCAAATTATTGTGGGATGCCGTGACCCCACAAACCAAATGGAACGACCCGGAAAACGCCCTGGTCATCGCCAACGGGCCAATCTGCGGCATCACCGCCTACCCTGGCAGCGGCAAATCGACCGTTGTGACGCTCTCCCCGCTGACAGAAAACGTCATCGACAGCAACGTCGGCGGTTATTTTGGGCCATTCTTGAAATTCTCCGGCTTCGACGCGCTCGAAATCCAGGGCAAGGCCAAAGACGATGTGATTATCTACATCGACGGCGACACCGGCCTGGTGACGATTGCCAAAAACTCCCTCAGCGAAGTGGACGCCCACCAAATCGGTAACGTGCTGACCGAACGATTCGGCGGCGATGAACGCGGCAAGCGCGGCGTCTCGGTTCTTTCGGCGGGTCAGGCTTCGGAACACACCCGCATCGCCATGATTAACTCGACCTGGTACGACGTGCGCCGCAAAGAAGCCCGCCTGAAGCAGGCCGGGCGCGGCGGCCCCGGGCGCGTCTTCCGCGACAAGAAAATCAAGGCCATCGTCGTCCGCTTTACCGACATGGGCGGCGACAAAAACGGCGTGGCCGATATGCCCCTCATCCGCAAGGCCGGCCAGCGCATTAACAAAGAAATCGCAGACCTGGACGATAAGCAAAACCAGATGCGCAAAGTCGGCACCGCCAACATCGTCGAGATTATGGACCACTTCGACTTGCTGCCGACCCACAACTTCCGCTACGGCTCGCACCCCGAAACGCATAAAATCGACTCGAAAGTCTGGAAGGAACATTTCACCCAGGGCCTGCCCGATGGCTGCTGGCTGGGTTGCACCATGTCATGCTCGCACGGCGTAGACCACTTCCCGCTCCAGACCGGGCCATACACCGGGCAGTGCGTCCTGGTCGATGGGCCGGAGTATGAAAACGCGGCAGGGTTGGGTTCCAACATCGGCAATTTTGACCCCCAGAAAGTGCTGGAACTCAACTTCTACTGTGACACTTACGGTGTGGACACGATTTCTTTCGCCAACTGCGTGGCCTTTGCGATGGAGTGCTATGAAGAAGGTCTCATTACGAAGGAACACACCGGCGGCCTGGAACTGAACTTCGGCAACGGCGCGGCGGCCCTCGAACTGCTGCACCAGATGGCGCGCGGCGAAGGCTTTGGAGTCATCGTCGGGCAGGGCGTGCGTTACATGAAAGAATACTTTGCCCGCGAATTTGGCGCCGACCCGGTCTTCATGCACGATATCGGCATGGAAATCAAGGGCATGGAAATTTCCGAGTACCTGACCAAAGAATCCATCGCCCAGCAGGGCGGCTACGGCCTGGCGACCAAAGGCCCGCAGCACGACGAAGCCTGGCTGATTTTCATGGACCAGGTTCACAACCTGCTGCCCACCTTCAAGGACAAGGCCGAGGCCCTGCATTACTTCCCAATGTGGCGCACCTGGTTCAGCCTGCACGGCCTGTGCAAACTGCCCTGGAACGACATCTCGCCCGAAAACAACAAACAGACCAAGGAACCGGCCAAGGTCGAGGAACATGTCGAAAACTACACCTGGATTCACCAGGGCGTGACCGGCATCCCGACCACCACCGAGACCCTGCTGGCGCAATCCGAGCGCGTTTACAACTTCCAGAAGGTTTTTGCAATGCGCATGGGACGGGTTGGCCGTAAGCATGACTACGCCCCCTACCGCGCCATGGGGCCGGTGACCGCCCTCGAGTACGAATCGCGCCAGGAACGCTACGACAAGCAACTCAAGGAATTGGTCGGCATCGACCCGGCCGGACTCTCGACCGAGAAAAAGGTGAAAGCCCTGCGTCAGTACCGTGAGGAGCAGTACGACAAGATGATGGACGCCGTCTACGAGCGCCGCGGCTGGGACAAGAACAGCATCCCCACCCCCGAAAAACTCAAGGAACTGGGCATGGACTTGCCCGAACTGCTCGAAGTGGTTGAGTGGGCGCGGAAACAGTGAGCAGTGAACAGTAGCCAGTGAAAGGTGACAGTCACTTCAAAAGTGACTGTCACCTTTCTTTTGCGGGAAAAACAATTACAATAGTGGGCTATCGGCTTTGGCAGAAGCAAACATCTACACTCCATACCAAGGAAAGAGAAAACATGAGCGAATTAACAGTACAGGACGGCCAGGTTGTTTCGATGGAATACAGCCTGCATGTCGACGGTGAAATGATTGATTCTTCCCAGGGACGCGAGCCCCTGGAATTCCTGCAAGGCGCGGGCAACATCATCCCCGGTCTGGAAGATGAACTATACGGAATGGAAATCGGCGAGGCCAAGAATGTCATTGTCGCCGCCGAAGACGGCTACGGGACCCTCGACCCGGACGCCTTTATCGACGTTCCCCGCGAGCAGTTCCCCACCGAAATCCCATTGGAAGTTGGCGTCGAACTCCAGGTGCAAGATGAGACCGGGAACCCGATGATGGCTCGTATTGACCTTGTGGACGATGAAAATGTGCGGCTCGACTTCAACCATCCCCTGGCGGGCAAAGAATTGGTCTTCGACATCAAAATCGTCGGCCTGCGCGATGCCACCGACGATGAGTTGGAACACGGCCACATTCACGGGCAAGAGCACCATCACTCATAAAAGAACAGGGGCGGCCCGCCCCTGTTCTGTATTTTTGCGTTATGTTCGCTGATATTAGACTTCGAATTGCCGCTAACTTATCAAAAAAGTTGCACAAACCTCCCAATTTATGCGATAATGCAATGAATCAAAAAGGCTCGACAGGTTGCCAAAAACGGCACAAAATTCTATAATAATCAAGTAGCTTATGCCTAGGGAATTAGTTTATGGCCTTCCAACTAAGCGATATCGAAACCCGCCTGCAAAACCTGATTGAGGTGCATCTCGTTAAGTACCTACCCGGCCCCAATTACCGGGATAGGATTTCGCGCCAATTGGCCGAGACCTTGCGCTCCAACCTGGCTACACAGGGGCTGGACGAGAACATGAATGTGCTGCCTCATCAGTTTCAGCTGGTCGTGCATCCTTCGATGATTTCCCAATGGCAAAAAGACCCGCGCCTGGTTGAGGGATTGACAAAAATCTTCCGCCTGGTTGCCAGCGAAATCGGGATACGCTTCGACGGTATCCTGACAATAAATATGTTCGGTGACCCACTGGTCGAAATTGATGATGTGCGGGTTCGTTTCCAAAAAGCAAACACCGTAGCCGAGACCCAAGATACACGGCCAAGCGATGACCAGGACACTCCGGCCCGTGCCGCCTTCCTGATTGTTGGAGGGACGAAAGTCTTCACGCTCAACCAGGCCGTCACCAACGTTGGCCGCCGATTAGACAATCACCTCGTCGTAGATGACCCTCGTGTTTCACGGTATCACGCCCAAATACGATATGTGCGCGGGCGGTTTATCATTTTTGACCTGAACTCCACCGGCGGTACCTACGTCAACGGGCAGCGCATCAACCAAAGCGTCCTATATCCGGGAGATGTCGTTTCGTTGGCCGGCCTACCCATCGTTTTTGGACAAGATAACCCACCGCCATCAATTCATACCGGCGAGACTGCGCCGCTTTCTCCGGCCAGCGGCGACCGCCGCACCGCCGTATTACATGATTCTCGCCCCAATTCATCAGAAGAAGAAAACAACATCGAATGATAAGCGCTGTGCTCTTGCTGGGCTTACACATCCTGGCAGCGGCGGCCCTCTATGCTTTTATTGGATGGAGCATCTACCTGCTCTGGCGCTCCTTGCAACAGGATGTCGTTTTTTTAGCCTCCCGCCAGGTCACTCCCCTCAATTTGACAACCCAAACATCCGGCGAATCGTCCCAAACCCTGCGCTTTAAGCAGGGCGATATTTTGATTGGCCGTGACCCAGAATGTGAAATTGTGCTGGATGACGCCACCACTTCCGCACACCATGCCCGGCTTACCTATCACCACAATCAATGGTGGCTCGAAGACCTGCAATCCACCAACGGAACCAGGCTCAACAATGAAACCGTTCGGACCGCCACCATCATCGTAAACGGCGACACCATCCAATGCGGGCAGACAGTCATCCTCGTCAACCTTGAATAACATGGAGAAACAACCTATGGCAGAAACCATCCACTTTGCCGTCATTGGCGGCTCGGGATTATACGCGATCCCCTCCCTCAGCGATGCGCAGGAATACCACCTGGAAACGCCCTTCGGGAAGCCTAGCTCGCCAATCGTCGTTGGAACGCTGGAAGGAAAGCGAATCGCCTTCCTGGCCCGGCATGGCATCGGTCATTTCATCTCCCCCACCGAAGTTAACTACCGCGCCAACGTCTATGCGCTAAAAATGTTGGGGACAAAACGGATTGTCAGCGTAAGCGCCTGCGGTTCGCTGCGTGAAGACTACGCCCCCGGCCACATCGTTATCCCCGACCAGATATATGACAATACAAAAAACCGAGAGCGCTCTTTCTTTGGGGAGGGATTCGTGGCACACATCGGCGTTGCCGACCCATTTTGCGCAGGCTTAAGCCAAGGTGTCTACCGTTCCATAAAAGACGCCGGGGCAACCGTTCACCAGGGCGGAACTTTTATCACAATCGAAGGCCCGCGCTTCTCCACTAAAGCCGAATCCAATGTCTTTCGCGCCTGGGGCATGTCCATCATCGGCATGACCGCCTCCCCCGAAGCCTTCCTGGCGCGCGAAGCAGAAATGTGCTACGCCGTAATGGCGCACGTCACCGACTATGATGTCTGGCACGTCTCTGCCGAGCCTGTAACCGTCGAAATGGTCATTCAAACTCTGAATAAAAACACCCAATTGGCCCAAGAAGCCCTGTGCTTGCTGGCAAAAAGCCTTCCAGACGACCAACCATGCAATTGCCACCATGCACTAGCAACCGCGCTTATCACCAACCCCGCAGCCATCCCTGTAGAAACACGCCAAAAACTATCTCTACTGGTTGACAAATACATGAAATAGCCTCTGGTCATCGCACGGAACACGCAATACGGGATACGCAATAACTTTGGGGTTTCGTATTGCGTATCCCGTTTACCAAAAACTTTGTTCCCTTCCTACCTCCCCCCCGTCCCTATCCAAAGCCTCCTGCTCAAACTGGCAGCGTTATTTCTATCCATCAACGCTCTGGCGCTGACGATATCACCGGCAGCGCGCCAGCGTAGTTGGGAAGTTGACTTGCGTTGGTCACATTGGATTGGGATACTGGCCTGGGCAATTGTGGTCTACCTGACCCATCGGCAGTTCCGCCGCCACACTCCAGATGCCGACCCCTACCTGTTCCCCATCGCCGCGCTGTTATCAGGCTGGGGTTTACTCTCCATCTGGCGGCTGAGCGAAGGATTCGGAATACGGCAAGCCGCCTGGCTGGTCATCAGCGCGACGGTGCTGTTGGTGGGATTAAAATTCCCCAAAAACCTGGATATCCTGCGCCGTTATAAATACATATTTCTGACAAGCGGCCTGCTCCTAACTGCGCTAACGCTGGTATTTGGCTCGAACCCCGGCGGGGCAGGCCCACGCTTATGGCTGGGATGCTGTGGCATCTACCTGCAACCATCCGAACCACTCAAATTGCTGCTGCTCGTTTATCTCGCGGCCTATTTCGCAGGAAAAAATGCCGCACATGCCCGGTTACTGCCCCTGCTCTACCCCACCCTGTTCCTGACCGGGCTGGCATTGCTCATCTTGTTCATTCAACGCGACCTGGGAACAGCCTCAATATTCATATTCCTCTACTCTGCCCTTGTTTATATGGCGAGCGGTAGGCGCATCCTGCCGCTGGTTTCGCTTGCCATTCTCATCTCCACCGCTCTGAGCGGATATTTCCTGGTAGACATTATCCAAATCCGCATCAACACCTGGCTCGACCCCTGGGCAGACCCATCGGGACGTTCGTATCAAATTATCCAATCCATCCTGGCAATTGCCAACGGCGGCCTGGGTGGGCGCGGATTGGGCATGGGCGCGCCCGGCCTGGTTCCGGTGGCGCACTCCGACTTCATTTTCACATCCATCGGCGAAGAATACGGGCTGGCAGGCGGCATCGCGCTCTTCACCCTGCTTGCCATGCTCGTCATCCGAGGATTTATCATCGCCCTTCGCGCTGGCAGCAAATTCCGCCGCCTGCTAGCCGCCGGAATTGCAGCCTACTTCGGCGCGCAGGGCATCCTTATCATCGGCGGAAATCTGCGCCTGCTGCCCTTAACCGGCGTAACCTTACCCTTCGTTTCGTATGGCGGCTCTTCGCTGCTTACATCCTTCCTGGCCTTGCTCATCCTCCTGCAAATCAGTAATGATTTAGATGAAGAGCCTGCTCCCCTGCCCCAGCCCGCGCCCTACCTGCAAGCCGCTGGGTTGCTCTGCCTGGGCATTGCCGCCTGCGCCCTGGCTTATGGCTGGTGGGCCGTCTGGCGCTCCGATGACCTGCTGACTCGCACCGATAACCCGCGCCGCGCCATCGCCGAGCGATTCGTGCCACGCGGCAACCTGCTCGACCGTCAAAACCAGGCTCTGGCATCTGTTCAGGGCGTAACAGGTAGTTATCAGCGGCAGTATCAAGTTCCTGAATTGTCCTCCGTGATTGGTTACACGCATGATGTATATGGACAGGCAGGCCTCGAACAAACCCTCGACCCCTACCTGCGCGGTTTGCAGGGCGTCCCCACCCTGCAAATCTGGTGGGAGCGTGTCTTATATGGCACTCCTCCGCCCGGGCTAAACGCGCGTCTGAGTCTGGACCTCACCATCCAATCCGTAGCAGACGACATGATGCAGGATAAGCGCGGCGCGGTAATCCTAATGAACGCCGAAACCGGTGAAATCCTTGTGATGGCATCTCACCCAACCTACGATGCCAACCTGCTCGATGAGACCATCTTCTCGGCGCCCAGCGCCCCGCTGCTCAACCGCGCCACGCAGGGACTCTACCCGCCAGGTGACATCCTCGCCCCTTTCTTGCAAGCAGAATATGGCCGCGCGAACACCAGCCAAGAAGAACGCAATAACTTGTACAAAAAATTGGGGTTTTATGAACAGCCCGCTCTGCGACTACCAGCCGCAGCAACAACCAGCGCTACGCTGCCCAACATCCGCCTCAGCCCAGCCCAGATGATTCAGGCGGCTGCCGCCCTCAGCAACAAGGGAATTTGCCCTGCCGGGCAACTGGTCATGGCCGTCAACACGCCCGCCCAAGGCTGGGTCATCTTGCCCGCGCTGGGACAGGCAACGCAATGCCTCGCCGCCGAAGGTGTAGAGCAACTTATGCAGGAAGGATCTGGCGCATTTTGGTCATTTACCGGTAGTTCTCCCGCCCTTCTTAATGGAGACGAGACACCCGATTCCCCCGCGCCCCAGACTGAAGAAACTGAAGGAGCCGCCTGGTTTATCGGCGGGACAACGCCCGGTTGGCAAGGAACCCCACTGGCTATCGTCGTCGTTTTAGAAAATGATAACCGCGCCCAGGCGCGCTCCATTGGCCTGGCAGTGCTGGAAGCGGCCATCAAGTAACGCAAATTGGCAATTTGCGCCGCAAAAAACCGTCTCGAAGGCTTTTTGCGGCAACCTTTGAGACGGTTAATATGATAGACAAGGGCGAGAAATGCGCTTGCTCACTTAACAAAAAAGCGTAAATCTCACCCGCACTGGGCATAACTGACTTTACTTAGAACTGTAACCAGGGCCTTTCGAGTAAAAATCGGCATTGAATTGGACATCGCCACTCAAGTCGACAGTTTCACCCGCCGTCAATTGTTTCACGCTGTCCAAAACAACCGCATCGCCATGATGATTGACACCTTCATAGTGGCCGGTGAGACCTATCCGGTTAATAAACTCGCCGCCCTTGGCCGTGTAAACCGAAGGAACTTCGTCTTCGGGGAAGATAGCAGCATACGGACACTCTGGAACGCAAGCGCCACAATCAATACAGGTATCGGGGTCAATGTAAAACATCGGCCATTCTTCTTGCGGGTTGCCAGGGGTGATACATTCGACAGGGCAAACCTCCACGCACCCGCTATCGCGCAGACAAAGGCTGGTAATTACGTGAGTCATGCGAGTTCCTCCTATAAAAATCCCGCGTTATCAGCGGTTATCTATATATAGACAACTGAACGAATTCATTATATCAAAAACCGCGCATCAAGGCGCGGGTTTTGATAATTTGCGATAAGTTTTGGTTACTTTCCCAAACGGCTGGCAACGGCATCCCAATTGATAACATTCCACCAGGCAGAAATATAATCGGCGCGGCGGTTCTGGTATTTCAGGTAATAGGCATGTTCCCAAACATCAATGCCCATCAACGGTTTAAGGCCATCGGCCAGTGGATTGTCCTGGTTGGCAGTGGAAACCACAGCCAGTTTATCGCCTTTTTCGACGAGCCAGGCCCAACCAGAGCCGAAGCGGCCCATGGCAGCCTTATCAAACTCGGCCTTGAAGTTGGAAAACGAGCCGAAATCGGTCTCAATGGTCTTGGCAAGAACGCCGCCCGGTTCGCCGCCCGCATTGGGGGCCATGATATTCCAGAACAGGTCATGATTCCAATGGCCGCCGCCATGATTGCGGACAGCAGCGCGAATATCTTCGGGAACATCGGCTAGTTTGGCAACCAGGTCATCCAGGCTCCAACCGCTTAGCTCGGGGCGTTTTTCAAGCGCGGCGTTCAGGTTGGTGACATAAGCCTGGTGGTGCTTGGTGTGGTGAATAGTCATCGTCTGCGCGTCAATGAACGGCTCAAGGGCTTCATACGCATACGGAAGTTTGGAAAGTTCGAAAGCCATAGTATGTTTTTCTCCTGTTTTTCTCTGCGCTGCGGAAAAAATTCCATAGCACGAATAGGGTTGACGAAAAATTTTGCGTAGTATAGGATTGACATTACTGAACTACACCGACATTCTAGCCGGGCGAAAACCGAAAATCAATTCTATAATAGGATGATTCGTATCGCTAATACGGGTGATACCCCGCCCTATCCCTACCTCCGCCCATTTTCTCAGAATGCGCAAAGGCGGAGGGATTAGAAAAAGGAAGCCTTTTGAACACCACGCACCGCAACCCAGCCCTGTTCTACCTCGCCATTACAGGCGGGGTGTTTGCCGTTTCGACCGCGGCGATATTCATTCGCTATGCCCAGCAGGATGTCCCCTCCCTGGTGATTGCGGCGGTGCGATTGACACTAGCCTCGCTGGTACTGGCTCCCGTTGCCTTGGCGCATCACCGCGCTGAATTGAGCAGCCTGTCGCGCCGCGAACTGGGATTGGGGCTGCTTTCCGGCTTCTTCCTGGCCCTGCACTTCGCCGCCTGGATTTCCTCGCTGGAGTTTACCTCGGTCGCCAGTTCGGTTGTGCTGGTCAGCACAACCCCGCTCTGGGTGGCGATTCTCTCCCCACTCGTGTTGCGCGAATCCATCAGCCGGCTCACCACCATCGGGTTGGCGCTGGCGCTGCTCGGCGGGACGGTGGTGGGGCTGAGTGAGACCTGTCAGGTACAAAATGGACTGGCCTGCCCACAGTTTTCCGAATTTATGCAGGGGCAAGCCCTATGGGGCAACTTCCTGGCTATATGCGGCGCCTGGATGGGCGCCGGATACCTGCTCATTGGCCGCCGCCTGCGGGCCAAGATGTCGCTCATCCCCTACATTTTCGTCGTCTATGGCATGGCTGCGCTCGTCCTGGTTATCATCATGCTCGCAGCGCGACAATCCCCCTTCGGATACCTGCCGATTAACTACTTGTGGCTGCTGCTCCTGGCGCTGGTGCCGCAGTTAATGGGACATTCCACCTTCAACTGGGCATTGCGCTACCTGCCAGCCTCCTTCGTGGCCGTCACCTTGCTCGGCGAACCAATCGGCTCCACCGTGCTGGCATTTTTCATCCTGCAAGAAGCGCCGTCAATTCTGGAAATTTTTGGAGGGGGTTTTATCCTGGCCGGGATTTATGTAGCCGCAAGGGAGAGTAATCAGTAATCAGTCAACGCCGGCAAAAATCCAGAAACCCGGTTATGCTCAGGCGGGTCTCCCTTAACCCGCCATCCCGCCAAAAAGGGGAGAGCGAATTTTTCTTAACTTTCTTCGACAAAAAACGATTTTCCGCGTCCATCGGCGCACATCCATCATGAGTTTCTCCCGGGATTTGTTTTCCTGAAGGATAGCAGTCGCATGCAAAGGTTATGTAAAGAAGAGGGTCCAACCATAATCCATTCGGGATAACTACCCAGAAAGGGGGCTATCGTAGTTTAAGATTTGCATCCTGTGGCGCGGGATAACATCCCGCGCTACCTAAATATGGGCAAAAAGCGTTTATATCCGCCATATCTGTCGGACGGATTAGCAACGCCGCACTTGCGTTCGGTGCAAGTGTCCGCTCCACAAAACCTGCCAGAAAATTTTTGGCGAAGGTATTGACTATATCACCAGATTTAGGCTTTCATAGGAATCCACTCCAAAAACACCCTGGCTGGACCGAACCGCCCTGTTTAGCAGCTTCATATATGCGCCCACATCCACCCTTCGGGCCACAAGTGTAGACAATGCGCATCACCTTGCCTGCATTCTTTTTTCACACGACCTATCCCAACTAAGCCCAGCCCTACGACAGTTATAATAACAACACCCAATTTGAAGAGGAAAAATCTTCGTCGATACAACCATATCCCAACAACTCCATGATACGGAGGATATGGGTAAAAGACCTGACCGAATAAATGAGTGAAGTACGCAACCAAGGCAAACTAACTTGAACATCAAAAACACATGCTTCCTCGCTTCCCACAAAAAGATTCATCTCTGCTCGTAGCAAAAGGTAATAAAGCATGAAAATCCCCAAAATAAGCATTGACTTGCGCATAGCACTCTTATATTCATTTTTTGGAATCCTATGGATTCTCATATCAGACCGCATACTCGCCGCGCTTTTCAAAGGCATCGGCCCATTAACCCAATTGCAAACCTTCAAAGGCTGGGTGTTCGTACTCATCAGCGCACTACTGATTTACATCCTGGTCGGAAATTACCGAAAAGCGCGTCAAAGTATTGAACAAAAACTACGCGACAGCGAAGCAAATTATCGTCTGCTCTTTGAAGGCAATCCCCTGCCAATGTGGGTTTACGACCTGGAAACGCTCAAATTTCTGGCCGTCAATAACGCTGCAATTAACAAATACGGCTATCGACGTGAAGAATTTATGGCGATGACACTCGCGGATATTCGCCCTGCCCATGAAGTACCAGCCTTGCTCAGCAACATCAATGACAACACTGGCAGTTATCAGTTCTCGGGCCCGTGGACACATCGCAGAAAACATGGGCAAGACATCAAAGTCGAAATTATCTCCCACAGCCTGACTTATTTTGACCGCTCGGCACGCTTGGTTATGACCAACGACATTACTGAACGCCTGCAATCTGAAGCACTTATTAACAGTCAAATCAAGCAACTGGTAGCACTGCATAATATTGACAATGCCATCAACAATAGCTTTGAACTCAAAACCACTCTCGATGTCGTCCTGTCAGAAGCTACAAATCTGCTTAACATGGATGCTGCGTGTGTCTTATTGTTTAACCCTGCGAAAAACTGCCTGCAGTATGCAGCCGGGTATGGTTTTAAGACTGGAAGCATCGAAGAAATCCAATTACAAATGGGAGAAGGCCTTGCCGGACGTGCCGCTAAAAATCAGGAAGTCGTTCATCTTCATAACATCAGTGAGCTTAACCACCAATTTACCCGCCCCGCCCTTTTGCAAGAAGAAAGTTTTAGTTGTTACCACGCAGCTCCACTAATTGCCAAAGGCGAAGTATTAGGGGTGCTCGAACTCTTTGCACATGCCCATCGCAACATTGATGATGAGTGGACAAGATTTTTCACTGCCCTGACAAGCCAGGCCGCCATCGCCCTCGATAACGCCAACCTGTTCAACAACCTGCAAAATGCGAGCACCCGCCTGGAGCGGGCATATGACGCCACCATTGAAGGCTGGTCTCGTGCGCTTGATCTGCGCGACAAAGAAACCGAAGGCCACTCACGGCGAGTAACCATCCTTGCTGAGCAAATTGCCAGTGCCATGCAACTCGGTTCAGAAGAAATGACCCACGTCCGCCGGGGTGCATTGCTGCACGATATTGGCAAAATGGGCGTGCCCGATTCCATATTGCACAAACCCGGCCCACTTACATATCAAGAATGGATCATCATGCGCCAGCATACCACCTATGCCTACGAATGGTTATCCGGTGTCGAATACCTGCTTCCTGCGCTCGACATTCCCTACTGTCATCATGAAAAATGGGATGGCAGCGGCTACCCACGCGGGCTTAAAGGTGAAACAATCCCTATCTCGGCACGCATCTTTGCCATTGTCGATGTATGGGATGCGTTAACCAATGACCGCCCTTATCGTGCTGCCTGGTCATACCAGAAAACCTTCCAATACATTATCGAACAATCCGGCAAACATTTTGATCCCCAGATTGTGCAAATCTTCGTCGATAACAAAGACCAATGGCTTGAACGTGAATCTTAATAGCAGGTTTAGGTAGTGGCCGTATCCGCCTTTTCCGAGTGGTTATCCCGAGCAAATTGCGGTTAGGCGCCCAGGAAACCCTCTTAAAGGTATTCCGGCATATTCAGCGATTCGACGAATTGCAGCCTTTTGGCCCATATTTGCCAAGAAGCGTAGTCAATGCTGCCTTGGATACTGACAGAAAAATTTCGCCAGGGCTTCTAATCCGGCCTGAAATTGCCCAACAGCAGGGTTTCTCCCCGGTAGCGGATTTCGGCCTGGCTGTCATTGCTGACATTCGGCAGGCTTTCTCCCTGGGCAGTGCTCAAGCGCAGGCGTCCGTGCCCTTGGCTGACCCGAACCTCGCAAACCGGCGAATTATCGATCACGATAGATACTGTGGCGCCATGCGGCGCTTTAACGCCGTGAATCTCCACCTCGAGCATCTTCTCGCCATCGTCATAGGCTTTGAACTCCAATTCGCCACCCTTCTTGCGCGATCCGAACAGCCTGGCCCAAAACGAGGGCTGCTCAGGACTGTAGAGATTCGCTTCATATTCCGCGATTTTTCGGCGCAATGTCTTCATTCTTCTTCGTCCGCCTGCTCTTCGTCCGCCTGTTCTTCTTCGTCCGCCTTTCGCAGATCCCATTTAATCTGGAATTCAACTTCCTCGCTGCTGTCTGATCTTTCGTGCTCGATGCTGATGGTGGCGTTTGTTGGAATATAAATCCGCTCCCCGGCAACCTGAATCGAGAAAGCCTCGCCCGCTTCGAGCGCGTCTGCCAAACGCCTGAGTTTGGCAACGAAATCTTTGGTGGAATAAATTTTCTCTACGTCACGTTCTTCTTTCTGTGTCATGGTTGACCTCCATCTCTCGTTGTCTTGTGGATTATGGTTGAAAACTTTCCCTACTACTATAGCAAAACTCGTGCCCCAGTTCAATTAACGTTTTATATGAATTATT
>CAYLZI010000076.1:0-13837 GCA_964388215.1 uncultured Anaerolinea sp.
TCGGCTTCGACCCCAAGACTGTGGATGAGCAAAGCCATTTCGGGCTGGCGGTCATGCGCGAACGGGCCGCCCGCATGGGCGGGGCGATGGAGGTGTGCTCTGCCCCAGGCCTGGGCACCCGAGTCTTGCTGACGGCGCCGCGCCTGCCTTCCTCCGCGCAGCCGGCAATCACGCACGAGGCGGACTCGCTGCGCGGCGTGCGCATCCTGCTGGCGGACGATTCGCCGCTCTTCCTGGATGGCCTGCGCAGCCTGCTCCTGTCGCGCGGACTGACGGTGGTCGGCCTGGCGCATGGCGGGCAGGAAGCCCTCGAAATGGCCCGCCTGCTGCGGCCAGACATCCTCCTGATGGACATCCGTATGCCGCGCTGCGACGGGCTTAAAGCGGCGCGCATGGTCAAGGCCGAGCTGCCCGAGACGAAAATCATCATGCTGACTGCCTCGGAGGACGAGGAGCACCTGTTCGAGAGCGTCCGCAGCGGGGCCAGCGGCTACCTGCTAAAAAGCCTGGAAGCCAACGCCCTGGTCGAGATGCTGGCGGGCGCGATGCGCGGCGACGCGGCCTTTTCTCCCGGACTGGCGGCGCGCCTGCTGGATGAGTTCAGCCGGTTGGAGGCGGGCGATGCCCGGACGCGCCACTCCGACATAGCCCTGAGCGAGACGCAGCGCAGGGTGCTCGACCTGATTGCGGCCGGCAAGCAGTACAAGCAGGTGTCCGCCGAACTTGGTTTAAGTGTGCCAACCATCAAGTATCACATGGGCAAAATCCTCGAACGCCTGCACCTGGAGAACCGCGCCCAGGCGGTGGAGTGTGCCAAACGACTGAAAAGATAATCTAACGGTCAGGTTGTGTTGGCGAGGCGTTTCCCGCAAGCGGGAGACGCCTCGTTTTGTTATCCCCTCCCCTATCCCTTAACTATACTTTTTACTACCCGAAGGATAGTCTCCGATGATGGTCATCTGGGGTTGCCTATAATAAAATTACACATTCTATTCGTGACCTTCATCACTATGAAGGCCATGCGTTGCAATATGCGCATCCATCCCACCTGTAAAAATGATTATTGTTTTGATTAGAGATGGAAACACTGCCCATGAAACCCACAACATGCTGGACACAACGACAGCGCTGACCTGGAGGAGAGACGCCATGAACCGATTTTCCCGCTTTTTTGCTCAATTTACCGCGGCTTTGATGATTGTCGCGCTGGCGCTGGCGGCGCTGCCAGGGGGTAGCGTTACGCAGGCTGCCCCCGCATTTGTGCCCGTTGTGCCAAGTGGATTGAACGGCAACGGTCCCGGCGGCGTGGGCACTGTTGATGGCACAAGCACCCTTGAACTGTGGCTGCAGGCAAATCAGGGAGTATTTACTGATACAACCTGTACAACTCTTGCCGCCAATGGCAACGCTGTTGCCTGTTGGCGTGACCAGAGTGGCAATGGACGCAGTTATACGCAAGCGACTGCAGGTAATCGGCCAATATACCGTACAAACATTCAGAATGGTCAACCAGTGGTTGATTTTGATGGCGCAAATGACCGTCTGACCTCAGGGGCAGTGTTGGCTGGCGGCGACGATACTTTTACCTATATTGCCAGTTGGCGCCCCGTCAATGCACATACGGGCGTTATCTTTGAACAAAATAATAATACCGCCGCGACAGGAAGGCGCGCTGCTTTTTTGGCAAGAAGTGTCAGCCGTTATGGCTTTAATGGCGAGGGGAATGATTTTGATGTGCAGGTTGGAACACCAACTTATGCGGCCAACGCATTTAATGTTTCTTCCATCGTACTGCCTGGAGGCGTCGCTAATAATGTCCTGGTATTCGATGAAGGCACGCAAGGTACCGGAACAATCAACCTGACAACTCAAAATGTGGGCACAGCAGGCGGCTCTGCAGTAGGGTACAAAATTACAACAGCCGACGAGTTCTTCAATGGGGATATCCCTGAAATTATTGTATATACCGATGCTCTTAACAGTGTAAATCGTATTCTGGTTGAAAATTACCTGAGTTCCAAATACAATGTGAACCTGGCTGCCAATGATGTGTATGCTGGAGACACGGCAGGCAATGGGAATTTTGACTTGAATGTCGCCGGCATTGGTCAATTGGGCGGCGCCCAGCATACCGCATCCCATGCCGCGGGCATCATCGTTGCCAACAGCACTTTCCTGAATGCAAATGGAGACTGGCTGCTCTTCGGTCACAATACCGTCACCAACGCGACCACCATCGTCGACCTGCCCGCAGCAGGCTTCTGGGACAGCCGTTGGAGCCGCTCCTGGTATGTAGATGTGGCCGATGTCGGCACCGCAGGCGGGACTGTGAATATCATCTTCGACTACAGTGACAGCGGACTCGGTGGAACTCCGACATATCCTGTTGGGGCATACAGCCTGCTCAGCCGCGCGGGCACCTCCGGTGCGTTTTCAGATATCACAGCCACAAGCGGTGCCACCGTGGCAATTTTCGGTGACCAGGTCCAGTTCCTGGGGGTAAACGTAAGCCTGTTGGACGGGCAGAAATTAACATTGGGCATTGAGGATGTAACCCCGCCGACCGTTACATCCATAGTGGTCGCAGACACTTTGCTGACAGTCGGAGAGACATCCTTGGTGACCTTCACCTTCTCGGAAGCGGTGACGGGCTTCACCAACGCCGACCTGACGATTGAGAACGGCACGTTGAGCGCGGTCAGTTCCGCGGATGGCGGGGTGACCTGGACTGCAACCCTGACGCCCACGGCGGGCATCACCGACGCCACCAATGTCATTACCCTGAATAATACCGGCGTCACCGATCTTGCTGGTAATCCCGGCGTCGGCACCACCGATTCCAACAACTACGCCATTGACACGATTGCCCTGACAGTAACCGCTGAGCAGGCTGCCACGCAGACAGACCCGACGAATGTTGGCCCCATCCTGTTCACCGTCACCTTCAACAAGCCAATCAACGCAAGCACCTTCACGGCTGCGGATGTGGTGCTGAGCGCCAGCACGACGCCGGGCCTGCTCTCTGCCTCCATCGCCGAGCTTGCTCCCAATAACGGCACGACCTTTGAAGTCTCGGTGAGCGGCATGAGCGGCAGCGGTGATGTGATTGCTTCGATTGCTGCCAACAGCGTGCAAGACCCGGCGGGTAATAACAATGCCGCCAGCACCAGCACAGATAACACTGTCACCTTTGATAATATCAACCCGATTGTCGCTTCCTCTGACTTGTTGCCTGAATACATCGGCAGTGGCCCGCAGGTATTCACCATCACCTTCAACAAGCCGGTCTCTGACCCGGTGGGTAACATGGCCCCCGATGATGTCACCAACACCGCCAACTATCTGTTGGTGAACAAAGGCCCCAATGGCGCGGCGGATACGACCAGCTGCGCGAACCCCCTGCAAGGCGATGACAACCAGGTAATACTGAGCAGCGTCAGTTATGACGCCGCAACTTATAAATCGCTGGTGACGCTGTTCAGCACCCTGCCTGCCGGTTCCTACCGCCTGTTTGTGTGTGGTACGACTTCCATTGTGGATTTGGCTGGCAATCCGCTCAATGGCGGCAGTGACTACACCTTCGAGTTCACCGTCCAACCACCAGTGGCTTCCGCTGCTGCTCGGTCTGCCACCTCCCTGCCTGATACCGGCTTCCCCAAAGGACAAATCACGCTCCTGCCTGCCCAACCGGCAGCGAAGGCCTACAGCCAGAGCGACCTGTGGCTTGAAATCCCCAAACTGGGCGTAAAAATGGACATTGTCGGCGTGCCGCAGGTGGATGGCGAATGGGATGTGACCTGGCTCGGCAGCAGCGCGGGCTGGCTGGAAGGTTCAGCCTTCCCCACCTGGGCGGGCAACACCGTCCTGACCGGGCACGTCTGGGACGCGAACAACAATCCCGGCGTGTTTGCCAACCTGAAAACGCTCAAGCATGGCGATCAAATCAAAATCCACGCCTGGGGGCAGGTTTACACCTACGAAGTGCGCGAGAGCAGGCGTGTCAGCACCAGCAGAGTCTCGAGCGTGATGAAACACGAAAAACTCGACTGGTTGACCCTGGTGACCTGCGAAGACTACCGCTTCCTGTGGAACACTTACTCTGCCCGCCGCATGGTGCGCGCCGTGCTGGTGAGCGTGAAGTAAAAGCGAGGGTGCGCAAGCCCTGGCAGGTTCGATGAACCTGCCAGGGCTTTTTTATTGTAAAATCAATTGTCACTCTCACAATGCTTGGCTTCCCTGCTTATTCGTATGAGGCAAAATTATGCTCAGACTGCCTGAAAAATGGCCCGGCCTGCCCGAAGTCCTACAAGCGGAAGATATCTCCCGTTTCTTGAAGTTCGCGCTATTCTTTATCTTAGGACTCAGCCTGCTGGGGCTGGCGGGTGTCTGGCGAGATTCTGAACCCGGCTGGGATAGCGTTCTCTGGAACAGTCTTTTCCTGGCAATCTCATCCTTTCTGGCTCTTTGGCTGTTGGAACGCCGAAAAACCATATTGGCTGTTTATATTGCAGTGATTGGGAGCGGCGTGACGCTGGCGGCTGCGGCGTGGATGGGGGCGGGCGTTATGGGCATTACATACGCAGCGCTCATATTGCCAATTCTCATTGCTGCAATTTTCTTGGGTCAGCGCGCCGGGTTCATTGCGGCTCTCGCTTCAACGTTATATGGGGCTGCCTTGCTGGCCGCTGGCCGCGCGGGTTGGCTAATTAACCTCGACCGTCCTGTTTCCGATACATTTGCCTGGCTTGCCAAAGCCGCCACCTTTTTTATCGCCGCGCAACTCATCGGTATTGCGCTCTGGCAAATAGAGCGCGCCTTGAAAAAAGCGCGCTCCGAAATTGATGAGCGGGCGCAAGCCGAATCTGAAATTCGCCGTTTGATTGCCGAACTGGAGCAGCGCATCGCTGAACGCACCGCTCAACTGACTGCCAACGAGAAACGTTACCGGTTAATTTCTACCGTTAGTTCAGATTATATGTTCTCCAGCCGGGTAAATGAAGATGGCAGCCTGGTTCTCGACTGGGTGGCGGGGGCATTCGAAAAAATCACCGGTTACTCTCGTGAAGAATATGTCAAGCGCGGCGGTTGGCTCTCGGCCTTGCACCCCGATAGCGCCGAGTCAGACCGTCGCGATATGCAGATGCTTCAAAATAACCAGCCCGTTATCGGCGAGGCGCGCACCATCACCAAAAGCGGCGATATTCGCTGGGTGCGCATTTACGCTCACCCACGCTGGAACGACCAGGAGCAAAAGTTGGAGGGCGTGTATGGCGCGGTACAAGACATCACCGACCGAAAGCGAGCCGAAGATGCCTTGCGCGCCAGCGAACAGCGTTTTCGTTCGCTGGTGGAGCAATTACCGGTAGTTACTTATATTGATGACGCAACCAAGCACGGCGTTACCACTTACATCAGCCCACAATTCGAGGCGGCGACCGGTTACAGGCTGGACGAGGGCATCGGCAGCGCCCTGGATTTCTGGCTGGAGCGCGTTCACCCCCAGGACCGCCAGAAATCGCTGCAAGACTACAACCGATGTTTTTACAAAGGCGAACCGCTCGACCGAGAATATCGTTTTTTAACCCGCGCAGGCCATTATGTTTGGCTGCATGACCAGGCTGTGCGCTTAAACGACCCACAAGGTCGGCCAGAATATATTTTGGGAGTCTTAACAGACGTCACAGAACAAAAACTGACAGAAGAACGACTTCGGCAGCAGGCCACTCGCCTGACAGTTCTTTATCGGTTGGGGCAAAGCATGGCAGCCTCGCACAGCCTGGAAGAAATTTACAGCGCGGCGCAAAGCGCAGCAGAGCAGTTGATACCTGTCGAAGCGTTTTACATTGCGCTTGCAAATGAACTCCAGAATACTATCGAATACGTTTATCTTACAGATAAAGGTCAACGCTATCCAGACGAAAGCACGCCAATCTCTGAACGCACCTTGACGGCTCATGTGATTGAAACCGGCGAATTGTTGATAATTAGAAACGAGGTTGAACAGGACACCCTCGCTGCCGCAAACAGTCTCTACGGCACTCAGGAGAATACCCTATCTGTGCTGCTTGCGCCGCTCAAACCAGGCGGAAAAGTGATTGGCGTAATTTCAGCGCAGCACTACCAGCCAGGCATGTACACCGAGGAACACAGTCAGGTTTTCATTACCCTGGCAAACCAGGTAGCCACAGCCATTGAAAATGCCCGTTTGCTGCAATCACTGCGCTTGCAGGCTGCCGCGCTCGATGCCGCCGCGAATGCAATCGTTATCAGTAACACAGAGGGAGTGATTCAGTGGGTTAATCCTGCTTTTACCAAATTGACCGGGTACAGCGCCGAGGAAGCCATTGGACAAAAAACCAGCCTGCTGCGTTCTAGGGTGCAGGCGCAGGCATTTTATGACGATTTATGGAATACCCTGGCGAATGGCCGGGTTTGGCATGGCGAACTGGTTAATCGGCGCAAAGATGGCAGCGCATACATGGAAGAACAGACGATTACCCCGGTGCGTAATGAACAAGGCCGCGTTTTTCGCTATATCTCCATTAAGCAAGACATTACAAAACGAAAACAGGCCGAAGAACAAGAATCGCGGCGGCGTGAAATGATGGAAAAGGTGATTGAGATGGGCAAAGCCGTCACCAAAACCACCGAACCTCAGCGTTGTTTCTTTGAAATTCACCAGGGTATTCAAAAAGGGTTGGGATTCGACCGGGTTGGCGTGTTCTTATACGACGAATCCACAGGCCGGGTGAAAGGCGTGCTTGGCACCAACCGGGCGGGCGAAATCGAAGAAAACAGCGCGTTCTCAGAATCTGTCTACGACCAAAAAGGCTGGCTTAACGTCATTGACAATCCGAGCAGCATCAATCTGGTTCAGGACTATGATAAAGAAAACCTGAAGGCAAACCCGGAAATGAAAGGCGTCAAACAACACGTCACCCTATCCGCCTGGGCTGGCGAAAAACCAGTTGCCCTGATTACAGCGGATAACCTGGTTACCGGGCGCGAATTTACCGAAGAGCAACTGGAGGCACTGCAATTATTTGCCGGTTATGCTGGCTTGGCCATCGAAAATGCCGAATGGAATGCCCAACTTGAGCGCCGGGTTAATGAGCGCACCATCGAATTGGTCGCCGCCAATAAGGAACTCGAATCACTGGCCTACGCCATTGCTCACGACTTGCGCATTCCGGCACGCGCCATGCATGGGTTTGCATCTATTTTGATGGAAACGGAAGCGGGAAAACTTGGTTCCGAATCGTTGCGGCGGCTCAACCGCATCCGCGATAGCGCGAAATTGATGGGACAGCAGGTAGATGACCTGCTCGAATTCATGCGGGTTGGAAGAATCTCTATCAATCACCAACCAGTGAACATGAATAGCCTGGTAAAAGCTGCCCGCGCCAGGCTCGAAAGAAAAATGGAGGGGCGCGATATTCGATTTGTGGCGCATGATTTACCCGCCTGTAAGGGTGACCAATTCCTGCTTCGTCAGGTGTGGGTAAACCTGCTGGATAATGCAATCAAATTTACCAGTTTACGCCCACAGGCAGAGATTGAAATTGGCGGGCAGGTTGTGAATGGGAAGACGGAGTATTATATTCGCGATAACGGAGCCGGGTTCGATATGAGATTTACCGGCAACCTGTTTGGCGCTTTTCAGCGTTTGCACCACCCAGATGAGTTTGAAGGCACCGGCATGGGGCTGGCAATTGCCCAGCGCATCATCCAACGCCACGGCGGGCGCATTTGGGCTGAAGCGCGGAAAGACGAAGGCGCGGCGTTCTACTTTACATTAGAATGATAAATTTTAACGGCTCTACGTTTTGCCGGGAAAACCCGCAGGGGCGACCCGTCAGGGCATAACCTGATACGTTTCGCAGAGAAACCTGGCATAAAATGACGATTTTTCGCGCTGGGCGGGTCGCCCCTACCCCGCACCCCGCCAGAAACGGGAGAACCATTTTAACTCTAGGCCACCTGCCGCCCTTTGTCCGGTTCGCGGCGCTCGATAGCAAAAGCCATTTCGAGGGCTTCATATACCGAGCGGCACTCGATAATCTTGATATTCTCAGGCCAGGGTTCGGCCTTGCGCAGGCGTTTTGGCACGATGGCGGTCTTGAATCCGAGTTTTTGGGCTTCGCGCAGGCGGGTTTGCATTTGGGAGGGCAGGCGCAGTTCACCCGCCAGGCCAATTTCGCCAATCAGTACCGCATCCGCGCGAACGGGGATGTCTTTCATCGAAGACGCAATCGCGGCGGCTACGGCCAGGTCGGCGGCGGGCTCGTCAATTTTCATGCCACCCACCACATTGACATAAATATCCTGCTCAACCAGTTTAACCCCTGCCCGGCGGGTCAGCACAGCGGCCAGCATCATCAGACGATTGTATTCCACGCCGTTTGGGTTGCGGCGGGCGTTGCCGAACTGCGTAGCCGAGGTCAGGCCCTGAATTTCGACCAGCAGCGGGCGCGTGCCTTCCATCGTCACCGCAATCGCCGAGCCGGGGACGTTGACCATGCGCTCGGCCAGGAACACCTCCGAGGGGTTGGGGACTTCGGCCAACCCACTCTCGCGCATCTCGAACACGCCCACTTCGGCAGTCGCGCCGAATCTGTTTTTAACGGAACGCAGCAGCCGGTAGGCTTGAAAGCGGTCGCCTTCGAGGTAGAGAACCGTATCCACGATATGTTCCAGCACGCGCGGCCCGGCAATCGCGCCCTCTTTGGTGACATGCCCGATGATAAAGACGCTCACGCCCTGCGATTTTGCCAGTTCCCGCAGTTGGGATGAACACTCGCGCACCTGCGAGACCGACCCGGCGCTGGATTCAAATTCGGGCAGGTAAACGGTCTGGATGGAATCGACAATCAACAGGTCGGGTTTTACTTCGCGGACGTGTTCGAGGATGGTCTGGAGGTTGGTTTCGGTGACGAGGAACAATTCATCGGGGAATTTTCCCGCGCTCTCCATCCCACTCCGCTTCGCTTCGGGGACTGTCAGCCGGTCGGCGCGCATTTTGATTTGGCGTTCCGATTCCTCGCCGGAGATGTACAACACCCGTTTTTTCCCCGCCATCGCCAGCGTCATCTGAAGCATGAGCGTAGATTTGCCGATGCCGGGGTCGCCGCCGACCAGCACAATTGAGCCGGGGACGATGCCGCCGCCCAGCACGCGCGAAAATTCGCCGATTGGCACTTCGATGCGCGGCTCGGCTTCCACTGTCACATCACCGATTCTGCGCGGGGAGGTTCGCCCGCCCAGGCCGCGCGCCGCGCTGGCGTTTTTGGCCGGGGCCGCTTCCTGAATGATTTCCTCCACCATGCTGTTGAACGAGCCGCACTGCGGGCATTTGCCCATATACGAAGCGGCCACGCGGCCACACTGCTGGCAGACATAGCGGGTGATAGATTTAGCCATCGTCGAATCTCCTCGCGTTCAGTATAACAGAATCTTTGTTCTGTTGTGGTGCGAGGTAGCGCAAGATACTATCTTGCGCTACAATCATAGCAGGAGGCCTCTATGAAAATCCATTTTCATGGCGCAGCGCAAACAGTAACCGGTTCGATGCACCTGCTCGAAGTCAACGGCGCGAAACTGCTCATCGATTGCGGCCTGTTCCAAGGCCCGCGCCGTGAGAGTTTCGAGCGCAACCGCAATTTCCCATTTAATTCACGCAAAATTGACGCGGTACTCCTGACTCATGCCCACATTGACCACAGCGGCAACCTTCCCAACCTGGTTGCGCAGGGTTTCGATGGGCCGATTTACTGCACCCCGGCCACCGCCGACCTGGCGAGCATCATGTTGCTGGATTCAGCGCACATCCACGAGAAACAGGCCGAGGCGGTTTCATGGCGCAACGAGCAGAGGGGGCTGCCGCCGGTTGACCCGCTCTATACCCAGGAGGACGCTGAAAAAGTCCAGCCGCTGCTCAAGGGAATTCCTTATGACACGCCTTTCGAGCCGGTTCCGGGCGTGATGGCGCGCTTGGTGGAGGCCGGTCACATTCTTGGTTCGGCGGGCATTCCGCTGGAAGTGAGCGAAAAGGGCCGGAAAACAACCCTGTGGTTCTCCGGCGACATCGGGCGGCGGCGATTGCCCATCCTGCGCGACCCGCAAATGCCAGAGCGGGTGGATGCGATGATTATGGAATCGACCTACGGCGACAAGCCGCATCGCAACCCGGAGGAAGCCTACGAGGAGATGAAAACCGTCGTCAACCAGGCCCTGGAGCGGGGCGGCAAGGTCATCATCCCGGCCTTTGCGGTGGGGCGCACTCAGGAACTGGTCTACAACCTGAACATGATGTACGAAAACGGCGACCTGCCCGAAATCCCGGTGTATGTAGACAGCCCGCTGGCTGTCAATACGACCGCTATTTTCAAGAAACACACCGACTGTTACGATGCAGAAACGCTCCAGTGGATAAAGCGCGGCCACCCGGCGCTCGATTTCCCGTTGCTGAAATACATCACCAGCCTGGATGACTCCAAAGCCCTCAACACGCGCAAAGACCCGATGATTATCATTTCGGCATCGGGCATGGCCGAATTTGGCCGGGTTGTCTTTCACATCCGCTGGAACATCGAGGACGCGCGCAACACCATCCTGATTGTCGGATGGCAGGCGCCCAGCACGCTGGGCCGCCGCCTGGCGGAACGGGAGCCGTTTGTCAAAATCCTGGGGGAGACATACAAGGTCAAGGCTGAAATTTCCACCATCGGCGGGCTTTCAGCCCACGCCGGACAAGATACCTTGCTGGAATATGCCCGCGCCGGTCACGCCCAGAAAAAGGGCATTTTCCTGGTGCATGGCGAGCCGAAAGCGGCAACCGTTTTTCAGCAAAAATTGGATGCTGGCAGCCTCGACCGGGTTTTCTACCCCCAACCCGGGGCAGTGCTAGAACTATAATCTTATTTTTGCGCAAACAGAATCGGTTTCTAATCGATTAGCGAAACCAAAAAAGTTTGTAGTCCATTTTCATGCCAGAGAAAAGGCCTGGCAGATTGGGCAAATTCAGAATCATGATAAAATGCATCCACTCTTTCAGGAAAGGAGGCGCTCGGATATGAAAAAGAATATTCGGTGTTATTTGCGCATACCTCCTGCCGGGTTGAAGTTCTTTTAATTGTTTTACGGTACACCCTTCCGCCGCAGGTGGCTTATCCTGCGGTTTTTTTGTTTCGCGCAAGCAAACAAGCGACTGAAAATTTCAACGAGGAAAATTTATGAACAAAACCAAACAACCAGCCGGTTTCGCAGCCTTCATCGTCATCTGGCTGACTCAGATGATTTCGGTGCTGGCTTCGGGCATGACCAGCTTTGCACTGACCATTTGGATGTATCAGGAAACCGGAAGCGCCACGGCCATGGGCTTGATGCAGGTCTTTTACATCACCCCCTTCCTGGTCATTTCGCCCATCGCCGGGGTAATGGTGGACCGCTACAGCCGCAAACTGATGATGATGGTCAGCGACCTGGCCGCCGTGCTGGGAACAATATTCCTGCTGGTCATGTTCGCTTTCGATAAAATGGAGTTCTGGCACCTGTACCTGGTCTCAGCTCTGGCGGGAATTGGCAACACCTTCCAGTGGCCGGCCTACTCTGCCGCCATCAGCACCATGATTCCCAAAGAGCAATTGGGGCGCGCCAACGGCATGATGTCGTTGATGGAGGCCGGGCCGGGCGTGCTGGCACCCATCCTGGCCGGGGCCTTGCTGCCGTTTATCAAACTCGAAGGCATCCTCTTGTTCGATTTGGTCACCTTTTTCCTTGCCATTAGCGGGCTGGCCTTTGTGTTCATTCCCAGCCCGCGCAAGACACTGGAAGGGCAGGAAGCGAAAGGCAGTGTTCTGAAGGAAGCCGCCTTTGGGTTCAAGTACATTTTTGCCCGCCCCAGCCTGCTTGGGCTGCAACTGGTCTTCTTTATGGGAAACCTGTTCTCCGGGATTGGCTTTGTGGTGTTTGCCCCGATGATTCTGGCGCGCACTGACCAGAACAGCATTATTTTTGGCACAGTTCAATCTACGTTTGCACTAGGAAGTATCTTGGGTGGGGTGCTGATGAGCGTTTGGGGCGGCTTCAAACGCCGCACGCACGGAGTTTTGCTTGGTTGGATTCTCTCCGGGCTGGGCATGGCGATGATGGGCTTGGGTAGGAATCTATACTGGTGGATTCCCGTCGCCATTTTCATTGACCTGGTGCAGCCGCTTGTAAACGCATCAAACCAGGCCATCTGGCAATCGAAAGTCGCCCCCGATTTGCAAGGCCGGGTCTTTTCGGCCCGCCGCCTGATTGCCTGGTTTACAAACCCAATCACCCCCATCATCGGCGGGACGCTGGCCGATTTCGTGCTGGAACCCGCCATGCGGGCGCAGGGCGGGCTGGCAAACGCCTTTGGCTGGCTGGTGGGAACCGGCCCCGGCGCGGGGATGGGCCTGCTGATGTTCGCGTGCGGGCTGTGCGCGGCGCTGGTCGGCGTGGCGGGATACCTGTTCCCGGCAGTGCGCAACGCCGAAAGCCTGCTGCCCGACCACGACCAGCTTGCGCCTGCTGAACCCGCAGAAGCCTGAACATCCCCCTTTTGTCTCACATCAGGGCGTTCCGAACGGAGCGCCCTCTTCTTTTCTTGTATAATAATCCCGCCGATGCGTAAAATTTTCATCATCCTGGTATTCTTCCTCGCCAGCGGACTGCTCCTGTTCAGTTTCGGCGAACTCGAAACCACCTGGGAGACGCTCCAGAAAAGCGACTTCCGCTTCATGGGGCTGGCCACCTTGCTGGTGCTGACCTGGACAGCCAGCGAAGCGTTGGGCTATCGTTCGCTTTTCCGGCTGATGGATGTGAGAGAGAGCGTGCGGCACCTCGTCCTGCTTTCATCAGCGGCCAATTTCATCAACGTAATAGCGCCCGCAGGCGGGTTTGGGGGAATGGCCGTGTTTATTGATGACGCCGGGCGGCGCAAATATCCACGCGGGATGGCGGCAGCGGCGGCGGCATTGCACCTATTTCTGGATTATGCGGCCTTCATGGTTGTTTTAGGAATGGGCTGGGTCGTACTCATCCGCCGCAATGACCTGGAGCCGGGGGAAATCACGGCATCATTCATTATGCTGGCTCTCTTTATCGGGTTAGGGATTTTTATTTACATCGGCTCGCGCTCCGGCGAGCAATTGGGGCGGGTGCTGGCCTGGTTTGCGCGGCATCTGAACCAGGTTCTGTGGCCCTTTGTCCGCCGAGACTACTTCCACGAAGAGACAGCCATGATTTTTAGCATGGAAGTGGCCGAGGGACTCTCGGTTCTACGGGTACAACGACGCGGGGTGCTTGTCCCGCTCCTGTTTGCGCTGGCAAGCAAAGCCCTGCAAACTCTGATTTTGCTAATGACCTTCCTGGCATTCGATGTCGCATTCTCTGCTGGTACGATTGTCGCCGGGTTTGCTTCGTATTACCTATTCCTGATTGTTTCCCCCACCCCCTCCGGTATCGGCGTCGTCGAAACGCTGCTGCCACTGGCACTTAAATCATTGAACGTTCCCTGGGAACAGGCTGTGGTCGTCACGCTCACTTATCGCAGCCTGACTTTCTGGCTGCCCATCCTGGTTGGCGGAATTTCATTCAGGATTCTGCAAAAAAAGTGATGACGGGCGGCTTTGCAAAAACGATTGAAAAGCGAAAAGCAAGGTTGTACACTAAGGTTTCTTTGAACCCATAACAAACTGCCAGTTCTTAGGATACGATAAAGACTTCATCCAGTTTTTGTTTGTCTTCAGCAGCTTTCAAGTTTTCTTTGTTCTTGACCAGCGGCCAGCGGCAGCCTTTCAGGATGTTCTTT
>CAYLZI010000077.1:0-13835 GCA_964388215.1 uncultured Anaerolinea sp.
CTCCTTCTCCCTATTTTGCCATAGAACAAATGTTTAATCTGACATTGTCAAACTAATTAGGAGACCGCTCGAATGACCTTCCAACAATCTCCCTGGAGCCTATCAGACCTGTTCCCCAGCCTCAACAGCCCCGAACTCGATTTGTCCTTCAAACACCTGGAAGCGCAGGTGGCCGAATTCGAGGAATTTCGCCCCGAATTGAATCCAGACATGCCAACCGACCAATTCCTGAACGTGGTGCGCGAATCGGAAAAAATTATGCGCGCCGGGTATCGCGTTTATGGATTCGCCAGCCTATCTTTCGCCGCCAATACCCAAGACCAGGCCGCCCAGGCGCTGATGGGCCGCGTGCAACAGTTTTTCGCAGAACTCCAAAACCGTATTCTCTTCTTCAGCCTGTGGTGGAAGGATTTAGACGGCACAAATGCCAACCGCCTGATGGATGCATCTGGCGATTATCGCTATTATCTGGAAGAAATGCGTCATTACAAACCGCACACATTGAGCGAACCCGAAGAAAAGATTCTCAACATCAAGAACGTCACCGGCATCGAGGCGCTCACCAACCTGTATGACTCCATCACCAACCGCTACGTTTTCAAAGTGGAAGTGGCTGGTGAAGTAAAAGAAATGACTCGCGGCGAGTTGATGTCCTACGTCCGACAGGCCGACCCAGATTTGCGCGCCCGCGCTTACCAGGCACTGTATCGCGTCTACGGTGAAGACGGCCCCATCTTGGGGCAGATGTATCAGACTGTTGTTCGTGATTGGCGCAACGAAAATATTAACCTGCGCAAACACGCTACCCCGTTGGCGGCCCGCAACCTGGCCAATGACATCCCCAACGATGTAGTGGATACACTGCTTGAAGTGGCGCGCAAAAATGCGCCCGTTTTCCAGCGTTTCTTCAAAGTCAAGGCCAAATTGCTCGGAATCCCTTCGGGGAAACTGCGCCGTTACGACGTGTACGCCCCGGTCAGCAAATCGGAGAAAAAATACGATTTCAACGCCGCTGCTGAAATGGTTCTAGATTCATTCAACCAATTTGAGCCGAAAATTGGGCAACTGGCGAAGCGCGTATTTGACGACAACCACCTCGACAGCGAAGTGCGCAAGGGCAAACGCGGTGGGGCCTTCTGCTCCACCCTCGGGCCAGATTTAACCCCCTGGGTGCTGGTTAACTACCAGGGCGGCGCCGATGATGTCGCCACGCTGGCGCATGAACTGGGTCACGCCATCCACTCCATGTTGGCCGAACATCACAGCCTGTTTACCCAGCACTCCTCGCTGCCACTGGCCGAAACTGCCTCCACCTTCGGAGAGATGATGCTTGTTGACCGGCTGCTGGCCCAGGAAAGCGACCCCGCCGTGCGCCGCGACATGCTCTTCCGCCAGGTGGATGACTCGTATGCCACCATCATGCGCCAGTCGTTCTTTGCACTGTTCGAGAAACAGGCTCATGAAATGGTACAGAACAACGCATCAGTGGATGAATTGGCCACCGCTTACCTGGAAAATCTCAAAACCCAATTCGGCGACGCAGTCGAAATTGGAGACGAGTTCAAATGGGAATGGGTCAGCATCCCACACATCTACCACACCCCGTTCTACGTTTACGCCTATGCCTTTGGGCAGCTGCTCGTTCTTTCGCTCTACCAGCAGTTCAAAGCCGAGGGAGAATCGTTCAAGCCGCGCTATCTGCAAATCCTGGCGGCGGGCGGCTCAGAATCGCCCGAATCCATCCTAACCAAAGCCGGAATTGATATGCACTCCGCCGCCTTCTGGCAAGGCGGATTCGATGTCATCAGCGGGCTGGTAGACCAAATCGAGCGATTGTAACATAAAAAGTCTGTCCAAAAACCTGTAAAACCAGGCGGCGACTGCCAGGAATGGAGGTCGTCGTTTTTGATTATTACCAAAAATAGGTAACGCGAATTGGCAATTCGCGCTGCCCTGCGAAAGCCTCCTGAAACTTGCCAGAAAAGCGACATTGATGTATAAGTCACGCATTCTTTTGCCCAAGAGAGACTTATGAGCAACGAAAAAAATACCTGGTTAGAAAAATCTCCCATCCCCACCCTACCCTGGCTAACAACCGAAATCCTGGTCTTTGCCGTCATTATCCTGCTCGCCATCTTCACGCGCTTCTATGACCTCGAAACGCGCGTGATGAGCCACGATGAAAGCCTGCACACCTACTTCTCGTGGACGTTTTCGCAAGGACAAGGCTACCAGCACAACCCGATGATGCACGGGCCGCTTCAATTCCACATGATAGCGCTGACTTATTTCATCTTCGGCGCGAATGACTTCACCGCCCGCATCCCAGCGGTACTGTTCAGCATCGCCACCGTTTGGGTTTTGTGGTACTGGCGGCGCTACCTGGGAAGAGCCGGGGTGATTGCAGCGGGAATTATGATGGTGCTTTCACCCTACATGCTCTACTACGGGCGTTACGTCCGCAACGAAGCCTTTGTTGGGTTATTTGGCGTCCTCACGCTATATGCCGTCCTCCGCTACCTCGAAACTGGCCTGCCCCGGTACATTTACCTGCTGACAGCCGCCACTGTATTGCACTTTACCGTCAAAGAAACAGCCTTTATCTATACCGCCATACTGCTTCTCTTCCTGGCGGCCTATCTCATCGCCCGCATCACCCGCCGCCCCTGGCAAGATGCGCCGAGCGATTTCAAAGCCTTCCTCGCCAGCCTGATTATCGGCACGCTCACCCTCGGCAGCGCGCTGCTGGTCGAAATGTCTAAAGGAAAGCAAACCCTCAACCCCGCCGAGCCGCTTTCGCCGGTTGTGCCAGGGCAAGGCACCTCGCCGCTCGCGCCCATCGAAACTGGTCTATCTCCCGCGCTCATACTGGGCGCAATCGGAATTATAGCCATCGGCGCGGCCATTTTCCTGGCAATTCGCGGCTATGGGCTGGCAAACATACGCAAAGAACGCTCCTTCGACCTGGCAATGGTCACCGGCACGCTCGTCCTGCCACTGCTCTCTCCATTTGTCATGGAATGGCTTTCGCCGCACACCCAACAATGGTTCGGCATCCCGGTCGCCGTCCCAATAGATGCAGGGAGTTTGAACACATTTGGACTGTATAGCATCGCGCTGATGACCGTCATCCTGGCTATCTTCGTCGCGCTCGCCGTCTGGCTCGGTCTATTCTGGAACCGCGACCTGTGGTGGAAATCGGCGCTCCTGTTTTACTCGATTTTTACCGTATTTTATACATCCCTGTTTACCAATGGCGGCGGCTTTTTCACCGGATTACTCGGTTCGCTTGGCTACTGGGTTGAACAGCACGGTGTAGAACGTGGCAGCCAACCACTCTACTACTACGCGCTGATTCAGGTTCCCGTTTACGAATACTTGCCCGCCCTGGCAACCATCTTCGCCTTTATCATCGGTGCGCGACGATTGCAACAAGCCCGCGAACAGGATGACGAAGTTTCAGCCAACCTGGTCAACACTTACGCCCTACTCGGCTGGTGGTCGGTGGGAAGCCTGGCAGCCTTCAGCATCGCTGGGGAGCGCATGCCCTGGCTGACCCTGCACATCACCCTGCCCTTCATCTTATTCGGCGGATGGGCTATCGGCACAGTCATCGAGCGCATTGACTGGGAAGAGTTGCGCCGCCGCAACGCCCTGCTCGTGCTGGCGCTCGTCGCAATTTTCGTCGTCAGCGTCCTGGGAATTTTCATCGCCTTCTTGGGCAACCCACGCCCCTTCGAAGGCATGGAACTGGGACAGTTGCAATCTACCACCACTTTCTTATTGGCCGTCTTTGGCGCGCTCGCCAGCGGGTACGGGCTATACCGCCTGCTCGACGAATGGGATGTCAAACAAGCCGCCTCGCTCGCCATCCTGGTCTTCTTTGGCATCTTCGCCATCCTGACCGCCCGCACCACCATCCGCGCCAACTACGTCAAGTACGATAGCGGGCAGGAATACCTGGTCTATGCGCACGGCTACACAGGAGTTAAGCATGTATTAGAAGATGTCAAGTCGCTCTCCGTGCGGACCGTTGGCACGCCTTACGACATTGTCGTGGCTTACGATGACGATGTCTCCTGGCCCATGTCCTGGTACATGATTGACTTCCCCAACGCGCGCTTCTACGGAAGCGCGCCAGACATGACCCTGCGCGAAGTGCCTGCAATCATCGTCGGAGACAACAACTTCGCAAAAATCGAGCCCATCGTCGGCGAAAACTACTATCGCTTCGATTACGTCCGCATGGTCTGGCCCAACCAGGATTACTTCAACCTGGTCAGCGAGCGATACAACCCCGCTGAACCCTTCCCCGCAGATTATCCATGCACCGGCTTGCTGAGCGTTTTCAAACTCATCCGCAGCAAAGATTATTCCCGCGTCTGCAATGCGCTGGGCAACCCAGAAATGCGCGCCGCCATCTTCGACATCTGGCTCAATCGTGATTACACCAGTTACGCCCAATTGACAAACCGCAACACCTTCGTCGATTCCAACTGGGACCCATCCGACCGAATGCGACTCTACATTCGCAAAGATGCTGCCGACCTGGTTTGGAACTATGGCATCAAAGCCGCCGACTTGCAGCCCGACCCATATGCCGAGGGCATGACCACCCTGGCAGCAGATGTCGTATTCGGAATGCCCGGTAATGAACCCGGCCAGTTCAACGCACCGCGCGGCATCGCCTTCGCCCCCGATGGCACCCTCTACGTGGCCGATTCGCGCAACCACCGCATCCAGCACTTTTCCCCCGATGGGCAGTTGCTCAACGCCTTTGGCACATTCGGCGACCTGGCAACCGGGGAAGCCGCCCTGGGAACCTTAAACGAACCCTGGGGCGCGGCAGTCGGCGCAGATGGCAGCATCTACGTCACCGATACCTGGAACCACCGCGTGCAGAAATTTTCGGCCAACGGGCAGCCCATCACAGCCTGGGGCATTTTTGGCCTGGCTGATACACCTGGAGCATTATACGGCCCACGCGGTATTGCGGTAGATGCCAAAGGGCGAGTCTTCGTTGCCGATACTGGCAACAAACGCATCGTGATTTATGACTCGAGCGGCAATATTCTTGGCGCATTTGGCGATGCGGGCTTTAACGCCGGGCAATTCAACGAACCGGTGGATGTCAAACTAGACGCACAAGGCAACGTTTACGTCACCGATACCTGGAACCAGCGCGTGCAAATCTTCACCCCACTCGAAGATGACGTGACGTATATCCCGGTCATAGAGTGGCCGGTGCGCGGCTGGCGCAGCCAAAACCTGGAAAACAAACCTTATATCGCCATCTCGAAAGATGGGATGGTATTCATCACCGACCCCGAAGGCTACCGAGTCATCCAGTTCGACCAAAACGGTGAATTTACCCGTTTATGGGGTACTTTTGGAACTGGAAGTGAAAATTTTGGCCTGGCAAGCGGCATCGCAGTTGACAAGGATGGACACATCTGGGTTACAGACGCCGGCAACAACCGGGTCATGCGCTTCAGCCTGCCATAATTACCAGTCAGAACACCGCTCATGCAGGGACCATCCCAAAAAACGGTTAAAACATATGACGACCACCAAGTCTGGTGGTCGTCATATTTCTTGGGCGCATCTCTGAAAACGCATCGTTTCTTCGCCGAAGCGTAAGGGCGACCCGCCCAGGCATAAAAATCACCTTTTCTGGCAGGGAAAACGCGCAAAATAGTAGATTTTTCTGGCCTTGAAGGGCCGCCCTCCCCTGCCCGAAGTTGGGGCGCAACTTGAGAAATGCACCCATATTTCTTTGTTGAAATGAACACGAACAAGCACGGGTGAACGCGGATGTATTTTGGGCAGGCCGGGTTATTTCCATTATACCCCTTCGGGGCACTTTCCCCTGCCCGTAAGTCCCGCAGGGGGAAGGGTGTTCCCTCCTACTGCGAGGGAGGGCTGTCGTCTGGTCGGGATTCCGCTTACCGTGAAAGGCGTGTTCCCTCCCCCTGCGGGGGAGGGCCAGGGTGAGGGCAAAGCGGGCAACAACTCAAGTGGAACGCACCCTTTTGATTTCAGATTTGGAATTTCGGGATGGTTGACAAACATGCAGAGGTGGGTGTATGCTGGTAACATATCTCAAATAAGGGAGCGTGGTTATGAACGAAACAAAACCTGAGTTACAGTGGGTTCGCACAAGAACCGCATTGTTATGGCTCATCCTGCCAGTTGTCTTGGGGTTGCTGGTGGCGGCGTTCATCCCACAGCCCGTCATCGGCATCATTTCCCTCAACGATGCAATTTACTCCTACAGTGCGCAAGCGGTCATCCAACAAATTGACTACGCGCGAGAGCATGCCGAAGTGCGCGCGGTGGTTCTGGTGCTCGATAGCCCCGGCGGAACGGTAGTGCATACAGAGTCCATTTACCTGGAACTGCTAAAATTACGCGAAAGCAAACCTGTTGTCGTCTCCATTGATGGAATGGCCGCCAGCGGCGCCTATTACCTGACCGCCGGCAGCGATTACGCCTTCGCCAAACCAACCTCCATGGTGGGCAACATCGGCGTCATTGGGGTTTTGCCAGATTCTCCCTCCATTTTTGAAGACATTATTTCTACCGGCCCCTATAAACTGTGGGGGTCGCCGCGTGACACTTACATGCGTCAGATAGAAACCATCAAGCAGTCCTTTTACGAGGTGGTTAAAACGGGGCGCGGCGGCAAACTGCAAGCCGGGGCCGATGTCGTCTTAAGCGGCCAGATTTGGCCTGCCGCCTCCGCCTATCAGATTGGATTAATTGACGAACTCGGCTCGCAATCAGACGCAGTTGAAAAAGCCGCCAGCATCGCGCGCGTCAACAATTACACCACCGCAGACCTATACGCCCTGGCCGTCCCGCAGCCCCCGGCCTATTACTATGGGTTCTTCGCAGAATCGGCAGAAGGCGCAACCCTGCCCTATCCAAAAGAAGCAGGAATTTACCTGCTTTACATCCCCCCGGCGCTGGTTGAGCAAAAATAGGAGACAGGCATGAAAACCCCTACCCGCATCATCCTGGCTGTCGCGTTGTTCTTCATCCCCATCCTGGCACGCGCTGTTACCTTTTACCAGAACCCCTTTTACAAAACCGAAGTCGCGCGACCCGATTTCGCAAGTTTCAAACTACCAGAACCGCCCACTCCCTCGGCCAGCCTGACCGCCGTCGCAGCCCCGGCGAACAAAGGGAAAGTAGTCATCGTTGACGCATCTCACGGCAACCAATACGTTCCCAACGAAATCGAACCACTGGTAACGGCCTTAAGCGCGCGCGGAGGCAGGGTGGAGTTCGACAAAGGCATTCAGCCGCTTGCCAGCCAGTTGAAGTATGCCAGCGCGTACATCATTTTTTCTCCCTCGCTCACATTCAGCGCGGAGGAACTACACGCCATTCGGCAATTCACAGAGAGCGGCGGACGGCTGCTCGTCTTTGCCGACCCAACGCGTCTTATGATTACTTATGATTCATACAGCGGCGCGGCCTTCCTCTCGCCCGATGTGAATTACATCAACCCCGTGCTGGCTCCCTATGGGTTATCCTTTGCCAATGACTACCTCTATAACCTGCAAGATAACGAAGGCAACTTCCGCAACGTCAAATTTACAGATTTTACCGGCAACCCTCTGTTCTCTGGGTTGAACATGGTCGTTTTTTATGGCGTCCATTCTATCCAAACCAATACAGGCTCACTCCTGATTCGTTCTGATAGTAACACTTTCTCTTCTCTCACCGACCAACAGGGAATCTACACCCCGCTTGCATTGAGCGAGGATAAGCAGGTGCTGGCGGCAGGTGATTTCAGTTTCCTGACAAATCCCTTCAACCAGATAGCCGATAACGGGATGCTGCTCGGCGCGATTGCTGATTTTGCCCTGGATGATGAACGCGCCCCTTCCCTGACAAATTTCCCGTACCTGTTCAGCCAGCCGACCAGCCTGGTGACGGTTGGCGAAGTCCAGTTAGATGCTTCACTGTTGGGGCCAATTGCGGCGCTCCAAAACGCGCTCAACCTGATAAGCATCCCGCTCCGTGTACGCGCCAAAGCCCCCGATGGCAATGACGTAATTGTCCTCGGCGCGCTCAAGGACAAAGATGCGATTGCCATTTACACAAAACCCTTTGGCATTACCCTGGACGGTGAAAAAAGCGAGCTGATTATTAAAGGATTGGGCAAAGTAAGCGATACAGACAGCGGCCTGCTCTTATTCAGCAGAGGCCCCAAATCGAATACGTTGGTATTACTTGCGCCAACCGCCAAAATGCTGCCTGAGTTGGTTGGGCTGGTTGCCAGCGGCAACCTTTCTTCTTGCGTAGCGCAAGAGAACATCGGAATTTGCTCACTGACGCCCGTTTTTGAAGAGGAAGATTACTCGGGTGACGATTACGAGTACACGCCCCAAGTCCCGTAAGTGCCACAATCCTTAGGGACAAAAACAAACACCGAGGCGTGCCTCGGTGTTTGTTTTTAAGAAGAGTGCCGCCCTTTAATTGTTCGGCGCGCCTGCGTTGACCCAATCGGTCAACATCTGAACTTCTGCCGGGGTCAGTTTGGGGCCACGCTTGGGCATTTTTCCTTCGGCTGCTAACGTTACAAAGGAACTGTTCGCCGAGTCACCGGGCGTCACCACGCTTCCGTTTTGCGAACCTGCCATAAGCGATTCGTAAGTTTTTATATCCAACCCTTCGGATGTGCGCTGCCCGCCGTGACAATTGATGCAACGGCTTTCCAAAATAGGTAGGATGTCGTTGGAGAAACTGATTTCACCCGATGCGCCGGCAGCGGACGCGGCGGGAGCTGTTTCTGGCACATTGGTAGGGGCTGCGTCTTGGGCCGGGGGTTGGGCGGCAGATGATTCGGTGGACGGGGCGGTCGTCGCGGCTGGAGCGGGAGGTTGCGTTGTTGCCGGGGCGCTGCCTCCGCAAGCTGCCAGCAAGAGCAGGGTCGCCAGCGTCATGCCAGCGAAAGTCATTTTTGCAGCGTGAATCATATTCATCTCCTTGTATGTGGTATCACCATTCAAAAGTTAAATCGAACGCGCAAATCTCGTGACGCGCTATTTATGTCAGGCATGCGCGCCGCGCTTCAATTTAGAAACCGTATAAAATCACGCCGCCCAAAAACCCCAGCGTAGCGGCAAGAACAAAACTGAGAATAAATCCAGCCATGTACAAAACCCGTCCAGACGAGTAAAAAACATCCGGTTTGCGCCAGCGGACGAAGGCCAAAAGCGCGGTAACAATAAACAAGGCAATTGCCAGGGCAATTTTCGCGCCCGCATTGGGCGCAGTGCCTTCGTAAATGTCCATGTTATCGCGCATCCCGGTGATTCCGGCTGCGATGGTGGTGAAGGATGCCAGCGCAATGTTGGCAAAGGCGGCCTGCTCTAGTAATTCACTGCGCCGAAAAAGCGCCACCAGCACAAAGAATAAAGCCGCGCTGGTTAACGCAATCGGGAAATGCACCACCATTGTATGCAGAGGGTGAACCTCGAACAGGTTATATATGATGCGGTTGAAAAATTCCATTATTCACTCTCCTTGCGCAAGAAATAAAATAAATTATATGATATTTATCTTAAAATAAAATGACAAAATCAGGCTCTACCGTTTTTGATGTGAAATCCCGTAGGGGTGAACGTCGCGCGCGAAAAATCACCCATTTGCGCCTGGATACTTTGCAAAAAGCATCTTGTTATGCTCTGGGCGGTTCGCCCCTACACTGCGTCATGTTAAAAACGGTATAGCCAAAAATCATCAAGAAGCAAAAACAGGCGTAAATTACGCCTGTTTTTGACACAGTGCATGGCGTTCATTCTCATCATCTGCGGGTTGGGGTTGGCGTTTGGGCAGGAACGGATGTTGGCTGACTGATGCGAACAACACGAGGCGCGACCCACAAGGCCCGGTCGCCTGTCGCCGCGCCAAAGGCCTGAACTTGCAACACAAACTTGACTTCCTGCCCCCCAAAGGGACTTAAATCTACATTGAGCTGGTAATACTTTCCGTCATGGACTTCGCCAATCCGCTTGACCTTGATAGCAACCCAAACTGGGCCTGTGGCTTTTTCACCGGTTCCGAACAAGTTTCCAGCCGGGTTTTGGAGCATCCACGCGCCGCGATAATCTCCCGCAAAAGCAGGAGCAGGCAGGCTGACAGAAACATCCACTGTTTGGTCGGGCGCGACATTGCGTGGAAGTGGCACTGAAACAATGCTACCCATCTGGTCTCCATCGGTGAATACTAAAATAATGTAAAGGTAACTGTCGCTGTGTCGGCGAGGGTGTGTTGGTTGGCGTAAACGTAACCGTTGGGGTAAAGGTTCGAGTAGCAGTGGGAGCGCGGGTATTGGTAACCGTGAGGGTGGAGGTTGGGATGCGCGTGCGGGTCACTGTTGGGGTAAAAGATGCGGTTGGGGTCAACGAAACAGTGACAGTTGCGGTCGGCGTCCGCGATGAGGTGGGGGTAAATGTTTGGGTGGTGGTAGCGGTCGGAGCAGGCGTAAATGTCCTGGTCACCGTCATCGTAAATGTAGGCGTGTTGGAGGGCACGCGGGTGGCGCTGGGAATGGGCGTAACACTGGGACGGGGCGTATTCGATGTTGTAGGTGTCGGCGAGGCGGTCGCTGTCGGGGGGGTGAGGCGCGTGGCTGTCAGGCTGGGAGTAAACGTGGGACGCAAAGTATTCGTGGCAGTACGGGTGAAGGTGGGAGAGACAAGGCCTGGGACAGCGGCGGCGGTCAGCTCGGGCGTGGGGGAGATGGTTGCGGTTGCAGTTAACGGTAAGGTTGCGGATGGCGAAAGCAGGGTGGCAGTATTCGTCGAGGCAGGAGGCAGGGTTGGGCTGGCTGTGGGTGGCGGCTGAAATTGAACGGCGATTGGCGCCCCAAAACGCGCGCCCACAAACGAAATCCCACCCATCAACGCAGCAACGCCAACCCAACGCCAACCCGCCACAATACGCTGCTGGCGAGTACGATAAAACTTGGTTTTCATCCCAGACCGAATGAAACGAATGCCCATCCAAACGCAAAAAAGCGCCAAGAGGCCGGCGAAGATTGTGATGGCCTGGAAAATTGTGGAAATAGGCATAGTTCAGTGGGCAAACCGGAAAACTAAATTAGTTTAACACAGACGATACTCTATTTGCTCGTTTGCGCGCGAGGAATCATGCCCAATTTTGGTCTAAATTCGTAATACAATTTAGAAAGTTGTATCTACCTTCAATACCTTCGCCAATTTTGGATATGGATTCCATTAGAATTAGGAAAATTTTGTAATGCCTGAATGAGGAGAAGCACATGACAAAAAAAATCGTCGTGGTGGCCGGAAACATCGGCGCGGGCAAAACTTCGCTCACCGAGCGCATTGGCGCGCGGCAAGGGTGGTTCACCGGCTACGAGTCGGTTTCAGATAACCCTTACCTGCCCGATTTTTACGCCGATATGAAATCCTGGTCGTTTCACCTGCAAATCTACTTTCTTGGACACCGCGCCCGGCAATATCTGGAACTGGCAAACGACCCGCGCTGGGCCATCTCAGACCGCAGCATTTTCGAGGATGCCTATATTTTCGCGCGCGCCCTGCATCACCTGGGCAACTTCAGTGAGCGCGATTATCTCTCGTACCGCCGCCTGTTCGAGCTGGTGGTGGGCAGCCTGCCGCCGCCCAACCTGCTCATCTACCTGAAATGCCCGGTGCAGGTGTTGATGGAGCGCATCCAACGCCGCGCGCGCGGCATGGAAACAGGCATCACCGCCGAATATCTCTCCCTGCTCGACTCATTCTACGACGACTGGCTGCGCTCATTTGACCTTTGCCCCGTGCTAACCATCCAAACCGGCGATGTAGATTACGTCCACAAACCAAAGGCGTTAGAGAAAGTGACCCAAATCATCTCCGACAAACTGGCGGGCAAAGACTTGGTAGAACTATGACGGAACTGCTCGAAGACCCCCACCTCCTACACAGCATTGCCCGGCGGCTGGCCTTCACCGCAGACCGAAACCAGGTTGTGGAGGAAATCTGCCTGCTGCACAGTCTCACCTGGTCGCAGGCCGAAACATTGGTTGAACATGCCCTCGAATATCACCATGAGCGCATCACCCGCCTGCAAACGCCCCTCCTCGCTCCACTGGCGTTGGCGCTATTCCTGGGTGGGACGGCGCTGGCAGCCTGGCAACTGCTGGGGATAACCGCCGTTCTTTCCACGCTCACCAACCCACGCGCCGAGAATTTTTGGGATGTCTATCACCTGTCCTTTGGCCTTTTCGACACGCTGGCAAACTTTTGGGGGATGCTGGCGGCCTTTGCAACCGGCCTGGCGATGATGCTGGGCAGTTATATCGGCATGAAAGATGTCTGGGGAGCATGGCTGGGCGCGCTCGATGAAGACCAACCGCTCAAACAGCAGCCTGCCCCAACCCCGGCAAAACGTTCCAGGCTGAAAACTGCCTCCGCGACAGAAGCACTCTTCAGCGCCGAAGGCTGGGCGCGAAACAACCCCAACGACCAGGAAACCGTCCAATTCATCCTCAATCGCTTCGAAAAAACCGGCGACCGCGACTGGGTGACTTCCTCGCTCATGCTCTCGCGTGGGCTAACCTGGCAAGCCGCCGAAGAACTGGTCAACGCAGTGCTGCTCGCCAGGGGAAGGCTTCCTTTACATCAACGCGCTTTTTCTCCTTATGCCGTGTTCGGCGCTTTGGGAATTGCCCTTGCCGGGCTGGTGGTCAGCCTGCAATACTTCGCAGTGACAGGCATGGCCCTGGGCCCGGCCTTTGCCCAAATTGCCGACCAATATACGCTGGCACGCTCCATCTACTTGGCTGGTCAACATATCGAAGCCGCCCCCTGCCTTTTGCCCTTTTCTTGCTGGGGCTGGCGGTGTTCCTTGCCGGGTTGCTCTCGCTGCGCATCATGCTGCCATCGGTTTACCGCTGGCGCAGGTAGAACGCAACACAAAAGAAGGAGACAACATGATTCGCTTTGAACCGATGAACGACGAAGATTTCGCCGCCTTTATTCGCAAATCTGTCCCCGAATATGCCTATGACCAGACGCGTTCAGGCAACTGGACTTCAGGCGAAGCAATGGGCAAAGCGCGCGCCGAATTTCAGCAAATGCTGCCCAACGGCCCCAAAACCCCCAACCAGCACCTGCGCATTATGCGAAACGATAATGACAGCAAGGTTGGCATGGTCTGGTATTTTGTAGATACACGCGGCGAACACCCCAAAGCCTTCTTGATAGACTTTTTCTTCTTCTCAGAAGACCGTCATAAAGGCTATGAAAAAGAAGCCTTTGCCACGCTGGAGGCCGAGCTGCGCTCATTGGGCGTGCGGCGGGTAGAGTTGCAGGTCTTTTCGCACCGAACCGACGAAGTAACGCTCTACCAAAATAACGGATTTTCGCAAGCCAGCATCTTCTTTGCGAAAGATTTAGTACCTTACCAGTGAAATTCTTGCACAAAAAACAAAAATTTTCAAACACAACCCCGCCCAGTTCGCGGGGCAAGCGGACACGAAGTACACAAAGTTTTTTAAGGGTTTTCCTTTGTGACCTTTGTTTCCTTCGTGTTTCAGCCTTTTTGAATTCCCGCTTGTCCGGGTTAGGCCTTCACAGTTCGCCCCGGCGGGTTTTGCCGTTAAAAGCGGTAGAACCAGAAAACATCATGTAAAATAAAAGCATGAGCACCCATCAGGGTACGAGTGCCCCTTAGGGTATCCAACCTCCCCGGAGCGATTATGGCAACCGACCTGAAAGGAAAAGTGGTTCTAATTACCGGCGCGTCCTCCGGCTTTGGCGAGGACGCCGCCAAACTGTTCGCGCAGGAAG
>CAYLZI010000078.1:0-13750 GCA_964388215.1 uncultured Anaerolinea sp.
CGCTCTTTTCGTTCTCGCCTGCTCCATCAACTTCCTTTGGTAGCAACTTGGATTAAATTACTGTGATAAATATCACAGGCTCTCCCGTTTTTGGCGAAGATATTGACCCCATATCAGAATACTCATTTGAGTTTAGAGTTCATTTTGATTTGGGTGAAAAACCCAAAGCCTGGACACGGATTTGACGGACGGCCCCTATAGGGGGCGCACGGATTTTTTTTAAGAAAAATCCGTAAGGATTCCGTGTAATCCGCCTATCCATGACCAAAAAATGCTTATCACAGAGATTCTTGGAGAGCCAGAAAACGATGCCCCACGCTGGCGCAAAAATATGCCCATCCATGCTTCCGCTGTTTGGGCGAGGATGCAAACCGAAACAGTTATAACATGCAAAGTTGCTCCGCGACGAGGCAGGGTTGCGTAACCACAGGCAGGTAATAACTGCCAAAAGCGCAGGAATGGCATACTGTTTGCCCGTGCCGTTTCACTTCGCGCTCATTGATGATTTCCTCACCGCACATTTCACAGTGGACGCGCACCCCAGGCCGACTGACAATTGCCGCAATTGGAGTTTTTAAGCGAACAGACTGCATGGTTAACAAATCATTATCGGGCATGACGTGGTAGGCTTGCAATTGGGCAAAATAATGACGCGTTTCGCCATCGGCATAGTTATAGGCGCGCTGGCGCGCATCTGGGCGTGGGGAAACGCGCATAGCCTGGCCGGTTTGGACATCCACAAAAGTGGCCGCGATTTTTCCGTAGTCCTCGATGCGCATGGTGCGGTGTCCTACCGCGCAGCCGGTGGCGGCTTCGATGCCGTCGGCAAAACAACCATCGGTTTCGATGATAACCAGCAGGCGTTTATCCTTGCGGGGAATATCCAGCCCCAGCGCGGCGGCTCCTGCCAGCCCAAAACGCGCCCCAAGCACCTGACGCGGGCAAAGATGGCTGTGGCGAGATGCGGAAAATGTGAGTATCTCTTTCAGATTATTCATGTCATGGTCACTTCGTTTGTAGACAGCGGCTTTGCCGATGCCCATGCAAACGCCGAAAATAAAGACGAGAACGGTGAGCCAGGCGGCGTTTATGGTAAAGGTTTCACGGTGTCCATCAGGTTCAAGATTGGTGGGGACATCCAGTATAATTTTACCGCTTGGCAGAGAGAGCGGGAAGATGGCCGCCAGCATCATGCCAAAAACGGGAGAACCAACAACACCGGGGCTGGGCTGACAAAATAACGAGATAGAGTCCGGGTCAAAAGGAATCTGCGCGCTCGCAATAGCATTCTCATCCCCTTCCCAGTGCCGGGAGCAGGGAAAATGCTCAGTCTTTGGCCTGCTTCGGCGGGCTGAAGCCCTTCCTCAGTACAAAAAAGCCACCTGTACCCCGCAGGAGTATTCGGGCTACCACAAAAGTCGGCTTAAGCCGACTTCCATGCCATGAGGCAGGGCGCTTGCCCCCGCTAGGGTCAGCCCGACGATAGCCGAGCGGCTGAGCAGTTACCTTTTGCGTAAAAATAAGGTCTGAAATCGGAAATCGTATGCAACTTTCTGCGAAATACTTAGCGGCTTTTCGGGCTGATACTTTTCACCTGAAAACGCGCATCACCAGCCCAGAGGGGGCGCTGGCATGGGTGAACGAGCGCGGCTTTGTCTATTTTTGGCCGATTAAGGGCATCGCCTTGCCCAGCCTGTGGGTGGCGGCGGCTGGGGAACGCCCGGTTGCCGATGCGCACGACGACCCGGGCCACATTACCTGGGGCTGGAAGGATAATGCGCTCGACAAGCGCATCTGGTACTATGCTAAAGTGCTGCGCAAAAAGGCGACCATCATCTCCATGGAAGTTGCGCCTTACTTTTACGCGCTCTCTGAAAACTACGGTTCTCCTGAAGAAGACCACATCATCGCTTACCAGGATGGACGCATGACCCTGGCTGCCAAACAGGTCTACGAGGCCCTGCTGGGTGGCCCACGGAACACCATAGATTTGCGCAAAGCCGCCCACATGACCAGCAAAACCAGCGATACCGAGTTCAATCGTGCGTTAGAAGTCTTGCAGGCCGATTTCAAAACCTTACCAGTGGGGGTCGCGCAGGCTGGTTCATGGAATTACGCGTTTATCTATGCCATTACCGCATATCACTACCCTGATTTGCCCAAACAAGCCCACAGCATAAGCGAATCTCTGGCGCGTGAAAAATTGCTCAGGCTCTATTTCCAATCTGTCGGGGCGGCTCAGGCGCGGGATGTAGAGAAACTATTCGGTTGGGGGCGCGAGGTGACGCAGCGGGCAGTGAAACGCCTGTTAGACGGCGGCCAAATTACCAGCGGGGTCAGCCTGCAGGGACAGACCGGGGAATGGTTGGCGTTATCCTCCCTGCTCATATAAGTTCCCCAAAGATTCCAGATGGAGTTCAAAGTCGCTGAAACTTTCACCCCATTAAGTCGTATGATTAAACGAGGCTGTTCTCAGTCTCGTTTTTCTATGCGGCACCGCCCTGCTTTGCTTTTAAAAAAAACAAAAACAAACTTCAGAAATATTTATATATTATTGACAATCTTTAAGAAATATATATAATAAATTCAGTTATTCAAAAGGAGAATGTTATGAAAAATCGCGGACAACTTGCGCTTGGGCTTATTCTGATTTTGCTCGGCGCGTGGTTCATTGCTCAACAGCAGATTCCATCACTCAAAGAATGGATGGCTCCCTTTATGCAAGGGCCGCTGATGGCTGTTTCGATAGGCGCCCTGCTGCTATTAATTGGCGTGCTGGTTGGCGCGCCGGGCATGGCCGTCCCGGCTTCGATTGTGGCGGGCATTGGCGGAATTTTGTACTACCAGCAAATCTACAATGATTACGAGTCCTGGTCGTATATGTGGACGCTGATTATCGGCTTCATCGGCGTTGGGCAGGTGCTTTCGGGTCTGCTGGGCAGCGGACGGCGTGAGATTTCCTCTGGGTTAAATACCATTGTGGTCGGCGCTGTGTTGTTTGTTCTTTTCGCGGCTATCTTCGGTAAATTGACCATCCTCGGCTCGTTTGGCCCGGCCATTTTGCTCATTTTGCTCGGAATTTGGGTCATTGCGCGCGGCCTGTGGCGTGGCCGCCGAAAGGAAGGCTAATATGCGGCGCGGCAGCATCTTTTGGGGCGGGATTCTGATCCTGCTTGGTATCCTGTTCTCTTTGCAAGCGGCAGGGATGATTGAGGATGTGATGGACTGGTTCTGGCCGCTGTTCCTCATTTTGCTCGGCGTGGCGGTGCTGGTGAGCCGCTTTACCAGTCCTAACCTGAGTGGCAGCGAATCCTTCTCTATCAATCTGGATGGCGCAGCCCGAGTTGCACTGGATGTTGACCATGGCGCGGGTTCTGTCAAAATTATGGGCGGCGCTCCGTATGGAGCAGCCATTAGCGGCACGCAAGGCGCAGCCATGAGTTTCAAGAGTCATTTGAACGGCAACACGCTGACAGTGGATATAGATGCCGGGCCTTCATTCATCCCCTTCCTCGGCCCAGAAGGCGGCACGTGGGTGCTCCAATTGACCAACGAAGTGCCGGTCTCGATGAAGTTTGATGGCGGGGCGGCCTCGCTCGATTTTGATTTTACCAACACGAAATTGGATTTTCTCGGCGTGGATATGGGCGCTTCAGCCCTTACCCTGAAAATGCCCACCAACGCCGGGCGGACTCTGGTGGATGTGGAATCAGGCGCGGCCTCCATTGACATCACCATCCCGCAGGGCGTGGCAGCCCGCATCCGCCTGGAGCAGGGCGCTTCGGCGCAAAATATCGACCCGTCACGTTTCCCGCAGGTCACGAATGGCATGTACCAATCTCCCAATTTCGACAGCGCAGAAAACCGGGCCGAAATCAACCTGGAGGGCGGCGCCAACAGCGTCACCATCCGCTAGCGTAACGCGGAATTGATTCCGCGCCAGCAGGCAAGAAGGACTTACACCATGAAACGTTTCGATTTTCGCATCATTTTTGGGGCCGGACTCATCCTGCTCGGCGGGCTGATGCTGCTCGAAAATCTCAATATCATCAAAGGCGCCTCCGACGTATTCTGGGGGCTGATTTTCCTGGCCGGCGCGGCTTACTTTGTGATGGTGCTGCTGCAAGACCCACAGAATCGCTGGTGGGCCATCTTCCCAGCAGCAGCGCTGGGCGGCATGGGCGGGGCCGCACTCTTGCCCGATGCGTTTAGCGGCTGGGGCGGCGGGATTTTCTTAGGAACGCTCGGCCTGGGCTTTTTCATCGTCTACATCATCAACCGCGCCAACTGGTGGGCTGTCATCCCCGGCGGCGTGCTGCTGACCCTGGCGAGCGTCACCACCCTGACCGAGTTCGAGGCCTTCAGCGCGGTCAACACCGGCAGCATCTTCTTCATCGGCCTGGGATTCACCTTCCTGCTGGTAGCACTGCTGCCCAACCCCCAGGGCGAAACCCGCTGGGCCTACATTCCGGCAATTGCACTGGTGCTCATGGGCGGCCTGCTCGGAACGCAAGCCACCGCCGGGCTGGTGGGCTACATCTGGCCTGCTGCGCTCATCCTGGCCGGGCTGCTGGTCATCTTCGGTTTCTTCCGCAACCGGGATTAATGTAATGCGGAAGAAATTCCGCCGTTTTCCCTCACCCCAACCCCTCTCCCCTCGGGAGAGGGGCTATGAACAGGCAAGTTCGCAAGTCCCCTCCCCCGCCGGGGGAGGGCGGAGGGTGAGGGCTGAATAGTTCCGCAAAAACAAAAACATCCCTGCTTCGGCAGGGATGTTTTTGTTTACCTTTGGCTGGCTTCAGGCCGCTTCGATGCGAATATCGGGGAAGAACTGCTTAATTGTCCCCTCCACCCATCCATGCAGCGTAGATGGCGAAAGCGGGCATCCCAAACAGGCCCCGCCCAGGCGCACCCTGAGCGTCACATCGTCGAAGGAAACAAACTCCACCGACCCGCCATGAAACTGCTCAATATACGCGCTCAGGTTCTCCACCAGCGCCCGCAGTTGCGCTTCTTTCGGATTAACGATTGATTCTGTCATAACGCTGCCTCCATTCTTTAACGGCGACACATTTTCCCTAACACCCTTCTTAATCATTGACCTGACCTGCCGCTGGGCATCAACCCAGCGCGAAGACACCGCCCGCGCCAGCCGGTCGAGGATAAGATGCCCGGTCTGCGGGTGACGGTCTTGCAGGTCGCGCAGGTCATCTCCGCAAACCACCAACACCTCGCAAGCGGCATTGCAAACCACCGAAGAACTGTAAACCGGGTTCCCCAGCACCGCCGACCAGCCAAACACCCCTCCCAGGCGAATCCGGTTCAGGTTGATTGGGGCGCCATCATAGGGTTTATAACGAATCACCACTTCGCCCTGCGTCAACAGATACAAGCAATCTGCCTTTTCACCCTGCCCGATGATGATAGCCCCTTCGGGATATTTACGCGCATGAAAAAGCGGCGCAATAATTTTCAAATCGGCGCTGCTTAAATCTTTGAACAACGGAAAACGAATCAATTCGGCCAACATTGTCTAGATGATAAGTCTGTAGGACAGGCTCTACATAGTGGCAATCTTCCTGAATTGCTCGACATTAATCCCATTCTTTATGACATTTTTTCAACCCCACGCGCGGTTTATCAGGATACATCAGGTATACTTCATGGAAATATGTAACCTTTTCCATAATAAGGGCATCTAATGATAGACGAAGCCGAACAACCCATCTCACTCGAAGCACTGCGGGCTGGCAACCGCGCCGAATTTGCGCGAATGGTCGAAACCTACTACACCCCCATCTACCGGCTGGCGCTCAAAATGCTCGCGCGCGAGCAAGATGCCGAAGACGTGTTGCAAAACACCTTCCTGAAGGCACTCCAACACATAGGTGACTTTGAAGGCCGCTCCAGTCTCTCCACATGGCTTTACCGCATCGCCGCCAACGAAGCCCTCATGCTGCTGCGGCGCAAACGCCCCGAAGTCTCCATAGACGAGCCATCCGACGAAACCGAAGACAGCCTGCCGCTGCCCGAACAGTTCACCGACTGGTGCTGCCTGCCAGAAAAAGAATTTGTCACCGCTGAAGCCAAAAAGCAGCTCGACCGCGCCACCCAGTCACTCCCCGAAAAACTGCGCATCGTCTTCTTATTGCGTGACATCGAAGGCCTCTCCATCAAAGAGACCGGAGAAGCCCTTAATCTGACCGAAACCGCTGTCAAAACGCGCCTGCTGCGCGCCCGTCTGGCACTGCGCGAACAACTTTCTGCATATTTTTCGGAACGCCTGTCCCCGGAGCCTTAGAAATGCCCGCGCCCGAACACACCCACGACCTGCCCTGTAAACAACTGCTCGCATCCATCGGCGAATACGTCGAAGGCAGCCTTAGCCCCAGCCTGTGCCAGGAAATCGAACGGCACATGACCGGCTGCGAACACTGCCGCGTAGTGGTAGATACCCTCAACAAAACCATCACCCTCTACCACGCATCGGCTCACGAAGCGGAAGTCCCCAACGATGTGCGCGGCAGACTGTTCCAGGTTCTTAAACTGGATGACCTGCTCGAAAAGAAACCCTGATTTCGGGGAATTTGCCACTTTCGGGCTTTTTCTGCATCTATAAAGAAAAATCACCGCTATACACGTCTGACTGACTCCTGTTTCGACAAGATTTACCCTCTCAAGCAATTTCAGCCAGCCCCTCAGGAGAACCATGGAAAAACTACTCCCCGCCGACATCGTGACCCAAATCCGCGATGTCTTCCAGCAACTCAAGCACCCGGTCCAAATCCTGTTCTTCGCCGCCGAAAAAAGCTGCGAATATTGTGGAGAAACCCGCCAACTGCTCGAAGAAGTAACCGAAATTTCAGAATTAATCAGTCTCTCCATTCATGATATAGACAAAGAGCCAGACCTGGCGAAACTCTACCAGGTGGAAGGCAAAGCCCCTGCCACCGTCATCGCCGCCCGCGAAAACGGCCAAATCACCGATTTCGGCATCCGCTATCTCGGCATCCCCTCCGGCCACGAATTTACCACCCTCATCCAGAGCATCCTGCTCGTCTCCGGGCGTGATTCTGGCCTGACGCCCCAAACCCGCGCATACATTAAATCGCTCACCAAACCCCTGCGCCTCGAAGTCTTCGTCACCCCTACCTGACCCTACTGCCCGCGAGCCGTGCTGCTCGCTTACCAAATTGCCATGGAAAACCCTCAAATGGTGCTGGCCGAAGGCGTCGAAGCGATGGAGTTTCAGGAACTCTCCTCCCATTACATGATTAGCGGCGTGCCAGATACCGTCATCAATGCCAACGGGCGCATCGTTGGGGCCGTCCCCGAAGCGCAAATGCTGGCCGAATTGATGCGCAGCATAGGAAAATAAGCCATGCCCGCCCGCCGAAACACCCAACGCCAACAGACCCTCACCCTGTTCTTCATCGGAATCGGATTGGTTCTAGTCGCCCTGGCTGCCATTTTGGCCCTGCCCAAGGCGCAAGAACAGGTGGAAGCAGCGGGCATCTCCATCGTCCCCGTTACAGTCAACTTCCCCGCGCCCGATGTGCAGTTGACTGACCTGCATGGCAAGCCGGTTGCGCTTTCCGATTATCGCGGGCATGTTGTTCTCTATAACGCCTGGGCCACTTGGTGCCCGCCCTGCAAAGAGGAAATGCCCACCTTGCAAGCCTATTTCGATGCCTATAAAGATGATAAATTTGTCATCATCGCCATCGAAGACGGTCAGCCGCTCAATGAAGTCCGCGCTTTTGTCGAAGAATACGGCCTGACCTTCCCGGTCTGGCCCGACCCTGAATACAGGGCCTCCACCGCCTTCCGTACCAACAGCCTGCCCACCTCGTTTGTCATAGACCGTGAAGGGACAGTCCGCCTGACCTGGACAGGTGCAGTCACTCGCGCCATGCTCGAAAAGTATGTCACGCCATTGTTGAAGCAATAACAGAGTCCAAAGTCTTTAACTTTGGAGCAAAATCGGGAGATTTTGCACTCCCAAAGGAGCCAATCACTGATGAACGCCAAAGTCACATGGAAAAATGGAATGAGTTTCACCGGCAGCGCCGACACCGGCTTCAACCTGCCGCTCGGAGCAGACCCAAGCGTGGGCGGCGCAAATGACGGGTTCCGCCCTCTCGAACTGATGGCCGTTTCGCTGGCAGGCTGTACCGCCATGGACGTCATCTCCATCATCCGCAAGAAACAGCAGGATGTAACCGCTTTCGAGGTACAGGTCAGCGCCGAACAGCAGCACGAACACCCGCACGTTTTCACCAAAGCCGTGATTACCTACCTGGTCAGCGGCCATAACGTTGCCGAAGCCGCCGTCATCCGCGCCATTGAACTCTCGGCCACCAAATACTGCCCGGCCCAAACCATGCTCGCCAAAGTATTCCCCATCGAATTGGTCTACGAAATTTACGAAGAGAAAAATGGAACAAAAGAACTGGCTGCGAAGGGCAAATGGGAGCCTAAGGCATAAAAATCAAAACTTCTAAACAGAAAAAACCAGGCCTGCTTCAGTCAGGCCTGGTTTTTTGCTTTCGCCCAAAATCATTTCAGCATGAGCATAACTCACACAGAAGTTGTTACCTTTGTCACTTTCAGTTTGCAGCATCTTTCCCTAAAATAAGAACCATTATTCAATGAAAGGAGGTGACGCGATGCCCAACCTGTTGCACTTGCGCTGAGTCCGTCAATGGATGCGCGTGCCGCATCCGGCTCTGACGCGCGGCAGGTTGACCGTATCACCCCTGGCTTAATCCACAGCCTGCGGGTTCCCATGAGTCTCCGGTTTTGCGCGCGGAGACCCATTTTATTTAACCAAAAGGAACCCGTAACTATGCGTGCCATTTCCAACTTTCTCATCTCCCGCTGGGGGCCAATTCTCACCGGCCTGGTAGTCGGCATTCTCGCGCCGCTGCTGGTCAAATTCGGCAATCCAGGCAACATGGGCATCTGTGTGGCCTGCTTCAACCGTGATATTGCCGGGGCGCTCGGCCTGCACCGCGCCGCTACCGTCCAATACATCCGCCCAGAGGTTATCGGCTTTGTACTGGGGTCGCTGGCGGCAGCCTGGCTTTTCCGCGAGTTCAAACCGCGCGGCGGCTCTTCGCCACTCATTCGCTTCTTGCTCGGCATGTTCGCCATGATAGGCGCGCTGGTATTCCTCGGCTGCCCCTGGCGCGCTTACCTGCGCCTGGCAGGCGGCGATTGGAACGCCCTCGCCGGCATCGTCGGCTTGTTTGCCGGTATCGGCCTGGGCATCATCTTCCTGAAAAACGGATTCAGCCTGGGGCGCAATCGCCCCACTTCGCCGGTGGCAGGCTGGGTGATGCCGGTCTTTGTCGTCATCCTACTGGTTTTGCAGGTGGCCGCTCCGCTCTTTGGCCGCGACGCCGAAGGCAAAGCCGTCGGTCCCATCTTTTTCTCAACCAGCGGCCCTGGCAGTCAGCACGCGCCCCTGCTACTGGCGCTCGGCGCAGGCTTACTGATTGGCTTTTTAGCCCAGCGCAGCCGCTTTTGCACCGTCGGCGCATTGCGGGATGTTGTTCTCTTGCGAGATATGCACCTCTTCAACGGTGTGCTGGCCCTGCTCGTGGCGGCTGTCCTGACCAACCTGGCGCTTGGGCAGCTCAAACCCGGCTTCGAGGGCCAACCCGTCGCCCACACTGGAGCGCTCTGGAATTTCGGCGGCATGGTGCTGGCTGGCCTGGCCTTCACCCTGGCGGGCGGGTGCCCCGGACGGCAGGTTTTCCTGAGCGGGGAAGGCGACGCCGACGCATCCATCTTCGTCTTTGGCATGATTGTTGGCGCAGGAATGGCCCACACCTACAGCATGGCCAGTTCCCCGGCAGGCGTGGGTGCCAACGGCCCGGCCATCGTCCTCATCGGCCTGGTGATTCTCTCGGTCATCGGCCTGACCATGCGCGAAACACGCGCCGTTTAAATCCGTCGGACTAAAGTCCTGCCTCAAGACAGCCAAGTCGGATAAATCCGACTCCCTGCGCCAGCCCGCAGAGCTTCCATAAATTGAGGCAGGGTTTCGACCCGCCGAAAAACAAATCTCAAGGAGTTCTCCATGTCTGAACCCAAAACAATCGACGCGCGCGGCCTATCCTGCCCCGAACCGGCCATGCTGACCCGCGAAGCCCTGCTCGTCCTCGGCTCCGGCGCACTCGTCGTGCTAACCGATTCGTACACCTCGCGCGCCAACATCGAACGCACCGGCAAACTGGCTGGCTGGAAAGCCGAAACCACCCAGGACGCCGATACCCACCGCATCACCCTCACCAAATGATATACCTCGACAACGCCGCCACTTCCTGGCCCAAACCGGCCTCCGTCTCAAGGGCCATGACCAACTTCCTCGAGCGCGCCGGGGGCAACCCCGGTCGCTCCGGGCATCGCCTGTCCATCGCCGCCGGGCGCATCGTTTACAATACCCGCGAAAGCCTGGCTGAATTTTTCGGCATCAGCGACCCGCTGCGGGTTATTTTCACGCTCAACGCCACCCATGCCCTCAACCTCGCCATTCAGGGTTTACTCCGGCCCGGTCAGCGCGTCGTCACCGGCGGGATGGAACACAACGCCGTCATGCGTCCGCTACGGGAAATGGAAAAGCGCGGGATTCAGGTGGATGTAATTCCGGCGGAAAAAGACGGGACTCTCGCCGCCTCCGCCTTTGCCGCCGCGCTGGAAACAAAAACCCGGCTGGTAGTTGTCAATCACGCCAGCAACGTCTGCGGGACAATTGCTCCCGTTAAAGAGATTGCCTCGCTCGCTCATGCCGCTGGCGCTCTGCTGTTGGTGGATGCCGCTCAAACAGCGGGCGCGCTGCCGATTCATCTCCCCACCCTGGGAGCAGATTTGCTGGCCTTCACCGGCCACAAAGCCTTGCACGGCCCTCCCGGCACGGGCGGACTCGTCCTGAGCGATGACTTTGACCCCGCCCAACTGCCCCCACTGGTGCGCGGCGGCACGGGTAGCCGCTCCGAGTACGAAACCCAACCCGGCGACCTGCCCGACCGCTACGAAAGCGGCACCCCCAATGGAGTCGGCATCGTCGGGCTGGGCGCGGGACTGGCCTGGGTACAGAAACATAGCCTTGAGGCCATCCGCGCCCACGAAATACAACTCTCTACCCGCCTGCGTGAAGGCTTGGCAGAAATCCCCGGCCTGACAGTGTACGGGCCGCAAAACCCGGAACTGGCTACCGCTGTCGTCTCGTTCACCATGCGCGGGCGGCGCGTTTCTGAAATCGGCTACCGGCTGGATGAAGAACACGAAATCTTCTGCCGAGTCGGCCTGCACTGCGCCCCTGCCGCCCACCGTTCGCTCGGCACATTCCCCGAAGGGACGGTGCGCCTGGCCCCCGGGCCGACGACCACGCACCGGAACATCGAAACCGTCCTCGGCGCGGTCAGAAAGATAGCGCAATCATGAGTCAGGGCGTTGTTTTATTCCACACCACCACATCCGCCCTGAGAGCGGAAAAAATCCTGCAAAGGGCTGGGCTTTCAGTTAAACTCATCCCCACCCCACGCGAACTCTCCAGCAATTGCGGCATTGCCCTGCGCTTTGAACAATCAGACCAGGAGGCAGTCAAGACGGTACTGGCAGCCGCAAAAATAGAAATCGAGATTCACTCAATCCGTTGACAGAAGGGGCTCTACTCCCTCGCGCGGCGGGCATAAGCCCGGGCCAGTTGCACTTCTTCTTCAGTGAGGATGCGTTCAATCAGCGCGTCAAAAGGCGGGTTCACCAGCCCATTCAGCCAGCGAAACAGGCCCGATTTTTCCTTGAGCGCGGCCTTGTAAAAGCGCATACAGCCATAGCATTCCGGGCTGCGGACTTCGTAGACATCCAGGTCAAGACGGTGGGCGAAGGCCATCAGGCGCATGCCTGCTTTGAGCGGCTCGCGTGCCAGCCGAAACCAGGGCGCGCGCCGGTAGGCCATCTCGACCAATCGGACGGTGCAAATATTGCAAACGGCGTTTTTGCGCAGTGCCGAATCCATCACAGTAATCCCGCTGCCATGCCCAGCCCGACCAGCATCAGCATCACACCGACAATCACTTGCAGGGCGCGGAGGGTGATTTTCTTGATTAAGCGCGACCCAATAAATGCCCCCACAAACGCCGCCAGCGTGGCAGCCAGCACCAGCCCCCAGATGTCGCCGATGCCACGAAAACTGACCGTATAGAAACTGATTCCGTATACCAGCAAACGCGCCACATCCACAATCACCGAGGAGACCGTGCCAGTGCCAATAAAGGATTCCTTGCCCAACCCGGCCTTAATCAGGAAAGCAGAGCGCAATGCGCCCTGGTTGCCAGAAAGTCCGCCAAAAAAGCCAGAGAGCAGGCCGCCCAGCGGCAGATATTTACGCTCAAAAGCCAGGTTATTGAAATAAGGCAGCAACTCAAACAGCGCAAACAGGACAATGATGACCCCTACCACCAATTTGATGACCGTAATTTCATGGTCCCGCCCGCCGAGGGCGTAGGATGCCAGCGGGGCGGCATCCGCAAACAGGTTGAGCAGGGCCGCGCCAATTATGGCCGCGACCGCGCCAGGCAGGGCGAAGCGCAGCACCACGCCCCAATCGGCCTGCTTGCCGACCAGGATAACTTTGAAAATGTTATTCGCCAGGTGAACGGCGGCAGTCGCCGCAATTGCCACCGGCAGGGGGAAGAACAGGGCAAAGGCTGGCATGAGCAGCGTGCCGAGGCCAAAGCCAGAAAAAAGAGTCAGCGCTGATACGACCATCGCTACCAGGCAAACGACCAGGTATTCCATGATGTTATGCTCCTTGAGGGGAAATCGTGATTTCGTCCATCAACTCGCGCGCTTTCTCCAGTGCTTCATCCAGCGCGGTTTGCCCAGATTCGGTCAGCGTATACACCTTGCGAACTTTGCCCGCCACTGTTTCCTTTTGCGAAACCAGGAAGCCATCACGCTCCAGACCGTGCAGGATGGGGTAGAGCGTGCCGGGACTCAACTGGTAGCCGTGCCGCGCCAGTTCGCGTATCATATCCAGGCCAAAAATAGGTTCCTGCCCGGCATGGTGGAGCAGGTGCAGCCGGATAAATCCGGTGAAAAAGTTACGGGTTATTATATCGTTTTTCGTTATCGACATACGATATATACTAAAACATGCTTCGTCACGCGTCAAGGATAAAAACCGGGGAAAATCAGGGCTTTCTTACAAAGTTAATCTTTTTTGGTGATTAAGTCGAGGGCTATCTTGGGCACCAGAGACCCAGAGAACCCTCTGGTGATTACCCACAAGTCATTTCCTGAAAAGGGAAGGGCGCAGGAAAACAAAGGGAAGCGGCATACAAGTGGTAATAACAGCAGCCAGGCCTCGCAAAAGCCAATAGGGTTCATCCCGGTCGCAGGAAGTGTTGAGTTTGCCACCCAACTGGCGGAGCCATAACACGGCATTCGGCGGCCAACGAACAGAAATGACAAAAACAATTAGAGCTGCGAGCAAAACCATGACAAATAAGCGGCGCATACGCTCAAGGGTGTGAACGCGCAAGTCTTCAACCTCCAAGCCTTGCTCTTGGTGAAAGCGATAGTAGGGCTATATTCATATCTCCTCTGCTTTCGATGGGATTTTGGTGCTCGCAACCCAAATTTACCACTCTTTAGCAGAGATTTTCTTTTTCCAACATTTGTGGGTAATTTGACAATGTCAGATTAAACATTTGTTCTATGGCAAAATAGGGAGAAGGAG
>CAYLZI010000079.1:0-13683 GCA_964388215.1 uncultured Anaerolinea sp.
AGACTGCCCCTCAATCATTTAACCACCTTTTTACCAGCTTTGGAACGATCACTGGTCTTGTTCTGATGACGTTCTGCCCTTACAATAAACCAATATGCGCGATTGGAATCTCGGTCCTGGCGACCCATTGCAACTCACTATCGCTGCCGATGCGCGGCTGACGGTCACCAATTACGTTGATGACCACATTTGGGAATTAGATTTGAGCGGCGGCGACCCCGCGGCATTGGCGCTCCGCACAACCTATGGCCTGCGCGCGCGCCTGATGCGCCTGTTCCCCCGCTTTACCGAAAACGGAAAAACGGTCAATGACCCGGCGGCTTATGTAGGCCCGCCGCGTTTGCGTCGTTTTTATCCAAACTTTCTTTCGGTCACATTTTCTCCCTTTGTCGGAATTGAAGTCACTGCCGATTATTGGGTGGCCGCTTCACAGGTTGTCACCGGGCGGTTGACGGTGACCAATCGCGGCGTTACGCCGCGTTCCCTGCGATTGGAATGGGTGGGACAACTCAGTCCACTGGAAGGGCGCAGCATGACCGCCGAACAACGCCAGTCGGTGGTGGTGCTGGAAGGGAAAGTAGATGAACTATCGCCGGTGCTGTTCCTAACCGGCGGCCCGCAGGCCGGGCCTGGGCCTTATTCATCGCTCGCGCTCATGCTAGAGTTGGCTCCCGGCGCAACCCGCCAGGCCACTTGGGCAATGGCAGCGCTTGCCGACCCTCAAGCATCTTTCGACCTGGCGCGCCGCGCGGCTGCCCGCCCCTTCGACGCCGAGAAAACGCGCATTGAAATGCTGAATGCCAGCCAGGGACTGGACATCATCACCGGCGATTCCGAGTGGGATGCGGCTTTCGCTTTCAGCCAGAAGGCCGCCCTGGGGTTATTCCATAGCCCCAGCGAGCATTTGCCCTATCCCAGTTTTGTATTTTCCCGCCAGCCCGACCAGGGGCATTCGCGCCTGGGCAATGGAAGCGATTACCAACACTTCTGGAGTGGACAATCGGCTTTCGAGTCCTATTATCTCGCCAGCCTGCTGCCCTGCGCTTCTGACCTTGCGCGAGGCGTGCTGCGCAATTTTATCGCTGTGCAAGACCCACACGATGGCGCGATTGACAACAAACCCGGTCTGGCCGGGCAGCGAGAACGGTTTCTGGCCGCTCCCTACCTGGCCAGTTTGGCCTGGAAACTTTCGCGCGCCGGACGCGATAAAGGTTTCCTGGCATCGGTTTACCCGGCCCTGGCATCCTACTTCTGGAACTGGTTCTCGCCGACACGCGACCACGACCGCAATGGCCTGCCCGAATGGCAGCACCAACTCCAAACCGGGTTCGAGGAAAACCCGCTGTTCGAGGGCTGGCACGCCTGGGCGCAGGGAGTAGACATTACCACCGTACAAAGCCCGGCGCTTTCTGCCGCGTTATACCGCGAAGCGCATTGCCTGACGCAAATGGCTGAACTGCTGGGGCGCTCATCCGATATCATCACGCTCAAAGCCCAGGCCGAGGTACTGCGCAAAGGCATCGAATCTTGCTGGGATGCTGATGCCGCGCTCTACCGCTACGCTGACCGTGATACCCATCTCAGCCCGGTAGGCAAAACCCTCAGCGAGCGCCAGGCCGCGCCAGAAATTGAAATTCAAAAAACGTTCAAACAGCCAGTGCGTCTGGTCATCCGCATTTTTGGGCAGGGCGAAGCGCTTAAGCGTCCGCGCGTGACCATCACTGGCGAATTGGATGAAAAGCCGCAGTTTGAAGTGCTGGATACGCGCGATTTTTCCTTCAGCGCGAGCGGGGCAGTCGCCACCAGCGAGAAAGTCTATACATCGCTTGGAAAATTTGAGTTTCATGGATTGAATCGGCGCGACCGGGTCAGTATCCAAACCGTTGATTTGACCATTGCCGACCACACCCTTTTACTGCCACTTTGGGCAAACATTCCCAGCCAGCACGATGCCCATGCACTGGTCTTTCGCTCCATCTTGTCCGCCGAATACTTCGACCATCCCTACGGCATCCCGGCCCTGCCGCGCCTGTTCATCCGCGATGCCGACCCGGTCAGTCTGGGCGTGCATCTGCCCTGGAATCAACTGATTGGCGAAGGACTGCTAGATTACGGCTGCCGCCGCGAGGCAGCCCGCCTGACGGCGCATATTATGTCGGCGGTAATTCAAAATCTCAAACGCTCGCACACTTTTTATCGCACCTATCACGCCGAAACGGGCGCTGGACAGGGTGAACGGAACGCGCTGCACGGATTGGCCCCCATCGGCCTGTTCTTGCGTACACTGGGCGTGGAAATTTTTTCGACAACCAGCATTTTGCTGCGCGGAGAAAATCCATTCCCCTGGCCTGTTACGGTAAAATATAGAGGCCTGACGGTCACGCGCCAAATGGGCCAAACCGAAGTCATTTTCCCCAACGGCCAACCGGTGGTTCTGCAAGACCCCACCGATGCGCTCATCACCGGCGGGTAAGGAGTTGTTATGCCAGAATCTAGCAAAATCCACGCGCTGATGACTGCCGTCATCCAGGAACAAGATATTGACCTTGCGCTGCGCGCCCTGGGGCAACTTAATGTTCCGATTGTGCATCTTGCCAGCGCAGGCGGCTTTTTGGGCCGCAGGAATGCGACTGTCTTGATTGGTCTGCCCGACGGCGTGGAAGAGAAAGTCATCAAAGCCTTGCAAACTTCCTGCCGCCAGCGGGTGGAATATCTCGCTATTCCACTAGAAGGTTCGCCCCTGCCCATGCCAACCCCGGTCCCGGTCACGGTGGGCGGCGCGACGATATTCACCCTGCCTGTCGAAAGATTCGAGGAGTTCTAGCCATGAAACTAATCATTGCCATTCTGAAAGATGACAATGTCGAAAACGCCGTGCAGGCACTGACTTCTGGCAGTTTCCGCGTGACGCGCGTCGCATCCACTGGCGGGTTCTTCCGCAAAGGCAGCACGACCCTGCTCATCGGCGTGGATGATGACCATGTGGACGCGGCAATTGCCCTGTTGCGCGCCAACACGACCCCAGGCAGCGACCAAAAGCGGGCAACGGTTTTCGTCGTGCCGGTTTTGCGCTTCGAACAGATTTAGCGCAGCGCGGAATTCATTCCGCAGCCAAAGCAAGGCTGGCAGCAATCTGCCATACGGGCTTATTTTAAGTTTTTGTGGTTGAATTGACAGCCACAATACGCAATCGCAAAACTGACGTGCTTGCGCGTCAGTTTTATTTTCCAGTAGCACCGATACCATCTTGCGCCACTCGGTATATAATCAATCCGTGAGCAGTTGTTCCATTAGCATCCATGTGGTCATCTTCAGCCTGCGCGATGACGCGCTGCGGGTGCTGCTCGCGCCCAGCGCGAATTCTGGCTGGGAACTACCCGGCCAACCGCTCGATTCTTCAGAATCGCTGGAGGCGTGCGCGTTGCGGGCATTCCAAGGACAGGCATCCAGGCGCGAAGTATACCTGGAGCAGTTATACACATACGGCAAACCTGAACGGATTCCCCACGAGCGGCTGGTTAGTATCGTCTACTTTGCCCTGATTCCCGTAGATACGCAGCGCGCCTCGGTCGTTGCGCTGCGCTGGTTTCAGATGGACAATCTGCCCCCCCTGGCGCATGACCATGCCGAAATCATCGCTTATGCCCTGCGGCGTCTGCGTTACAAACTGGAATATAGCGCTGTCGGTTTTGAATTACTCCCAGAAGAATTTACCCTCAGCGAGTTGCAGCGTACCTACGAAGCCATTCTGGGCGAGAAGTTAGATAAACGCAACTTCCGCCGCCGGATTCTCGAATCGGAAATTATCGAAGAAACCAACCGCCGTCGAATGCGCAGCGAGGGCCGGCCCGCCCGGCTGTTCCGCTACCGCCCCGACGCAGTGGCCGAGGTCAAAGCCAGAAGGTTGTTTCCATAAGCGCGCTACCTATACAATTGACAACGCATTGAAGAGAGACAGAATAGCAAGTTATGCGGTACCGCCTTCACTCGCTTAATGTCCCCGGCGCAATGTAGCGGGTCTGCTTGAACGGTTTTAACTGCTCATCGAGGTTTTCTTGCAATAAATGCCCCGATTCGTGCATGAGTGTATCATGGTTGTAATCGTTGAGCTTGACCATGCTCGCCATGCAAGGGAAGTGATGGTGCGCCAACCCGGCCTTTTCGCTCGCTTCATCAACCCCCAAACCGACTATTTTTTGAGCCACAAACCGCGCACAGCCACAGACAGCGTCGCGCTGCACCTCGGCGAATGCAACTGTTCCAGTAGATTCATCCACTACCACACGGATATCGGGCTGGCCGAAGTAGAGCGCAAATTCGGCAATGACTTCGCTCTCGTAACACTCTCGCTCGCGCCGGGTGACTTTGTAGTCGGTCTCGGTGAGCGAACAGAGCGGCTTGGGCGCGGCCAGGGCTACGTTCATGCGCTCGAGCCAGCCACGCAGTTGGCGGCCAAGCCCGCGCGGCAGCCAGGTTTCGTTATCCACAGCTACCACCACCCCACGCGCGCCGGTCATTTGGGCAATATCGGGCAGTAGTTCAGCAACAGATTTGTGTTCGGCAAACGACAAAATCAAATCGGCAGGCGGGAAACTGGCCGGGAGGAAATCTTCAGGGTAGTCAATAATCAGTGGAAAGGCAGCGGGCGCTCTCCAGGTTTCGATGCGCCAATTTGCCGGGCAATGCGCCCGCAGGTTCTCTACATGCCGGTTGCCGTATTCGCCAGAAACAATCGCCAAGATATTCATATCCCCATCATACCCATCTGGCGCAAAAATACTATGACTTTCGTCACTTCAATAACTTAATGCAACAGTTCCCGGTCGGCCTGCTCGGCTTGAGCATAGATGTTCTTGACTTCGGTTTTCATCTCATCTGTGGCGGTGGGCGTCATGGAGATAAATTTAACCATGTCTCGCGCCTGGCGCAAGTAATCTTTTACTTGCGCAATGTACGAAAAATTGTATTTACCGCCCTCGGCGGGCAGGGGCAGGTCGCGGGCTTTTTGAATCAGCCGCCGGGCGCGGACAATGCGCTCGGCGGCGGGGATGAGTTTCGGCATGGGTTGTTCTTTACCCCCAAGGTATCAAGATTTTCCAGATGTGTGTTTGCGGATGCGCTCAACCAGGATTTCAGCAGAGGATGGCTTTTCCAGGAAATCGGTGAATCCTATTTTCAGGGCTTTTTCAATCTCTTGCGGGCTGCCAAGCGCAGAAAATGCGATAATCGGAACATTGCTAAAGGAGCGGATGGCCTGGCAGACCTCCCATCCATTCATGTCTGGCATCATGATGTCGAGCAATACCAGGTCTGGAGATTGGGACTGTGCCAGGGCAAGGCCATCTTTACCACCATTGGCCGTGATGACTTGCATCCCATAGATGCCGAGCAAAATGCTGATGAGTTTTGTAATGGATGGGTCGTCGTCAATAGAGAGTATTTTCAGCGCCATGTTTGTTGAGCCTGCCTGCTATTTCATTATAAACGGGGAGGTGTCACGCTTCTTTTTCATTAACTCTTGATTATACAGTAAGGAATGCAAAACGAACGCTCTTTCCAAAACTGTGTGCGATTCCCAATTTTTAAGGAGCAGGGGTCCGTTCTGGGCAAACCAGGCCGGTCAGGCGGTTCGATACGCCGCCCTGGTATTCGAACCAGATTTCATGGGTGTAAAAAGCCGGTTGGTCTCCGTCGAGCGCGAGCAGGTGGCCGCTGCTGGAGCCAGGAGGCAGGCTTTGGGTCTGGAAAACGCTGCCAGCGGGGTCATCGCGCGAGGCGTTCCAGACGTGGAAAACGCCCTCCAACGCATCCCCACTCACGTTGACGGTCACATCCACCTGACACCCCGCGCCCGGCTGAAGATATTTGGCCGAGACGAGTTCGACTCGTGGCGCGGGCGTGACGGTAGGAGATGGGCTTGGCGTGGGCGTCGTAGTCAAGGTTGGGGTCAGGGTAGGCGCGGGCAAAACAGGGGGCGGGGGAGGAAAGAACACCGCCACAATCAAGGTGAGCAAAAAGAGTAAAACAGCCATCATGCCTGTCATGACAGCCAGCCGATTCATCTGTTGCATTTTGGGGTCGTAGCCTTGCCCGTTTTCGTTTGACATGGTTTCTCTACGCCAGAGGCTGGTTAATTGTACAACGAAAACGCTGCTGGCTGCGTTTTTGGCAGGTTGTGATAAGAAACCGAGTCTGTCGTATAATTCACATCAGCCGCATGTATCGCAAGAACGTGACGGCGCGTAATCACCCTTATTCAACCACCGGCGCAGGGGATGCTGTCGGGCGGACTCTACCATTTACCGGAGGGTACCCATGTCTGCTCCAAATATTGTTCCCATTGTTTCCGCGCGGAAGAAAGTCACCACGTTGACCTTCCGCCAGAAAAAAGAGCGCGGCGAGCCGATTACCATGCTCACCGCCTATGATTACCCCACCGCGCTGGCAATAGACCAGGCTGGGGTCGATTCTATCCTGGTCGGCGATTCGCTGGGCATGGTGGTGTTGGGCTACGAAAACACCCTGCCCGTGACAATGGTTGAGATGCTCCATCACGCCCGGGCGGTTTCGCGGGGCGCAAAAGGCGCCTTGCTCGTTGGCGATATGCCGTTTATGTCTTACCAGGTTTCCACTGAAGATGCGCTGCGCAACGCCGGCAGATTCCTCCAACAGGGCGGTATGGATGCCGTTAAACTGGAAGGCGGGCGTGAGCGAGCCGAGGCCATCCGCGCCATTGTGAGCGCCGGAATCCCCGTAATGGGTCACCTGGGGCTGACTCCGCAGTCGCTGCATCAGTTGGGCGGGTTCCGCGCCCAGGGTAAAAGCGCCTCGGCGGCCAAACGCCTGCTCGAAGACGCGCGCCTGCTTGAAGAAACCGGCTGCTTCAGCATTGTGCTGGAATTTGTCCCGGCGCGGCTGGCAGAGCATATCTCAAAGCAAATCTCCATCCCAACCATCGGCATTGGCGCGGGGGCCGGAACAGACGGCCAGGTATTGGTGACGCACGACCTGCTGGGCATGTTCGATCGCTTTACGCCCAAGTTTGTTAAGAAATATGCAAATTTGCAAGCCGAAATGCACAAGGCTTTCACAGCATACATGACCGATGTGCAAGAAAAACAATTCCCGGCAGAAATGCACACGGTTGAAATGGCCGAAGAAGAGTGGCAAATCTTTCTGGGCGAAGCGGAACCCCTCAAGGCGGTGTAAGATGAAAAAGGTACTGATTGTCGGCACGGGCGCGCTGGGAACCTTTTTCGCGGCGCGATTGGCGATGACTGGCAGCCAGGTGATAATGCTGGGGACGTGGAAAAATGCCATCGAGGCGCTGAACCGGGATGGGGCGCGGCTGGTCACTGCGGAGGGGGTCGAGAGGCATTTCCCCGTCCGAGCAGTGGACAACCCGGCAGAGTGTACCGATATTGAATTGGCGCTGGTGCTGGTCAAATCGTGGCAGACCGAACAGGCTGCAAAAAAATTATCCACCTGCCTGCCCGCCTCGGCGCTGGCGCTAACGCTGCAAAATGGACTCGGCAACCGGGAGATTCTATCTGATGCTTTAGGAGATGCGCGCGTAATACTGGGCGTATCCACTTACGGGGCAACCCTGCTTGGCCCCGGGCTGGCGCGCTCCGGCGGAGAGGGTATCCTCTCGCTTGAAGCGCGCTCACGCAGCGGAGAAATAGAAAGCCTGCTGCGCGGGGCCGGGTTTCGAGTAGAGAGCGTCCCCGATGCAAATGCCCTGGCCTGGGGCAAACTGGTCATCAACGCGGCCATTAACCCGCTGACAGCGCTGCTGCGCGTGCCGAATGGGGAACTTCTCAATCGCCCGGCGGCGCGGCTGGTGATGTCGGCGCTTGCGCGTGAAACGGCGAAGGTTGCAATGGCGGGCGGGGTGAAACTGCCCTTTGCCGACCCTGTAACCGCTGCAGAGGACGTAGCTCGGAAGACAGCAGCCAACCGTTCTTCAATGTTCCAAGATGTGAAGCGCGGCGCGCGCACGGAAATTGACGCGATTTGCGGGGCAGTGACACGCGCCGCGCAGGAGCGCGGCGTGCCAGCCCCGGTCAACTGGACGATGTGGCAGTTGATGAATGCTCTGCATAGGGCATGACAGTGTAGCATTCTCAAAATCTGGTGATTACCCGCGTTTCAAAATATGCAAAAAATCAGTTCTCAAAACATCGAAGCGAAATATCAATTACAGCAATTCTGCATATAGTAACTGGTTTTGTAACTACTTTGGCAATGTCACATTTTCGCGTAAGTATTTCCTTCGCCTTGGCCCTCTACCACTGCGTGGCACACGTCCCAAAGGGAGAGGGGACAACGCCCAGATTCAATGGATTTTCTCCCTCTCCCACCGGGAGAGGGCCGGGGTGAGGGCGTTTTATCAGAACAAATATTTAATCTGAAATTGTCAAGGTAGTTAGCGGCTCATTTTGGCATCGAGGATGCCAACTCAAAATCGTTGCGGGATGCGCTGGATGGACTGGTTTCCAGGGGTTTCATCACCTTGACGGATATCTATATCGGAGAGAGGGGGAATCCAGCCATGACCGCCAACCTGACTGCTTTAGGGGAAGCCGCTTTCGTATTTCTCACACGGGAACTTCCCGCATTGGCGATTTTGAAGCCAGGCATCCGCATCACAGCACGGATGAACACACCGTCCTGGTGATCCAGGCCGTGAATATTTTGGAAGCCGCAGGCTATGAAATTGTTTCAAAAGGTGAATACCTTCGCCAATTTTGAGATTTACATTCTGTTGCGCGAGATGTTATCCCGCGCAACCCAAATGCAGGCAAAAAGTATTCTAATCCGCCAGATACGGCGGGCGGATTAGCAACACCGCACTTGCATTCGGTGCAAGTGTCCGCCCCACGAAAGCCACCAGAAAATTGTTTGGAGAAGGTATTGTTAAATCGCCACTACTCCCCCAGAGTGCGGCGCGATTGTATGTGGGCGACAGTTTTTAACGGCGAAACAAATCGGGGAAATACATCATGAGCGGCCCTTCTAACAGTGCAAAAGCCACTATCAGACAGCAGCAGCAAAATAAGAGCAAAAGAAAAATAACGGCAAGCGCGACAAGTGGTTTGTTTTTGGGGAGTTGCAGATTTTCCATAATTCCTCCACTACAGAAGCGCATCACAGGTGCGCATTATTGAATATCCACAATCTCCCCGCCGTTTTGGATGGCGGCAGCGACCATGCCATCGGGTTTGATATGCGCGGGCAAGGCGTTTTTGCCGCCGAGAACGACCCCTTGCACGGGCAAATCGGCGCCCAGGGCTTCACGCAAGGCTTTGCGGGTCAGGTCCAGGCTTTCGGGGCGGTTGAATTTTTCTTGCAAGATGTCGCTGGCGAAGGCTACCAGCAAAATTGCATCACGGATTTCGAGCGGTTTGCCGCTGTTAAGCAGGGCGGCGACGTTGGTATCTTTGGCCTTGACGATGTGGGCGACCTGCCTCCAGGCTTTGACGACGCTCTCGAAGGAGATAGCGGATGCCTGGGATGCGGACTCCGTTAATTTAGCGGGATTCTGGCTCGTGACCGACCCGCTCCGCGCGGGGGCAGGTTCGGGCTGAGAGGCAGCCGGGGACTTGGCTGTCGCTTTCGGGGTCGAACCCGCTTCGATTTGCATGACCTGGGGCTGCTCCAACATCTCGGCAAAGGCCAGTTCGAGGCCGAGCGAGGGCGACCAGCCGCCGCGCGGGTCGGAGGCGGCGGCGTTGAAGGCGCGCATCATGCGCAGGACTTCGGCAGTAGGCAGGGCGCGGGCGTGGTTCATCATCTGGGCGCGGGTGTCGGCGGTGGCTTCGACCTGGTCGCCGTTGCCCAACTGGATGAGCAGCAGGCCGCGCAGGTATTCGACGACCTGGCGGGCCAGGGCGCGGGCGTCGGCCCCGCCATCCAGGGCGCGGTGGATTTCGTCGAGGCCGTGCGCCGGTTCTTTTCCGATGACGGCCTGGATAAGGCCGATGACCGACTGGTTGGTGGCAGTCCCCAGCACGGTTTGGGCCGTTTCGAGGGTGATTCTGCCGCCGGTGGAGGCCAGTTGGTCGAGCAGGGAGATGGCGTCGCGCATGCCGCCGGAGGATTGGCGGGCGATGAGGGTCAGGGCATCGGGGTCGGCCTGGATAGTTTCGGCTTTGCAGATGTCGTTCAGGCGGCGGGTGATTTCGCCGAGCGGGAAGCGCCGGAACTCGTGTCGCTGGCAGCGTGAAAGCACGGTGGCGGGGATTTTATGGTTTTCGGTGGTGGCAAGAATGAAGATGGCGTGCGGGGGCGGTTCCTCGAGGGTTTTGAGCAGGGCGTTGAAGGCCGCCGTGGAGAGCATGTGGACTTCGTCAATGATATAGACTTTGTAACGGCCCTGGCTCGGCGCGAAGTTGATTTTGTCGCGCAGGTCACGCACATCCTCGACCGAGGTATTGGAAGCGGCGTCGATTTCGATTAAATCCATGAAGCGGTTTGCGTTGACGGCCAGGCAGTGGGCGCACTCGTTGCAGGGACGTTTGGCAACATCCTCATCCAGGCAGTTGACGGCTTTGGCCAGCAGGCGCGCGGCGGTGGTCTTGCCGGTTCCGCGCGGGCCGCTGAACAGGTAGGCGTGCGCCACACGGTCGCCCGCGACGGCGTTTTTGAGGGTCTGGATGATGTGTTCCTGAGAAACAACTTCGTCCCAGGCGAGGGGCCGCCATTTGCGGTAGAGGGCTTGGGTCATGGGATTTTCGATTTAGGACTGGTGATTTTGGATTTACGATATTCGATTTCCGAATATCGAATACCACTTTCCGTATCATAGCACGATTTTGGAGATTTTCACTTCCTGCGGCGTTGCAGGATGCTGTAAACGGCCAATCCGAGCGCGACGGCGGAGGCAGCCCAGGCGCTGTTGGCGACCACTGGCAATGCGGCCTGCTTCACGCCGATGCCCGCGAAGGCCCAGACCAGCACGAACAGGTAGCCCGCGTCGCGGCGGGTGAGCGCCATCAGCAGGCCGAGCAGGAAGCCGACCAGCAGCATGATGACCGTCCAGGTTGGCGCGGAGACGCCCCAGCCGCTCCATTTGATAAAGTCCAGCCAATTGGTGAAGTTGGCGACAGTGGCGACCGTTATCCAGCCCAGGTAGACGCTAACGGGTGTATCCACGCACCAGCGTTCGGCGGCAGAGACAGCCGCGCGGCCAACCTCCAGCCGTAGGTAACTGACTATCAGCGTTCCGAGCAAGGCCAGCATAACCAGCACGCTCAGCCCAAACAGGTTGTAGTGCCAGCACAACAGCCAGGCCGAGTTAAAGACTCCGCTCAAGGCAAACCAGTAGCCCAGTTTTTGCAAGCGCGGATTCTCGCGCTGGGCAGGCAGGAACTGGTAGACGGCGAAGGCAATCCAGCCGATGTAGATGAGTCCCCAAATGGAGAAAACGTAACCAGCCGGGACAAAATAGACCTGGAAACGGTCTGAAATCTCGCCGGTATTCTGCCCGTTGAACGGCAGAATGTTGGCGAGGGTGTTCATCAAGATGGTCGCCGCGACGGAAAGCGCGTTCACAAACTGACGAATGGCGTTGTTACGCATGACTGCTCCATATTCGATACTCGATGTTCGAATATCGAGTATCGAACTACCTAATATGAGGCGACATCTTGCCGGCCAGTTTGTCTTTAGGCTGGTAGCCGGTGACGCGCTCGGCCACCTTGCCGCCCTTGAATAGCATGATGGTCGGGATGCCCATGACGCCATACTGCATCAGCACATTTGGGTTCTGGTCGGCGTCGCATTTGACGACTTTAACCCGGCCCTGCCATTCGGTATGCAACTGCGCGATAATGGGGGCAATCATCTTGCACGGCCCGCACCATACTGCAGTGAAATCAACCAGCACCGGCAACGGGGAGTTAAGCACTTCGCTTTGGAAATCTTGTTCGGTTACATAGGGAACGTCTGCCATGAGCACCTCCGGTAATTATCATAACACGCTTGCGGCGAGCCGCCGAATTTTTAAGGAAGTTCAATCGCTGGTCTCAAAAAATTCCCGCGCTCCAAGCAGCTAGCGCAAACAAGCCAAGCGCCAGCGACCAGATGAGCAAAGCGTTGGTGATATAACGCTCCAGCACCGATTCTGCGGGTGCTTTTGGGTTGTAGTAAACGGTGACAGACGCGCCCTCCGGGTACTTTTGCAGTTTGCGCTCAGCCAGCCCGGGACGGTTCCAGGCCGATTGCGCGGCCGGGTTTAGGCGGTCGCCTTCATATTGGCGTCCATTGACCATGTAACGATAAGTGACGCGAGGAGCATAATACCTGTGCTGAATGCCATCTTTCCATTGGGTATATGAATATGTTTCGGCGCGAATCACTGTGCCAGGCGCGGGTACCCAGGTTTGCATGGCGAGCGCCTGGCGGTGCTGGGCAAAGCCAACCAGTAAAATAAACGCCCCCATCCCGGCGGTCAGGGTGGCAAACAGGGCATTTTCAGGGTTAGGCAGGTAAGGCGCAAGCAATTCGGGGACTTGGCCCGCCCACAAAACGACCATCACCGCTCCACCGCCGAAAACGATGAAGATGCCCGCCAATCCTTTGCCAAAATCAACCGGCAGGTCGCGCTCCAAAACAGACTGATTCGGGTTGTTGGGGTTGTAGTAAACCGTCACTTCAGCGCCAACCGGGTAACGTTCCAGGGTCGGTTCGATGTCGCTTTCGGGGATGCTTTCTGCCAGGCTGATTCGGTCACCGGTATAGCGGCGGCCTTTCACTATGTATTCATAGGTCACGGCTGGATAGTTGATGGTTTTTTGTCCACGGCGGGTCGTGTCTGGGGCTTTTTTCGAGCGTATTTCAGAGCGGGTGATTTTCGCACTCGCGGTTTGCCAGGTTTGCGCGGCTTTGACTTCGCGCATCTTAATGACCGTACCAACGATAAGCACTCCTATCATCAAAGCAGCGGTGATTCCGAGCAAGGTCGCAATCTCGTTCATGAGCAAATACCTCCTACAAAATATAAACGCCTATATTTTGACAAAAAAACTCCAATTTTGCAACCCCAACTGCTAACTGGGTTATGGCGTTCTCAAGAAAGCAAGTTTTTCCCTCACCCCTGCCCCTCTCTCGGTGGGAGAGGGGAAATTCCCTTCCCCCGGCGGGGGAAGGGCCAGGGAAAGTGCCCCGAAGGGGTATGAGGGCGAATGCCATGCGAAAGCGAAAACGTCAAGCATTCTTGAGAACGCCATGCTGACTGGAGTTTGGAGTTCGTTGGCAATCAAACCCTTTTGGGTTTTTCACGCCAAATCAGCCATGTATTTTGTCTTTCAAGACGAATCAAAATGAACTCTAAACTCAAAAAGTGAGCAAATACGATAAATACGTTGATACCAATCTTTAATTTTTATAATATTTATCTTATATATTCACAATAGAATTTGAACAACTCTAATCAAAAATCGCGCTATTGCGCAGACACGGAGATTATTCATGAAATGGCAATGGAAACCTGGTGGCCTTCAACCTGATTCCGGCCTTCCCAATGGACGGCGGGCGCGTGCTGCGGGCTGTCCTGGCAATGAACATGGACTACGTCCGCGCGACGCAGATTGCCGCAACGGTAGGACAGGGCATGGCCCTCCTATTCGGGTTCATCGGGCTATTCACCAACCCCTTCCTGCTCTTCGTCGCCTTCTTTGT
>CAYLZI010000080.1:0-13681 GCA_964388215.1 uncultured Anaerolinea sp.
GGTCTTATGACCGAATCACTCTCTCCCGCCAGCCACTTGCGCGAGGAATTCAACGACAGGCAATCCCTTTTCAATGCCCAGCCGGCGATTGTGCAGCGATTCCTGGAAGCCCAGGCGCGGAAAATTGCGGATGCCCTGATTGAACACCAGCCGCAGGTAAAATTCACCCTGCCCGACCGCATCGTGGCCGAGCTGCCACAAATCGACCAGCCTGCGCCCATCACCGTCCCAGCGGAGCAACGCGAACAGGCTGTCGGCGGATTCCGTAACCGCCTGGCGCGGCGGGATGTCAAAGAGGAACTGCGCCACCGCTTGCAGGAACTGGAGCAGGTTCCCGACCACGCCATCTCGACCGGCGCGGGATTATTACGCTTCGCCGCAGCCATTCACATGGTTCACAACATGCTGCCCGCCGGGCGCACGGTGGAATACCGGCCCGATGAAGGCGAGGACATCCCCACCATCCCGGTAGCAGATATGGAGCCGGAATCAGCCATCACCCAGGCCAGCGACGCCATCGCCGAGGATGAAAAATCAGAAGCGGGGCGCGGCGATTTGCAGGTCCCGTTCGTCCCGGCAGCGCGGCGCTTTTACCTGCCGCAGTGGGTGGCCTTCGACGATAACGGAAAACTGCTGGTCGGCGGGGTACAGGAAGCCGAAGCGCACATCGCCTCGATGCAGCGATACATCGAAATTCTGCATGCGGCCTCCTCCATCGCCCCCTATATCATCGCCGACGATGAATACCAGCGTAAACGCTATGGGATGCTCGGCCAACTCATCAACCAGGGACGCGCATTGGCGAGGTATAAGACCCAGGAAATCATCGCAACCATCAAAGAGCGGGCTTCCGCCGGGTCGCTCAATCGCGGCCTGAGCCTGAGCCTGCCGTACTTCGACGACCAGGAACTTCGTCTGGATGTTTTGAAGTTCGAGGTCATTCCTGCCGGGCGGGTTATGTTCGTTCCGGCCTTCGTGGTGCGCGCCGCGCGCGAAGAAGCCGCCAAGCGCGTGCAAGATACGCGCTTCAACGCCTCAACCCGCAAGCACATGCTGGCGGGTCTCGAAATGCTTGAGGATGCTTTTTATCAACCGTAATTGAAATGTCATTCCATGTCGTTGGTTTAGCGAGGAATGGCATTTAACTTTTAACCACAATTGGCAATACCATTCTCCAACGGACAACCCTATGCTTTTTTCAATCCTCTTACTGGCAGTCATTATCTACCTGTCCTGGCGCGCCGCGCCGCGTGAACGGCAGGAAGATGCCCATGTGCATGGCGCCGGGCAGGTTGGCCTGCTGGCGGCGATTGCGCTGTTTGGCGTCGATTACTTTACTTCTTACTACTACGCCACCGGCGAAATGCTGCACGCCCTGCACCCTTACGGGCTGGACCATCTGGCCTATTACGCCATCCTGATTATTGCCCTCGCTAACATTACCTTTGGCTTCTTGTACATGTACTTCCTGGGCGTGTTCAAGGAGGGCGGCGGCTCATTCGCGGCGGCGATTCGTTACCTCGGCCCGGCAGTCGGCCTGATTGTGGCGGTCGTCCTGCTGCAAGACTATGTCTTTACCATCGTCGTCTCCACACTGTCGGGCGCAGACCAATTGCTCTCGCTCGGTCAGTTGGGCGGCACAGCCTGGCATTGGAATTTCCTGATTGGCGCAGGGATGGTCAGCATCACCTGGTATATTACCATTCGCGGGCGCGGCGAATCGGCGCAGGTAGTCTTTACCGGCCTGGGGATTTTCGTGCTGATGACGCTGACGATGGGGGTCGGCCTGTTCATCGCAAAGTCAACCGGCGTCGCGCCACTGCCGCGCGGCGAGGAAATCATTAAGCCCGATGCGACCATCTGGGGCGCGCTGTTTCACCTGGTAGCCGCTTCGATGAAGGGGCTGGTTGCGCTGACCGGGCTGGAAGCAATGGCCGACGGCATCCAGTTTGTGATGAACAAAGACCCTGGGTTTGTCACCTGGGGCAAAAAACGCCTGCCCCGGCTGGGATGGCTGTGGCGCTACTACAGCGGCAAGATAGGCATCGGGCGCGTGGTGCAGACCTCCTTCCTGTTCTATGGCGCGCTGACTACCCTGTTCCTGACCTATTTTGCCATCCACTTCCAGGCTTATGATGGCGCGCAGGGCCGCACCCTGGTCGGCAACCTGGCGTTTATCGGCTTCACGACCATTTCAGAGCAAGGCGGGGTCATCCTGTTCTGGGCCTACCAGATTTTGGCCGTCGGCCTGCTGACCGCCGCCTCAATGACCGCCTTTCAGGACTTGCAGGCCATCACCTGGCGCAATGTGGCAATTGGCGAAATCCCCGAAGTGGTGGTGTACCGCAACCCCAAAGGGACCTTTACGCGCCCGGTTACGGCTGCGGCTATCGTAGCAATCATCATCCAATTCCTGGTGCGCGGCAATACCAGCACGGCGATTCCATTTTATGGCGTGGGCGTATTCCTGCCCATCACCATCATGGGATTAGCAATGCGTAAACACGTCAGCGACAACCTCACCGGACGCGCCCGCGCTTGGGGGTTAATCGGCACAACCTTTTCAGCCGCATTTTCAACATTCATCCTGCTCGGGCAAATCGTTACAAAATGGGACCAGGGCGGCTGGGTGGTGCTGATTACCATGGGCATGCTGGTACTAGTCAGTTACATCATCCTGGTCTCCCCAGCCGGGTACCGCGACCCGGAGGACATCCACCGCATCGTCCGCGAAAAATCACGGGTCGAGGGCGCGATGGGCAATATGGTCGAGTGGCAGTCGCTGCGAATGCAAGAGTATCGTTACAGAGTGCTGACGGCTGTGGCCGACTTCATGGCAATTTTCGGGGTGATGAAACCATTGAGCGTGGAAAAATCCATCCCCGCCCCCGCCGGGGAGTACGAAGACGCGATAAAAACCAAGGGCAGGAAAACCTTCCTTCAACAATACCTCGACAGCCAGCCCAAAGAGTCTCCCCGCCTGGGCGGCGCGCCCAAAGAAACCACAAAGGCTGACGACCAGGAGTAACCAACCTCCCTCTCCCATGCCATCTGAACCAATTTACAGCCTGCGCCCACAGCAGGCCTTCCAATCTCTCGAAACGTCTCCAACCGGCCTGGGGAGCGCCGAAGCCCAATCGCGCCTGTCACTCTATGGCGAAAATGTGCTGAGCGAAGAGCAAAAAGAGCCGCTCGGCCATAAACTATTCAGGCACGCCCTGCATCCGCAGGCCGGCATTTTGCTGCTGGCCGCCCTGCTGGCTGCCCTCGGAAGCGATTCCGGGTTATCGTTTGTTATCCTGGCGTTAATTATATTTAACGCCCTCTTTTCTTACTGGCGCGAATACCGCGCCGAGCAAGCAGTCGAAAAACTCAAGGAAATCCTGCCTGCATACGCGCATGTCCTGCGCGATGGGCAAGACGAGCACATCCTCGCCAGGGATGTCGTGCCTGGCGATATACTGGTACTGGCCGAGGGCGATAACATCCCCGCCGATGCGCGCGTGGTGGAAGAATTCGGCCTGCGTGTTAACAACTCCACCCTGACTGGTGAATCTGTCCCGGCCCGAAAAATTGCCGACGCCTCGTACCAGCAAGGCATCAGCGAACTGGAACAGCCCAACCTGATTTTCGCCGGGACATCCGTCGTCGCCGGGACGGGACGGGCGGTAGTTTACGCCACCGGCATGTTAACCCAATTTGGGCGCATCGCCCACCTGACCCAGAGCATCGAGCCTCCGCCCAGCCCCATGCAGAAGGAACTGCGGCAGGTCACGAAAGTGATTACCCTGGCGGCGCTCACTATCGGGTTGCTGGTGCTGGTTGTCGGATTTACCACCGGGCTGGGATTGAACGGCCCCGCGCTCCTGTTTTTTACCCTCGGAATCATCGTCGCTGTCATCCCCGAAGGCCTGCCCGCCACCCTCACCCTTTCCCTGGCTATCGCCGTCCAACGCCTGACACTCAAAGGCGTCTTAGCCAAAAAACTAAACATCGTCGAAACGCTTGGCACAGTCTCGGTTATTTGCACCGACAAAAGCGGGACACTGACCCAAAATCAGATGACCGTGCGCGAAATTTGGACTTCCCGCCGAAAAATCAGAATAACGGGGGTTGGTTACGAACCCAGGGGCAAATTCAGTCCCGACCCAAACGGCCACCCTTGGGGCGAGACCCTGCTGGCCTTGCTGGAAGCCGCCGATTGTTGCAACAACGCCCGCCTCAACCCACCCTCCGCCGAACACCCAACCTGGTCCAGCCTGGGGGACCAAACCGAAGCGGCCATGAAAGTCGCTGCTCTCAAGGCAAAAGTGAACGAAAAGGAGTTGGGGTTGATTTACCCACGCGTTCATGAAATTCCCTTCGACGCGCGCCGCAAACGCATGACCACCATCCATCGCGGCCTGCGCAGTGAAATGGCCTTTACCAAAGGCGCGCCGCGCGAAGTACTGCAACTCTGCACTCACATCGAAATCGACAACCAGGTCATCCCGCTTGATGACACCCTGCGCGCCGAAATCCTGGCCGCCAACGATGACTATGCCCGCCGCGCCCTGCGCGTACTTGCCGTTGCCCGGCGCGAACTGAAACCCGGCGAAGAATCCTACCGCGCCGAGAATATTGAACGCGGCCTGGTCTTCCTCGGCCTGATGGCGATGATGGACCCGCCCCGCCCCGAAGTAGAAGCCGCCATCAAAACCTGCCGCCAGGCCGGGATTCGCATCATCATGATTACCGGCGACTACGGCCTGACCGCCGAATCGCTGGCGCGCCGTGTTGGGATGCTCAGCGCGCCCAATGCGCGTATCGTCACCGGCGCAGAATTGGACACGCTGAGCGACATCGAATTGAGCAAAGCCCTGGAAGAAGAAGTCTTGTTCGCGCGGATGGCCCCAGAACACAAAATGCGCATCGTGGCGGCCCTCCAGGCGCGCGGCGAAGTTGTGGCCGTCACCGGAGACGGAGTCAACGATGCCCCAGCCCTGCGCAAGGCCGATGTCGGCGTGGCGATGGGCGTAGCCGGCACCGATGTCGCCAAAGAAGCTGCCGACATCATCTTAACCAACGACAATTTCGGCGCGATTGTCCACGCTATTGAAGAAGGCCGCGCCATCTACGACAACGTGCGGAAATTTGTTACCTATATTTTTTCTAGCAACGTGCCAGAAGTCATGCCCTTTCTCGTAACCGCCAGTTTCCCAGTCATCCCACTGGCCTTGAATGTGCGTCAAATCCTCGCCATAGACCTCGGTACCGACATGCTCCCAGCCGTTGCGCTCGGCACCGAAAAACCAGAGCCGAACGTTATGCAGCGCCCGCCGCGCAAGCGCGGCACGCGCTTGGTAGATAACGGCCTGCTCGCGCGTTCCTTTCTGTGGTTGGGGTTGCTCGAAGCGGCGCTATGTTACATCGGGTTTTTCTCCGTTTACCTTTTTTCTGGCAATGCAGATTTGCTCTCCATCCCACTACTGGCCGAACTTCCCTATCCCGATTTCCTCCATCTCGATATTCCCGCCGACCGTGTTGGCAACATGGCCGCGACCGTCTTTCACGCCGGGGTCGTTATGGCGCAAGTCGGCAACGCCTTTGCCTGCCGCTCTGGCACACTGCGCAACACCCGCCTGGGTTGGGGCAGCAATCGCTTATTGATTTACGCCGCCATTCTTGAAGTAGCCGGCATCATCATCATCATTCACCAGGAAACAATTGCCGGGTATTTCGACCATGTCCTCATCCCCATCCGATACTGGCTGGGGTTGGCGCTCCTCCCACTCATTATTTACGGCGCGGAATGGATACGCAAGCAATTTTTGCGCTGGCTGTCGAGTTCATCCAAACACATGCCCACTCCAGAGGCATCGCGCCACCCATCCAGATAAACATTATTGGCTCTCCCGTTTCTGGCGGGAAGGCGGGGGGTAGGGGCGACCCGTCAGGGCATAACCTGATACGTTTTCGCGCTGGGCGGGTCGCCCCTTCGGATTTTCCCGGTAAAAACGGTAGAGCCGCATTATTTTGCCAGGCAGCGTATCGTGCCATAATAAAAGGAAGCAATTTCAAATAAACATCACAACCTTTCAGCGATTTATTACTCAAAAACATGGCGCAACTCCCTATTTACAAGACTCGTTCACACAAAGAAGGAGGTATTATGAAAGTTATCGTCATGGGGTGCGGCAGGGTCGGGTCGCAGGTCAGCATTTTACTGGCAGAACGCGGCCACGAAGTGACCGTTATTGACCACCGCGACACAGACGCCCTAACCCGCCTCGGGCAAAATTTCAAAGGCCGCATTATTAACGGCCTGGGCTTTGACCAGCAAGTCTTGCTCGAAGCAGGAATTGAAAAAACCGACGCCTTCATTGCCGCCAGCGCATCAGATAACGCCAACATCGTCGGGGCGCGGATTGCGCGCAACATTTTCCACGTCCCGCGCGTGGTCGCCCGCATGTACGACCCACGCCGGGCCGAAATCTACCAGCGGCTGGGACTGATGACCATCTCCAGCACCGAATTGGGCGTGCGCCAAATTTACGAACTCGTCACGCACACCGACCTGGATGTGCTGCAAAAATTCGGGCGCGGCGAAGTAAACATTCTCACCGTCGAAGCAGGCGCGCGCCTCGACGGGCGACTCGTCCGCGACCTGAGCATTCCCGGAGAAGTCAGCGTTGTCTCCATCACCCGTGACGACCGGGCCTTCATCCCATCCATCAGCACTGAATTCCGCGAGGGCGATATCCTTCACCTGGCGGTGCTTGCCACTTCCATGACCCGGCTGGAAGAGATGCTCGGCATCGAAAGGAGGAATTAGCCATGCACGTTGTCATTGTTGGTGGTGGAAACACCGGCTCTTACCTGGCAAAAATTCTCCTGGAGGGTCGGCATTCTGTCTGCGTTATCGAAGAACGGCCTTCCATTCTCGAAAAACTGCGCAAAGAACTACCCGCTGAAACTGTCCTGGCTGGCGATGGCTCGGCACCATCCACGCTGGAGCAGGCTGGCATCCGCAAAGCGCACGTCCTGGCCGCTGTTACAGGCAACGACGAGACCAATCTGGTCATCAGTTCGCTGGCGCGGTTCGAATTCAACGTTCCGCGCATCATCGGCAGGGTCAACAACCCCAAGAATCACTGGCTATTCACCCAGGAAATGGGCGTAGATGTGGCCCTCAACCAGGCCGACATCCTGGCGCACCTGGTGGCCGAAGAAATGTCGCTGGGCGACATGATGACCCTTCTAAAACTGAAGCGCGGCGAATACTCCCTGGTCGAGGAAAAAGTTTACCCAACGGCCATTGCAGTCAATACGGCACTGAAAGACCTGCAACTGCCCAAAGAATGCACCATCGTTGCCATCATCCGGCAGCACCAACTCATCATCCCGCGCGGCAGCACGGTGCTGGAGCCGCTCGATGAAGTGCTGGCCCTGGTGCATCACCAACACCTCTCTGAATTTGCATCCCTGCTCTCGCCGCCCAACCCTGTAGAGAGAAAATAGATGAATGGTACGCCCTGAAAGTTTGGCCCTCCAAGAGTTAGCATGAAATCAGTACACGGATTACGCGGATTTGCACGGAAAGACCAGAAAATGCTTCTTCAGCATGAAAAATCCGTGTTTTTTCCGTGTTCGTCCGTGTAACACCTGCGCTTGCACACCTGCCACCGCTCGGCTGAGCGCTCGCGGCGAAGCCTGCCTCGCACGAAGGCAGTGCGGGGTGCGCGGGCGGTGCCAGGGGCGCAGGCGCAAGTGTCCGTGTCCAAAAGATTTAATCACGGAGATTCTCGGAGAGCCGAAAGTTTTAGAAAGTTTCAGGACATATCTGATAGTTAAACGCCGCCGTTCATTTGACACCCACCCCAAAACTGCTATAATTATGGGAGCGCTCCCAAGCCTATCTCAACCGCGAATGCGGTCAATTTTTCACCTATCAATGAGAGCGCTCCCAAGCCTTATGACCCTCACCCTCGAAGACATTGCCCGCCTCAGCAGCGTTTCCCGCTCCACCGTCTCGCGCGTTGTGAATGGGGATGAGAAAGTTCGGGAAGAGACTCGCCAACGGGTGCTGGAAGTCATCCAGCAACATAATTACCAGCCAAACCAGGCCGCCCGCCGCCTGGCTGCCGGGCGCACCGACACGTTTGGGCTGGTCATCCCCGCCGGGGCGGGCGCAACCTTTAGCGACCCCTATTTTTCGCAGGTCATTCAGGGGGTTTCCAATGCCTGCAACCAGCAAGATTATTCGCTGATGCTCTGGCTTTCAGGCCTTGAACACGAACAGCGCATTTTGCGCCACCTTGCCAACAACAATCTGATGGATGGCGTTGTCGTCTCTTTTACCCTGGCCAACGACCCAATTGTAGAAAAACTCTCTCACGGGCAGTTGCCCTTTGTCATCATCGGGCATCATCCTAACCCGGAGATTAATTCGGTGGATATTGACCATCTCGAAGCGGCGCAGTTGGCTACCCGCCACTTGCTAGGGCATGGCTACCAGCGCATTGCAACTATCAGCGGCCCAAGCACTCAAATTGCCGGGCAAGACCGCCTGCAAGGATTCAATCTAGCTCTTAAAGAAGTCAATCTCTTCAACAGCGAACTGGTAGCAGAAGGCGATTTTACCGAGGCCGGCGGCTATGCCGCCATGCAACAACTGCTCCCCAGGCAGCCCCAGGCCATTTTCGCGGCCAATGATACGATGGCCGCCGGTGCCTATCGGGTCATTTACGAATCGGGGCTGAAAATCCCCGAAGACATCGCCATCATTGGGTTCGATGACCTGCCAATTGCCGCGCAACTCGACCCGCCGCTCACCACCATCCGCCAGCCGCTTCATCGCATGGGGCAAATGGCTGTGGAACGGCTGATTGACCTGCTGCGCGAACCCCAAACGCCCCCTCGCCAGGTTACTCTGGCTCCCGAACTCATCATCCGGCAATCCTGTCCATCTCACCCCTAAATAAGGAGTATCTATGTCTCGTATTGATGAATTACTCGCCCAAATGACCCTCGACGAAAAAATATCCATGCTCGCCGGGGCCGATTTATGGCACAGCGTTGCCATTCCGCGCCTGGGCATTCCGCAATTCAAAGTCACCGATGGCCCCAACGGCGCGCGCGGCGCGTGGGGCAGCATGGCATCGCCTTCGGTGGCAACCCCGGTTGGAATCGCGCTCGGCGCCACCTGGAACACCGAACTCGTCCACAAAGTCGGCGAAGTGCTGGCAGACGAGTTAAACGCCAAAGGCGCGCACATCCTGCTCGCGCCCACAGTCAACATCCATCGCGCGCCCATCGCCGGGCGCAACTTTGAATGCTACAGCGAAGACCCCTTCTTAAGCGGCATGTTGGCCGCCGCCTACATCAACGGCATTCAGGGCAAAGGCCTGGGCGCGTGCATCAAGCACTTCGTCGCCAACGACCAGGAATTCGAGCGCAATTCCATCTCCTCCGAGGTGGATGAGCGGACATTGCGCGAAATCTACCTCGAACCGTTCCGGCTGGCCATCCGCGCCGCCAATCCCTGGGCGGTCATGTCGGCTTATAACCGCGTCAACGGCGTCTACGCCTGCCAAAACGACCACACGCTCAAAGAAATTCTCAAGGGTGAGTGGGGTTATGAGGGCATTGTCATGTCTGACTGGTTCGGGACGTATGATGAATCCGTCCCGGCGGGCGGGCTGGACCTGGAAATGCCCGGCCCGGGGCGCTGGATGGCCGCCGAAGTGGTGAAAAAAGCCATCGAAAACGGAAGCCTGACCGAGAGCGGACTCGACGACAAAGTACGGCGACTGCTTGGGGTGCTGGAAAAAGCCGGGCTGTTCGAAAACCCCCAACTAAATCCAGAAAAAGGCGAAGACCGGCCCGAACACCGCGCCGTGATGCTCGATGCCGCCCGCGAAGCGATTGTTCTGCTCAAAAACGAAAGTCCCCGTAACGCAGTGGAGCGGGGCGGAATTTTGCCCTTCAAGGGCGTCAAAAAAGTGGCTGTCGTTGGCCCGTATGCCCGCCGCGCGCAAATTTTGGGCGGCGGCAGCAGCAGCGTCACCCCGCATTACGCCATCTCCCCGTTTGACGGGATTGACGCCAAAGATGTTTTGGTGGAGGGCGCGCCCGGATGCTTTATCCACAAATCCATGCTCTCCCCTGCCCCCGAAACCTTATCCACGCCCGAGGGTGGACGCGGACTCCGACTGAGCCTGTTTGCCGGAACCGAACTGGCCGGTGACCCGAAATATTCCGAGGTCACCACCGTAGTACAGCACGGCTGGTGGGAGCGGACGGTGCCAGGCGTGCCGCAAGACAGCTTCTCGGCGCGGCTGGAGGGCCTGTTTACCCCCCAAGAGAGCGGAAAACACACCCTGGGGCTGAACGCCGTCGGCTGGTGCAAAATGTATCTCGATGGCAGCCTGCTGATTGACCATTCAGCGGATGCCGATATGGGCAAACAGAAAACAGCCGAGGTAGAACTGACCGGTGGACAATCTTATGATTTGAAAATTGAATATTACTGGCAAGGCAACCCGCGCTGGCGCTCGCTGATGCTCGGACACCTGCCGCCCCAGGCCCCCGACCTGATTGCCGAAGCGGTGGAGTTGGCCCGGCGCGCCGATGTGGCGGTGGTGGTGGTTGGGCTGAACAGCGAATGGGAATCTGAAGGCTTCGACCGGGTAGATATAAAACTGCCCGGCCAGCAGGACGAACTCGTCCGCGCTGTCCGCGCCGCCAACCCGAACACAGTGGTGGTTGTTAACGCCGGTTCCGCCGTGGAAATGCCCTGGGCAGATGAAGTCCCCGCCATTCTCCAACTCTGGTACAACGGGCAGGAACAGGGCAACGCGCTGGCCGATGTGCTATTTGGGGATACCAACCCCAGCGGCAAACTGCCAACGACCTTCCCCATGCGCTTGCAGGATAACCCAGCCTGCATCAACTACCCCGGCGAAAACGGCAAAGTCCGCTACGGCGAGGGGATTTTTGTGGGCTACCGCTATTACGACAAAAAAGAACTGGCCCCGCTCTTTCCGTTTGGGCATGGGCTGTCTTACGCAAGTTTTTCTTACACCAACCTGAAACTCAGCGCCAAAAATCTTACCGAAACCGAATCGGTTGCCGTGAGCTTCGACCTGACCAACACCGGCAATGTGGCCGGTAAAGAAGTGGCCCAACTCTACATCCGCGATGTAAAAAGCCTGGCCGCCCGCCCCGAAAAAGAACTCAAAGCCTTCTCGAAGGTGGAACTGGCCCCCGGCGAGACCAAAACCGTCAGCTTTACGCTTGACCGCGAGGCTTTCTGGTTCTTTGACACAGCGAAGAACGATTGGGCTGTCGAACCCGGCGAGTTTGAGATTCTCGTTGGCGCTTCCAGCCGCGATATCCGCCTGTCTGCCACGCTGACGATGCTTCCGCCCGCCCGCCCCGGCGTCCGTTTGCATACCGGCCTGACCTTTAACTATCTGCTCTCAGACCCGGCTGGCCGCGCCGTGCTGACCCGTCACCTGGGCGGCATTTTGGATAACCCCGATATGAGCATGGCGCTCGATATGACCGTCGAACAGGTTGCCGCGCGCGCGCCTTTTGCCATCCCCGCCGAGATGCTACAGGCGATTGAGGATGACCTCGCCAAGGTTTAAATTTGGTAGTAGGGGCGGGGTTCCCCCGCCCCTACTACACGGCATTTACAACCCATGAAAAAAACCACCCTCCTCACCATTGCCCTCACCACCGCCCTTTGGGCCATCGTTGTCATCGCCTTCCAGTGGGCAGCCACCACGCGCATGACCCTCTACCCGCCCGATACAGCCGTTTTCTGGTCGGCGACTGAGACCCAGCCTTACAGTAACGCGGGCAAAATCTACCTGCTCGAACCGTTCATGAACCGCCAGGTGGCCTGGGACTCGGAGTACTACGTCGGCATCGCCGTCGGCGGGTATGATGACCCCGAAGCGGGCGCGGTGCGCAGCCCCAATACCGGGATGCTGGTCATCAAGAATTACTCGTTTTTCCCATTTTATCCGTATGTTATGCGCGTTTTCGCCATCCCGCTCGGCTGGTTCGGGCTGAACCCAATTGCCGCGGCCAGCCTGGCCGGGGTGATTGTGTCGGTTTTGGGTACTGCCGCCGGGCTGATGGCGCTCTACGACCTGACCCGCGCCTATTTTGACGAGGAAAGTTCCCTGCGGGCCGCCTTCTACGCCCTGATTTTCCCGACCTCCTTCTTCTTTGCGATGGTTTTCACCGAAGGCTTGTTCATTGGGTTGGCGTTCTGGGCCATTGCCCTGGCGAAGCGCAAACAGTGGCTTTGGGCCGGGCTGCTCGGCCTGTTTGCCGCCTGGACGCGCGCCCACGGCGCGGCGCTGGCCCTGCCCTTCCTGGTCATCTGGCTGTCAGAAATCAAGTGGCGCGAAGTGCTGACCCGCAAAAGCCTCCCCTGCATATCCTGGAAATGGCTCGCCCAGGCCGCTTTTGTCTTGCTGCCGCTGGTGGGATACGCCATCTGGCGCTACTCCGAACTGGGCGAGGGCTGGGCCGAACTGCAGCGCTTCTACTTTGGGCGCGGGCTGATGACGGTCGAAAACTCCATCGAAGCCTGGAAAAACGCCTTTTTCTATGGCATGTACCAGGGCAAAGGCGCGGGTTTCATCTACTTTTGGATAGATGCGTTCGCCATCGTCCTGGCCTTCATCGCCTCGCTCTGGCTGCTGCGCCGCGACCTGCCACTGGCGCTCTTCAGCCTGGCAGTGGTCGCCCTGTCCGTTTTCAGCGGCGCGACCAATAGCATGGCGCGCTATATGATTATCGTCCCTGCCCTGTATATTTTCCTCGCCCAACTGGGCAAAAACCAAACCTTCGACCGCGCCTGGACGGTTGCCAGCCTGCTCTTGATGGGCATGGAAGCGATGCTATTCGCGGTTGATTTTTGGGTGGGGTAAACCCGTTGTAGTGGGCGGGGAAACCCCGCCCCTACAGAAGGATTTGATTATGAAATACGGCCACTTCAATGACAAAACCCGCGAATACGTCATCACCCGGCCCGATACGCCCCTGCCCTGGATTAATTACCTGGGTTGTGAAGCCTATTTTGGGTTGATTTCCAACACCGCCGGTGGATATTCCTTTTACAAGGATGCCCGCCTGCGCCGCCTGACGCGCTACCGCTACAACAATGCCCCGCTGGATATGGGCGGCCGTTATATCTATCTGCGCGATGACCAGGGCGGGGATGAACCCCGCCCCTGCTGGTCGCCCTCGTGGATGCCCACCCGCGCCAAATTGGATGAATACGAATGCCGTCATGGGCAGGGTTATACCGTCATCACATCCAAATTTCGGGGGATAAAATCCTCCACCCGTTATTTTATCCCGCTTGGAGAATCGCTCGAAATCTGGGAGTTGACCCTGACCAACGAGCGGAATGACCCGGCAGCGCTTTCCGTTTTCTCGGCGGTGGAATTTGCCCTGTGGGATGCCAACGACGACGCCACCAACTTCCAGCGCAATTATTCGATTGGGCAGGTGGAGATTGAACCCCTCACCCCCGGCCCCTCCCCCGAGGGGAGAGGGGAGCAAACGTCCCCCTCCCCCCTCGGGGGAGGGGTTAGGGGTGAGGGCGCAACCGTCATTTACCACAAAACCGAATACCGCGAGCGCCGCGACCACTTCGCCTGGTTTGCCTGCTCCG
>CAYLZI010000081.1:0-4980 GCA_964388215.1 uncultured Anaerolinea sp.
GTTCGTCATAGGTCAACATGACCCTATTTTACTATTACCGATAATGTCTATTCTCGCCAGCATGGCGTGGGATTCCGCTTTCGCAGTTTTCTGGAGAACTTTAAGCCATGAATCGCAATCAAAAAATTGGCAAATGGGGCGAAGAGGCCGCCGCCGCGTATCTTATAGAAAAGGGGTACCGAATTTTGGAGAGGAACACCCGCACGCCGTACGGCGAAATTGATATTGTTGCCAGCATTGAGGGCGTGACTGTTTTTGTGGAGGTGAAGGCGCGCACCTCGCGTAGTTTTGGCCTGCCAGAAGAGGCGCTTACGCCCCGCAAACTAAAACACATGCGCGCGGCTGCCGGGCAGTATGCCGCCGAGCGTGAAATTGATACCTGGCAGTGTGATGCTGTGGCAGTGGAGGGCGTTCCAGGCGTCACGCCGCGCATTGCGCATTTTGAGAATGTGACTGCCGGATTGGATTGATGGTTTTGGGGCTTTTTTAGGTAAGATGGGTGGCAACTATTCAGCCTTCACCCTCCGCCCTCCCCTACCGGGGGAGGGGACTCCCAAAATTGCTGCTTCAAAGCCCCTCTCCCACTGGGACTGCGAAGCGCGCCGAAGGCGGGGGGTTGGGATGATGGAACATAACGCAATTTTGCGTCAGGCTGAATCGATACGATGGGTGTTTGTTGCTTACCTAACAATTTTGTTTTTGTCAATGCCCCCTCATTATATTAAGAGCCAATTATAATATGCCGAAATTATCATCTTATCCTTGTGATTGAACGGTGGCAATGACCTGATGCTTTGATATGGTCGCTTCTCTCAAATTTTGAGAAAGAGCCTCAGTGAGCCAGTAGCGAAACCGCCCGTAGGCGGTTTCGCTACTTTATTTTTATTTGCGTTGTATAGATGAGTTGTTCAATTAAAAGACGCGGGCCATTTTAGAGCAATTCGATAGGTTATTTTGCACGAACGCTGATACGACCTTGTTGCTGTATTAAATCTATTTCATCAGGAGAAACTATGTTTTCATTTTTTTCGCCTTTCCGCGCCAAGGTAATTGGCAGGGCTGCTTTTTCCCTGGCAGCAATTGCCGTTTTGGTGGTATCGCTCGTGCAGCCAGGCAGCGTTGCACAGGCCGCTCCCATCTTGACGATTGAATCAATTACCTGGGATGTAATTGGCCTGGACAGCAACCGCCCGGCTAATGGCCCGCGCCACTTTCCGGTGGGCGCCAGGGTGTGTAATGAAGGGAGTACCGATACCGCCCCTCTTACAGTCAATCTCAACTGGGACCCCGCTTCTAACGGTGATTATATTAATACCCGCTTCGGAACCAGCAGCACGCTGAGTTTTCCGGCCCTGGCAGCGGGTGGAGATTGCGTGGATGCCTACTTTGAAGTTGAAGTGACCGGCGTGGCAGCCTCTTATCGCAAAACCCGCGCTTACACCATCACAGCCACCGATGGCACAGTCAGCGCAAGCACGCCCTCGCCGCGTGAACTGTATGTCGAGTATCTGATTTCACAAAACCGCAATGCCACGACTATGATTCGATATGGCACCGCCCCGGCCAATTTAACAGATGTTGCCGCAGGCGGTTCCATGAATTTAATGGTGGGCGGCACCTACTTCATCCAACTGGAGGGAAAGACCGCTACGCAGGGGTATGAACAGCTGGAGACCTTCATTACCCTTTCCAATACTATTTTCCAGATTCTCAGCGTCGAGACCACTTATTCGGCCAATACTGCGCCCCCCGCCCGCGTGGGCAACTTACACGACCAGTTATACGCCGATGCCTGTCTGTGGGAAAATGACCCCAACAGCCCCAATTACCGCGCCTGCCTGGATAGCGGCAAAAAGTCCGGCGGTAATATTACCGTTCTTTATGAAGTTCGCATCATCGGCGGCGGGGGCACGACGCAGACCCTCAACAGCCTGATTTATGACTTCTCTGGCGCAAGTTTTCATTACAACAGCGATTTCAGCGCAGGCGCGCGCTTTGCCAATATCATTGACCCAGCCACCAGCGCTGGCTTTGCCAAACGCTTTATCCCTTCTACCATTGCAGGGGGCGGTCTTTCGACCTTGCGCTTTACCATTACCAACCCTCACCCGGTAACGGTATCTGGCTATAAGTTTAATGATACGCTCCCCGGCGCGATTGTGGTGGCAGACCCGGCAAATATTGATAACCGTTGCGGCGGTAGCGTGACCGCAGCCCCAGGCGCCGGCACGATTTCCCTGGTTGGCGGCGTGCTTGCCCCAAACAGCAGTTGTAATATTTTGGTGGATGTGACTGCCCCGTATGATGCTGGCGCGACTTATCCGCTGCAAAACGTGGTTGATTTGTATGTGGGCGACGCCGCCTCCCCGGCTGCGACAGCGACCGCTCCACTGACTGTAACCGCCACCCAACCGCCGCCGCTGACCTGTCAGGTTATCACGAACCAACTCATTGCCCGGTGGGCTTCTTTCACGCCCGGCAACAACCCCACCCATCCGCCAACCGGCCCCGTCAACGGGCTGGGAGTCACGACTGCTGCCGGAGGCGGGCTGACGACCGCTGTTGGCACCAATCGTTGGGTGGCAAACAATGCCCCAAGCGGTGAAACCCTGGCAATTGCCCGAGCCAACGACCGCTATTTTGAGTTTGTGGTCAACACCGCCGGGCTGGATAATGTCAGCATTAGTTTCCAGGTTTCACGCCAAAATGGCAACGGCCCTTCAACCATCACGTTAGACTATGGCCACTTTGTCAGTTTGACCCAGGGCGCTCAAACCTGGACGCCGGTGAGCACCAATGCGGGCGCGCCTTCTACATTTGCTGTATCTAACCTGACTAATCTCTCGCCAGATGGAAATACATACTTCCGGTTTTATGTTTACGGCGCGAGCAATCCCAATATCGAAATCCGAATCCATAATATGAGTTTTAATGGGTCGGGCACCATTTGTACTCCGAACCTGGGCACGCCGCCCAATCCGCCAACGCTCAGTAAACAATTTGTCCCTGATGAAGTGCGCGTGGGCGAAGTTTCGACCCTGACTTTTGCGCTCGCTAACCCCAACGTTTCTAGCGCTTTGAGCGGCGTCACCTTCCGCGATGAACTGCCAGCCGGTATGACTGCGGTGGCAGGCACGTTTGTTAATTCAGGCTGCAGCGGAACCTGGGGGCTGGAATCTGGAAACCCGGCGATACTCTTATTCACGGGCGGCGCATTGGCTGCCAATGCGACTTGTACGCTCTCGGTTAACGTAGTCTCGACCAGTGTTGGCCTGAATTTGAATGTCAGCGACCCTATCGATTCTAACGAAACGTTGGCCGGAGGCAGCGCAACAGACACGCTCAATGTGCTGCCCCCGCCTACGCCGCCGGTCATATCCAAGCAGTTCAACCCGAATCCGCTCTTGAACCCGGCTGGCTCGACCACGCTGACCTTCCGCATCACCAATACCGACCCGTCGCTTGCTATTACGGGAGTGGCCTTCACCGATACCTTGCCCACCTCGCCGGTTGTGATGCAGCCGGTTGCCCCATTCAGTTATTCAGATAACGGCGCGTGCGGTGGTGGATATTCGTTTACCTGGAATGCCGGTACCAACCAACTCGCATTCAGCGGCGGCGCAATTGCGGCTGACGCGACCTGCGAAATTGACGTGGCTGTTGAAGTGCCAGGCGTGGACATTTCGGGCGGCGCGGTCAGTTTTTTCAACCAGACCAGCATCGTCAGCCACGTCTTTAACGGTATCACTTATCCAGGGAATCAGGCCGAAGCGACGCTACTCGTTGACAGCCCGAATCCGGTCCTTAAATTTATCAAGCAAGTTGGCCCAACAGGCACTGGCCCTTGGTCCACCTTCCTGGCCGTGAATGTCAATGACCCAGTTTATTATCGCTTTGTGGTGGAAAACGCTGGCGATGAATCGCTTACCAATGTGACCGTTTCCGACCCGCATCCAGATATTGACCCATCGGCTTGCGTCTGGTATCACCTGGAGGGAGACCCCGAATCACCCGTCAATTATGTTGATGCAGATGCCGGAACGCCTGGCTTCCAGTTAACCATTCCGGTTGCCGATGCGGCGGATAATGAACACCTGGCCTACTGCGTGTTCGGCCCTGTCACATCGCTCTCTGGCTGGCACGGCAATACCGCTTCCGCCAACAGTGACCAGACTGAATCTGCTTACCCTGGAGATTATCCTGTTTCCTCCACCGCATCCTACGCAACCGTTGATTTGACCATCGAGAAAAGCGCGGCGGAAACTTCCTTCAACGCTGTCGGGGATGAACTTAACTACACTTACATTGTTACCAATACTGGTTATGCTCCTTTGCGTGGGCCTGTTACCGTTACCGATGACAAAATCAATTCACCGAACGAAGTTATCTGCGATGACGTGGCAAATGCGGTGGTAGGGGTAAACCCGGGTGATGGAGATAATTTCCTCGACCCCGGCGAAAGCATCACCTGTACAGCTACCTATACAATTACCAATGACGATGTTGCGTCTGGCGCAGTAACCAACTGGGCCTTTGCCTCTGCTGATGGGGTGGACTCGAATGAAGATAGTGTGACGGCCTATAAGAACGCCCCGGCCATGACGCTGCTGAAACAGGTCTCGGCCAGCGTGAGCGGCCCGTGGAGCGACAGCATCACCGTCGCGGTGGGCGACACCGTCTACTACCAGATTACGGTGGATAACACCGGTAACATCCCGCTGACAGGCGTCAGCGTTGACGACGGCATGGCAGGCTGCGTCCTGAGCGGCCCGGCGGGCGACGCGAACGGCGACAACGCGCTGGACATGGACGAAACCTGGGTCTACACCTGCTCGGTGACGGCCATCGCGGGGACGCAGACCAACACCGCCACTGCCGACAGCGGCCAGACCACACCCATCACCGACGGCGCCGACTACTTCGGCAACGCCCCGGCCATGACGCTGCTGAAACAGGTCTCGGCCAGCGTGAGCGGCCCGT
>CAYLZI010000081.1:5080-13664 GCA_964388215.1 uncultured Anaerolinea sp.
TGCTCGGTGACGGCCATCGCGGGGACGCAGACCAACACCGCCACTGCCGACAGCGACCAGACCACACCCATCACCGACGGCGCCGACTACTTCGGCGCTGGTCCCGGTCTGAATCTCATCAAGGAAGTGTCATCGGACAATGCAACTTGGGTGAACAGCGTGAACGTGTCTGTGGGCGATACGGTCTATTACCGCATCCGCGTGCAGAACACGGGCAATATTCTGTTAACCGGTTTGACTGTGGATGACGGCATGGCCGGGTGTACGCTTGTCCGCGGACTGGACGCTTCTGGCAATAATGACAACGACTTTGAACCCGGTGAGACGTGGGTCTACACCTGCTCGGTCACCGCAGTGGCCGGGGCGCAGACCAACACCGCCACTGCCGACAGCGACCAGACCACGCCAGTCACCGACGGAGCCGACTACTTCGGCAATGCCCCCATGATTGGAGTTGCCAAGCGCGTAGTCGTGGCACCGGTCGAGGTGACTGCTGGAACCTGGGACGTGACTTATGAAATCCTGGTTCGTAACTACGGAAACGTCGCTTTGAGCAATGTCCAGGTGACTGATAATCTCTCCGCCACCTTCCCGCCGGAAACAACCTTCACAGTTCAGTCACTCACCAGCACTGATTTCGCGGCCAACTGGCCGGGCTACAATGGAAGTTCCAATATCAATCTTCTGGCCGGTACGGATACCCTTAATGTTGGCAATTTGGGCGCGCTTACCCTGGTGGTGCGCATTGTGCCGGTTGCATCTGGGCCGTTCCAGAACACGGCGATTGCATCTGGCCAGTCTCCGAGTGGCGACCCGGTATATGACGATTCGCAAGATGGAATTAACCCTGACCCGGATAGTGACGGTGACCCAACCAATAATGACGATGGTACGCCAGTCGTTTTTGGCCCGAATGTTTTCGACCCGCCTTCATCGCAAAAAACCTATGATGCTTCGGGCATACCGCAAATCGAATTTCGCATGGTATGGATTAACGATAGCAACATCGTTGCCATCAATGTGCAAGTGATAGACCAGATTCCCGCCGGGACGACGTATGTGCCTGGAAGCATTGTCTGTACGCCGCGTGGGGCATCCTCCACTGCCCTGACCGCCACGCTTCCGCTTTCTTCAACAGCAGACCCCAGCTCGGCTTGCGGTTTCGACGCAGCCAACAACCGCGTCCAGTGGCAGGGAATCATTGCTCCTGACTTCGGCGTTACCGATGAAACCAATGCAAACAACGAGGTCGTGATTACATTCCGCGTCACCGTCAACGATGGTGTGAACCTGGTATATAACCAGGCAATTGCCCGCGCCGATGCTGATGGCGATGACGATTTCACAGATGAAAACGTTCTTTCGATTGAACTCTCAAACCAGACTATCTGGGAGCGCTCAGCAGCCACAGTTACCGAGCCAATCGAGACACCTAGCTCACTGCCTGCGACAGGTTTTGCGCCCAACAGGACCACCTACCTGCCCGCGCAGCCGCTGGAACGCGCCTATTCATCCACCGATGTCATGCTTGTGATACCTTCTCTTGGCTTGACCATGCCGATTGTGGGCGTGCCCCTGGTTGATGGTGACTGGGACGTTTCCTGGCTGAGCACCCAGGCGGGCTGGCTGGAAGGAACCGCGTTCCCATCCTGGAAAGGCAATAGCGTGCTTACTTCCCATGCCTACCTGTCGAGCGGCCTGGCGGGACCATTCTCGAACCTGGGCAGACTTTCTTGGGGTGACCAGATTATTGTCTATGCTTATGGGCAAAAATACACCTATCAGGTTCGGTCGCTGCGCTATGTGAAACCCGATGACACATCAGTATTGGGTCGCAAAGACAGCGCCTGGCTTACCCTGCTCACCTGCCGGGGCTATAACGAGCAATCTCAGTCCTATCTGTGGCGCATTGCAGTGCAAGCCGTGCTTGTAAAGACAAATTCTGATAGGCAAGGTAGTTTCAGGTAAATAAAATTTACCCAACCAAACAAAACAGATGACGCTGAGTCATCTGTTTTGTTTAAGAGCATCTTGCTGCAACAGTGCTATACTGTGAGCATGGAGGAATTATGCCTGAGCGACTTTTCAAAGTAGTGCCGCAGGCACTTATGGATGAAAATATCCTGCGTATTAAAGCGCGTCTGGTAAATACCATCGCGCCGGGTTTGCAGCGAATCCCCTCTGCCCAGTTGACCCGCGCCAATGTGCATCGCGGGCTCGAGCAAACCCTCGATACTTTCAACGAAGTCCAAAGCCTTTCGATGGCAACCCGCATCCAGGTTGTAGATAGCGCTCTGGCCGACCTGGTGGGTTACGGCCCGCTCGAATTCCTCCTGCGCGACGGCGAAATCAGCGAAATCATGGTCAATGGCGCCAAACTGGTCTTCATCGAACGTGGCGGCGAACTCTACGAAACGGATGTCAAGTTCGACGACAACACCCACGTTATGCGCATCATTGACCGCATCCTGCTCCCGCTGGGGCGGCGCGTGGATTACGACAACCCCGCCGCCGACGCTCGCCTGCCCGATGGCTCGCGCGTCAATGTTGTCATCCCTCCGGTTGCGGTGGATGGCCCCACCATCACCATCCGCAAATTCCTGCCAACGAAGATGACAATTGATGACCTTATCAAACTTGGCACACTGACCTCCTACATGGCAAAATTCCTCGAAGCCTGCGTGGTTGCCCGGTTGAACATCCTCATCTCCGGCAACACCAGTTCTGGCAAAAGCACCATGCTCAACATCCTCTCCACTTTTATCCCAGAGCATGAGCGCATCATCACCATCGAAGACGCCGTTGAACTCCAAATGAAACAGCGTCATGTCGTTCGGCTGGAGACCAAACTGCCCAATGTGGATGGACAGGGCGTGGTCAGCATCCGCGAACTGGTGCGCAACGCCCTGCGGATGCGCCCCGACCGGCTGGTCGTTGGCGAAGTGCGCGGTGGAGAAACCCTGGATATGCTCCAGGCCATGAACACAGGCCACTCTGGCTCACTCACCACCCTACATGCCAACTCTCCCCGCGATGCCATTGCCCGCTTAGAGACGACTGCCCTCATGTCGGGCATTGACCTGCCCGTTGTTGCCATCCGCAAGCAAATTTCCTCGGCCATCAGCCTCATCGTCCACATGACCCGTCTGGCCGACGGCACGCGCAAAACCACTCAAATTACCGAAGTCTCTGGCATGGAAGGCGATGTCGTTACTCAAACCGATATCTACAAATTCACTGCCACCGGCACCAGCTCCGATGGGAAAATCCTCGGCGACCCCAGACCCACTGGCATTCGCCCCATGTTTGGCCCAAAACTTGAAGTAGCCGGTTTCAAACTCGGTGGAGAATACTTTGGCCTGGGACTTTGACCACCCTGCCCATGATATAATTTTGCTACCCTTTTATCTGCCAATGGAGGAACGATGGAAGTTACAACCAAACAATTCAAGCATTGCGACCTGGTAACCATCAATGGCCGCGTTGACAGCGCCACGGCCCCCAAACTGGCTGAAGCGCTAGATGCCATTAGCAACGAAAGCCGCTTCAAAATCGCCATTGACATGGCCGGGCTTGAATATATGTCCAGCGCGGGCTTCCGCGCTCTCATTGCCGCCCAGCGCAATTGCAAGCGATTCAATCGCGGCGAAGTGGTGCTGGCTTGCGTGCCTGAAAACATCCATGCAGCCCTTGAACTGGCAGGTTTCACCAGCCTCTTCAAGGTATTCCCCGATGTCACAACGGCTGTCGGCAATCTGTAAATCGCCCCAAAAAACGCTCAACCGCGAGCCGCCCAACCCAGGCGGCTTTCTTTTATTTGGATAAACTTTCCAATCGCAAATCCAAAATCGTAAATCGAAAATCATAAATCCCCATGCCCTCCCGAACCTTCCCCGCCCAATTCGAGAACCTCGACCCCATCCGCGACTTTGTTGGCGAGATTGCGCGCCAGGCTGGCATGGACTCGAAAGAAATCTACAACGTCCAACTGGCGGTGGATGAAGCCTGCTCCAACATCATCGAATACGCTTACGAAGGCACCCCCGATGGGCAGATAGAAATCAACGTCTATGCCACCCGCGAAGCCCTGACCATGATACTCAACGACCAGGGCAAACGCTTTGACGCAGACGAAGTCACCGACCCCGATGTAAATGCCGCCCTCGAAGACCGCGCCATCGGCGGGCTGGGACTGTTCTTCATGCGCAAACTGATGGACGAAGTCCGCTTTGAGTGGTCGCCGCAGAAGGGCAACACCCTGACGATGGTTAAACGCCGCAGCGGGGCCCAAAAAACGGCCCCGCGCAGCAAGCCCGGCTACCCCGACTTGTTCGACCTCGGCGAACGCATCCTGGCTTCCAATACCTTCGCCGCCCAACGTGACCTGATTCTCGAAACCGCCGCCCGCCTGACCCCGGGAGAAACCCTGCTCTGGCTTGACGAAACCGCCTTCCGCCTGCCCGATTGGGTGGAGAGTGTTTTCTCGCCGCAGCCGCCTGAAGAATTAATGCGTCTGGCCTTCGAGCAGAAGAAAACCATCCGTAAACAGGTCGAGCAATCTCTTACAGTGGTGATTCCCTTTCGGCATGAGGAAATCGGCCTCGGCGTGATTCGCATCAGGCGCAGAAATGGGGAAAAGTTCTTGCGGCGCGAAATCAAATTTATCGAGAGTCTGACGCGGATAGCCTCCATCGCCCTGATTGCCTGGCATCGCATCAACGTTGAACGCTGGCGCATCGGTCAGTTGGGGCTGGTGCGTACCGTCACGGCCCAAATTGCCAACGAACCCGACCTCGACGAACTGGCGCATCGCGTCACCCGGCTCATCCAATCGACCTTCAAATATTATTATGTCGGTATTTTCACGCTGGAGCCGGGACAGCGCGTCCTGACCTTCCGCTTTGGCTCAGGCGGCGCCACCCGCCGCAAGGGCAGCCGCAGGGAATTGGCGTTCCATGTCGAATTGGGACAGGGACTGGTCGGCATGGCTGCGTTGACCGGGGACGAGAAAATTGTCAATGATGTGCGCCAGGAATCTTCCTATAGACTGGTCGATGGCTTGCCGGAAACGCATTCCGAGGCGGTCATCCCGCTCAAAATTGAGGAGCGCGTGCTGGGCGTGCTGGATGTGCAGTCTGATGCGCTGAACGCCTTCCACCCGTATGACCTGCTCGTGCTGCGCGCGTTGGCCGACAGCGTGGCGGTGGCCATCGAGGGCGCTAATCTTTACGGCAGCCTCCAACGTCAGGCCAACCAATTGCGTGTGGTTGGCGAGGTCAGCAAGCAGATTACATCCATCTTGAACCTGCGCGAACTGATGCAGGAGGTGGCCGAGCTGATTCATGAGCGTTTTGGTTTTCCGTATGTCCACCTGTTTACGGTGCATCCCAACCGGCGGCAGATTCACTACGAAGCAGGCTCGGGCGCGCGCTCCGATGCCCTCGAAGGTTACATCATCGACCTCGACGAGCCGGAGGGCATCATTCCCTGGGTGGCGCGCAGCGGAAGAACCCTGCTTGCCAACAACGTGGACGATGAGCCGCGCTACCAGCCCTCGCCCCTGCCCCCGGCCAACACCCGCTCCGAGTTGACCGTGCCGCTCGTTTTCAGCGGGCAGGTATTGGGCATTCTGGATGTGCAGTCAGACCAGTTAAACGCCTTCACCGAACAAGACAAACTCATCATCGAAACTCTCGGCGATTCGATTGCGGCGGCCATCCGCAACGCTGACCTGTACCGCTCGGAGCAGTGGCGGCGGCAGGTGGGCGACAGCCTGCGCGAGGTGGCAGTGCTGCTCTCGGCCAACGCCAGCCTCGAACAGGTGTTAGATGCCATCCTGACTGAACTGGAGCGTAACCTGCCCTCCGATATTTCCGCCATTTGGCTGCTCGATGACGAAAACATTTACTGCGCTGCGGTGCATGGCGCGCGTGCCAGTGACCTGGAAAAAACCCGCCAGAACTACGCCGAAGCCGATACCATGCTGGCGGCGGCCCTGCTCTCGCGCCAGCCCTTCGTCCGCAAGCCGAGCGACCCCAGCGGCCCATCCGCGCTTTCGGCAGGCTTCGACCCCGACCATTCGGCCATCGCCGTTCCCCTGCGCATCGGCGACCAGTCTGTCGGCATCCTGACGCTTGCCCACCATACTCCCGGACGCTACGGCCATGAAGCCCAGGCCATGACCACTACCTTTGCCAGTTACGCCGCCGTCGCCATCGAAAACGCCCGCTTGTACGACGCCGCCCAAGAGCAGGCCTATGCTTCGGCGGCACTCTTGCAGGTTGCCCAGGCTGTTGTCAGCCTTTCTGAGTTGGATGATATCCTCAGCACCATCGTCCGCATCATGCCCATCCTGGTTGGGGTAGAACGCTCGGCCATTTACACCTATAACGCCGAAACTGGTTTGCTGCGCCCGGCGCAGTCCTACGGCATCCCGGAGGACATCCGCCCGCTGGTTTGGAGAACGTTGCAGTGGGATGAGTTCCCCTTGCTGGCAGCCGCGCTCGAAAGCGGCGATATGGCGATGTGCGAGGAAGCCCATCTCGGTCCCGAATCCTGGTTTGAAATCCAGCCCTGCCTGCCCCACGAAGTCGAAGAATTGACCTACAGCGAAGAACGCCTGTTGATTGCCCTCCCACTGATAGTCAAAGGCGAAACCTTTGGCGTCATGCTGGCCGAAGAAGCCACTGGTGGGCGACGCTTCCGCGCCCGGCGGCTCGAAATTTTGAACGGAATTGCCCAGCAGGTGGCGCTCTCCATCCAAAATGACCTGTTCCAGCGCGAAATGGTGGCTCGTGAACGCCTGGAGACCGAAATCCAGCTGGCCCGCCAAATCCAGCAGACCTTCATCCCCAAAACCCTGCCCGACCTGCCGCACTGGGATTTGGCAGCCCGCTGGCGCACAGCCCGCCAGGTGGGTGGTGATTTTTACGATGTCTTTGAACTGCCAAACGGCAAACTGGGCCTGTTTATTGCGGATGTGGCCGACAAGGGCGTTCCGGCAGCTATGTTCATGGCCCTCACCCGCACCCTGGTACACGCCGCCGTTGCCCAGACCGATTCGCCTGCCGAGGCTTTGCGCCAGGTCAACGACCTTCTCTATCCCGACGCCGAACAGGGCATGTTCGTCACGGCAATCTACGGCGTGCTAGATTCACAGACCGGGCGATTCACCTATGCCAACGCCGGGCATAACCCGCCGCTGTGGATTAAATACCCGCTCGCCAGTCCCATCCCCGACATCGAACGCCTGACCCGCACCGGCATGGCGCTAGGAGTAGATACCGGTGTCGAGATGAGCCAAAACAGCATAGACCTGGCCCCCGGCGATGCCCTTTTCTTCTACACAGATGGCATTACCGAAGCCTTCTCTCCTACCGAAGAAATTTTCGGCGAAGACCGCCTGTATACCGTGCTGAATTACCTATCCCCCGCCTCGGCCTCCGAAGTGCTGGATGCGGTGGATACCGCCGTCGTCAATTTCATCGCCGATGCGCCTGTCTCGGATGACATCACGCTGATTGTCATCAAGCGAGGAGGCTAAATTGCGCCAGGCAAATCATCTTCAGGCCGGGTTATGACCTTTCCCTCTCGTCTTTCTGCCATCCTGCAAGCCGTTCTCGTCACGTTTTTGTGGTCTACTTCGTGGGTTCTCATTAAATTTGGGCTGCGCAACGACCTGCCTGCGCTCAGCTTTGCCGGTCTGCGTTACGGACTGGTCTTTTTATGCCTGATTCCGGTGATGATTTCCAGCCCGCGTGAGCGCGCCATCCTGAAATCGCTTTCCCGCGCCGATTTGTGGAGGCTGGGGTTGCTGGGTTTGTTGCTCATCGCGTTGGCGCAAGGCGCGCAGTTTATCAGCCTGGCCTACCTTCCAGCGGTAATGGTCAACCTGCTGCCCAACTTAAGCCCAATTGTGGTTGGGCTAATGAGCGTGCTCTGGTGGCATGAACGCCCCACCGGGCTGCAATGGCTGGGCGTTTTGCCTGGCTTGGGCGGCACGTTGGTTTACTTCTTGCCACTTAACATTCCTGGCGCGCAATGGCCTGGCATTTTGGCCGCGCTGGTGGGGGTTTTCTCCAATTCGGCGGCCACGCTCATGGGGCGCCAGGCCAATTTACAAAGTCACCTTTCCCCCTTAACGGTTACTTTTGTCAGCATGGCATCGGCTCTGGGATAATGCTGCTGGCTGGCGGTTGTCAATACGGCTTTTGCCTTTACGCTCTGGAACAACACCCTGCGCGACCTAACCCCGGTTGAATCGAGCGTCATCAACAGCCTGATGATGACGCAAATCGCCATCCTGGCCTGGCTGTTCTTGGGGGAATCCATCTCTCTCAACAAATTATCTGGCCTGGCGCTGGTAGCCGCCGGGGTCTTGGTTGTGCAACTGCCAAACCGGGCAAAAGCCCTTTGAAAATATGAGTCTCAAACTTTTTGCGCAACAAAGTCTCTGTAAGATTTTCCATGAAAACCAAAACCCTGACCTTCCTCGCCCCGCGCCGCATCGAAATTACCGAACGCAAACTCCCGCCCATCGGCGCGGAAGAAGTTCTCGTCCAAACCATCGTCTCGGCCATCAGCC
>CAYLZI010000082.1:0-7245 GCA_964388215.1 uncultured Anaerolinea sp.
CTGGTCGGCGCAATCGAAGCCGCGGATGCTATGGTTAAAGCCGCCAATGTCAAACTGATTGGAAAAGAATACATCGGTGGTGGTTATGTAACTGTCATGGTGCGCGGGGATGTGGGCGCTGTCAAGGCAGCCACCGACGCCGGCGCTGCGGCTGCCCAGCGGATTGGCGAATTGGTCAGCGTGCATGTCATCCCGCGCCCGCATGGTGATGTTGAGTTTATCTTACCTAAGGCAAAGGAATAAAACAGGCTCGCTCTTGTTTTGTTGGATGGAAGCGGCTTCGAAAACTATCTCGAAGCCGCCATCCAGCAAAGTTAAAAACGTTGTTTTTGCGCTTATTTAATTTCATAATGCGGTCATACGCAATGATTGCTTATTTTTATATCTGTTTCGCAGAGGAGGCGGTCCGTGTTACTTAAGGCCACTGTGTTTGGACACACCTACCAATTCAACTCTGTTAAAGAAGTCCTTGCTAAGGCAAATGAGAAAAAGTCTGGTGATGAGCTTTTGGGGCTTGCCGCCAGTACTGCAACCGAGCGGAATGCGGCGCGTTATGTTCTCAGCGAGTTGACTCTCGAAGATATTCGCCGTCATCCCGTTATCCCTTACGATGTAGACGAAGTTACGCGAGTTATCGAAGATGACATTAATTCTACGATTTACAATGAGATTAAAGGTTGGACAGTTGGGTATCTGCGGGAATGGCTGTTAGACCACGGCACAACCTGTGATGATATTCGCAGGGTCAGTCGTGGCTTGAATTCTGAAATGATAGCCGGGGTAACGAAATTGATGTCCAGCATGGACCTGGTCTATGCGGCGAGCAAGATTCGCATCACATCCCGCGCCCAAACAGAGATAGGGCTGAAAGGTACTTTGTCTTTTCGTTTACAACCCAATCATCCGTTCGATGACTGGAATGGTATCCTGGCAACAATTATGGAGGGGTTGAGTTACGGTTCAGGTGACGCAATTATTGGGATTAACCCAGCGGAAGATTCGGTGGGTGGTACGCAACTATTAATGCAAAACAGTCATGATTTCATCCAGAAATGGAAAATACCCACTCAAAATTGCGTTCTCTCTCATATTACAACTCAAATGCAAGCAGTTCGCGTGGGCGCCCCGGTTGCTGTATTATTCCAGAGCATTGCAGGTTCGGAGGCAGCCAATCAATCTTTTGGTATTACTGCATCCGTGCTCAATGAAGCTCAGGACTTGATTCGCCAATTTGGCACCGCGCCAGGCCCCAATTTGCTTTACTTCGAAACCGGCCAGGGTTCTGAGATGGCGGTTGGCTGCGAACACGGGGTTGATGAAATGACCCTTGAAGCGCGCACGTATGGGTTTGGACGGCATTATGCCCCGTTCATGGTCAATAATGTTTCTGGCTTTATTGGTCCAGAGACAATATATGACGGCAAGCAAATTATCCGGGCAAACCTGGAAGACCATTTTATGGGGAAATTACATGGGTTGCCAATGGGCATGGCACCCTGTTACACAAACCATACGAACGCAGATCAAAACGACCAGGAAATTGCTACGATGCTCCTAACAATGGCTGGAGCAAACTATTTCATGGGCGTTCCGATGGGAGATGATGTGATGCTCAGCTACCAGGATACTGGTTTTCATGACGATACAACCTTACGCGAGTTGATGGGGTTGCGCCCAGCCCCAGAATTTGAGGCCTGGTTGGAAAAATTGGGATTAATGGCCCATGGCCGCCTGACAGAGAAAGCCGGTGATGCTTCTTTCTTTTTGCGGAACTGAGGAAATTCTATGGGACAAACCAATACGGAAATTGAAACCATCGTAAAAGCGGTCGTGGAAGAGCTGGCTAAAAGAAAAAGCGGTACGCCAGCCAATCGCCAACCTTGTAATGAAAAAGTAATTGACCTGCCAGACCCGACATTGGCGGAGAATCGCCGCGCCATAGGGGTGCGCAACCCAATCAATGAAGAAGGGTTACGAAATCTTTGCGCCACTACTACGGCCCGACTTGGAGTAGGGCGCGCCGGGCCTCGTCCTAGAACAAAGTCTCTCTTGTTATTCCAAATGGACCATGGCGTGACCCAGGATGCTATTTATGGTGAAGTGAATGAAGATGTGCTGAACAAGTTCAATCTCTTTACCGTGCAGACAAAAATAGAGGACCGGGGTCAATACCTGATGAGACCGGAACTTGGCCGCCTCCTGAGTGAGGAAGCCAGGTCAATAATTACAGAGAAATGTATTAAGAAACCCCAGGCGCAAATTGTGATTGGGGATGGATTGAGCGCCGCGGCGATTAATAATAACCTGCCCATAATTTACCCGGTCATAGAGCAAGGGTTGAAGTCAGCAGGCATCAGCCTTGGAACCCCGTTTTTTATCAAATTTGCCAGGGTCGGCGTGATAAATGATGTGAATGATGTCATTGGCGCCGATGTCGTGGTGATTTTGCTCGGCGAACGGCCGGGTTTGGGTATAGCGGATGCCCTGAGCGCGTATATGGGTTGGCGACCGACTGCAGGCAAAACGGATGCGGAACGCGATGTTGTTTGCATGATAACCCAGCATGGCGGAACCAACCCGCTGGAAGGCGGCGCATTTTTAGTCGAAATGATTAAGAAAACGCTCAGATACCAGGCCAGCGGCGTCGAATTGAAGGAAAAATCGAGCAGAGATGGATAGTTCAGGTTCGAGTTCATCTTGCAAAACATTGAATAGCAATTACATGGAGCCTGTCTTTATTCATGCCTGACACACGAGAAATGATTAGCGTTGGCATTGATGTTGGCACTACGACAACCCAACTTGTGTTTTCCCGGTTGGCTGTCGGCAATGCGTCACGCCTGGGTCAAGTTCCCCGCTTTCAAGTCAGCGCCAAGTCAATCATATATGAAAGCGTACCCTGCTTCACGCCTTTACTCAAACCGGACCTGGTTGATGTGCAAAAACTAACCGAAATCATCCTTTCTGAATATAGACAGGCAGGAATTCAACCTCAGCAGGTTGAAACTGGCGCGGTTATCATCACCGGTGAAATTGGCAGAACCCAGAACGCTGAAGATATTCTCAGTGCCCTTTCATCTTTGGCAGGCGATTTTGTGGTAACGGTGGCGGGCCCCAATGTTGAATCCCAAATTGCCGGCCGGGGCGCAGGCGCGGCGGCTTACTCGACCCAGAACTACACAACAGTAACCAATGTGGATATTGGCGGAGGAACATCCAATGCAGCGATTTTCCGCGTTGGAGAGCATCTATCCTCGTCAGCCATGGCAGTTGGGGGGCGGCAGATTGTTATCGAAAAAACATCTGGCATTGTCAGGCACATTGCTTCCCCTGGACAAATCATCATCAAAGAACTAGGACTGCCCATTTTTGAAGGAAAGCGGGTAGATTTAGAAGTACTCAAGCCTTTTTGCGATTGCATGGCAGATTTAGTAGCAGATTTAGTGCATGGCGTTGAGACTGAACTCGGCAAAAAACTGCTTCTTTCCCCGTCGTTATCCCATGCCGACGAATCGAAAGTATTATTTATTTCTGGCGGAGTGGGCACTTACTTTTACCAGCCGATTGATATACACTCCCTGGCAGATGTGACTATCCACAACGATGTCGGCCCGCTGCTGGCGCAATCGTTACGATTTAACCCGCGCATTCGCAAGTTACATGTAGAAAGACCCGCTCAAACTTTGCGCGCCACTGTGCTGGGAGCTGCTTGCCAGACAATTACATTAAGCGGAAGCACCATTTTTACTGATGCAAAGTTGTTGCCAGTGCGCAATTTGCCTGTCATTCGCCCGCGCCTCACGGCAAGTGATTTCAATGATTCCGCAAAAATCAATCATTTGGTTGAAAATGCCGTGCGCCGCTGGGATATTCAGAAAGATTCCACGCCATTTGCTCTGGCCTTGGATATTCCACCTTCTTTAGACTACAACATGTTGCAAGCCCTGGCAAACGGCCTGGTTGAGTTTGCGAATAAGGACCTGCAAAAAAGAGATTTGATGGTTCTAATCAGCCAGGCAGATTATGCCCAGGCCCTGGGGCAAACCATCCATGCGATAAACCCTCAAATCCCTTTAATTAGCATTGACCAGGTCAACCTGGCAGAAGGAGATTATGTTGATATCGGCGAACCGATATTGGGCGGCAGGGTGGTTCCTTTATCGGTCAAGACGTTAATTTTTTATCATTAGCATCATTTTTTTGCTCATGTTGTGATTTCAATCTATTGGCTCATCTGTTCGATAAGTGATAGCGTGCGTTCATTGTTTTCAATGATAATACCTTCGCTTATATTCTGAGTAATTTCGAGAAGGAGGTTTTCTATGCTTTTACGAACCAGGTTGTTTGGAAACACCTATGAGTTCGGCTCCATCAAAGAAGTTTTGGCAAAGGCAAACGAGGAGAAGTCCGGCGACCGTTTGGCCGGGATTGCCGCCTCCAGTGTTGCCGAACGCATGGCGGCCCGATATGTTTTGGCTGAAGTACCGCTGGAAACGCTCCGCAACAGCCCGGCGGTGCCATACGATGAAGACGAAGTCACTCGCGTTATTCAAGATTCGGTTAACGAAACAATCTACAACGAAATAAAAGCCTGGACGGTTGGCGGATTTCGCGAATGGCTGCTGTCAGATTCCACCACTGGCGAGATGATTAAGCGCATCAGCAATGGACTTACCGCGGAAATGGTTGCCGCAGTAACAAAATTGATGTCCAACATGGACCTGATGGTGGCCGCTCGCAAAATTCGCATTACTGCCCATTGCAATAACACCATTGGAATTGCAGGAACGCTGGGTTCACGCAATCAACCCAACCACCCAACCGACTCTCCTGAAGGCATCCGCGCTTCGCTTTACGAAGGTCTGTCCTTTGGCTCAGGGGATAGCGTCATCGGTATCAATCCTGTAGACGATTCACTGGCAAGCGTGATGCGTTTGCTCGATATGACCTATGACGTTATCCAAAAATGGGAAATTCCTACTCAGAACTGCGTACTTGCCCATGTCACAACGCAAATGGAAGCCATGCGGCGCGGCGCTCCCGTCGGTCTGGTTTTTCAGAGCCTGGCAGGGTCTCAAAAGGCCAACGAGGCGTTTGGCGTCACGGTTGCCATGATGGATGAAGCGTATGATATGGCAAAGAAGTATTGCTGGACAGCCGGCCCAAACTATATGTATTTTGAGACTGGTCAAGGAACTGCGCTTTCAGCCGATGCGCACTATAACGCCGATCAACTGACCATGGAAGCCCGCATCTATGGATTTGCCAAACGGTATAAACCGTTCCAGGTCAATACGGTGGTGGGTTTCATTGGTCCTGAATACTTGTACGACTCGGTACAAATCACCCGCGCTGGTTTGGAAGACCACTTTATGGGCAAATTAACAGGCATCTCTATGGGGTGTGATGCCTGCTATACCAACCATGCCAAAGCCACCCAAAACGATATTGAAAATTTGGCGGTGCTGCTCGCCGCTGCCGGGTGCAACTACTTCATGGGGGTGCCGCTGGGTGACGATACCATGCTCAGTTACCAGTGCACCAGTTATCATGACACTGCCAGCCTGCGCCAGTTACTTGGGCTGCGGCCATCCCCTGAATTTGAACAATGGATGGAAACACTCGGCTTAATGGAAAACGGTAAATTAACCGCCAAAGCCGGTGACGCTACATTCTTCCTGAAACGCAAATAAGGAGAAATTCTTATGGAACAAGGCAAAAATGAAATCGAGGCAATCGTTCAGGCTGTGCTGGCTGAATTGAAAAAGAAGGACGCAGGCAAGGTAGTTTCACCTGACAAAGCCGCAGGCAGCGGAGAATTGGTGATTGACCTGCCAGACCCAACCCTGCCTGAACATCGTCAGGAACCTGGAGTCGAGAACCCTTGCGATCCAGAGGGCCTGCGTAACTTGATGTCCACCACAACTGCCCGAATTGGGGTTGGACGTGCCGGCCCACGACCGAAAACCGCATCCTTGTTGCTGTTCCAGTCTGACCATGGCGTGACCCAGGATGCCATATATGGCGAGGTCGAAGAGAGCGTGCTGGATAAGTTTGAGCTTTTCACTGTTCAAACACAGGTGGAGGACCGCAACCAGTACCTGACCCGCCCAGACCTTGGCCGGCGATTAAGCGAAGAAGCCAAAAAGACTATTTCCGAGCGCTGCGTCAAGAAACCGCAGGTTCAAATTGTGGTTGGTGATGGGTTAAGCGCCGCTGCTATCAACAATAATTTCCCGCTCATTTACCCTGTCATCGTTCAAGGGCTAAAAAGCGCCAACATCAGTCTCGGAACGCCTTTCTTTATCAAATTTGCGCGGGTGGGCGTGATTAATGATGTCAACGACATTATCGGCGCGGATGTAGTCGTCATCCTGATTGGCGAACGCCCGGGCTTGGGCATCGCCGACGCGCTGAGCGCATACATGGGCTGGCGGCCCACTGCCGGTAAAACGGATGCGGAACGAGACGTGGTGTGCATGATTACCACGCACGGCGGCACCAACCCGTTGGAAGGCGGCGCCTATGTGGTTGATGTGATTAAGAAAACCATCCAACATCAAGCAAGCGGTGTTGAATTAAAACTAAAAACCAGTGGACAAGATTGACCATTCCGATATCATAAGGAGATAACCCTATGGCACTATTAGACCCTATTCGGCCCAATATTCTCTCGGCCCGGCTGATTCCGAACGTCCATCCCAGTTTTGCGGCCCAGATGGGATTGCGGCCAGACCAAAAAAGTTTGGCGCTCATCACCTGCGATATTGACGATTGCCTCTATGTCTCGCTGGATGACGCCACTAAAAAGGCGGAAGTGGAAGTCGTCTATGCTCACAGCTTCTATGCTGGCGCGGCTCACGCTTCGGGGCCACTCTCTGGTGAAATCATCGGTATCCTGGCTGCCCCCAACCCGGCAGAGGCGCGGGCAGGTTTGAATGCCTGCATCGAATATGCCACCGAGTATGCTTACTTCACCTCTGCAAATCAGGAAAATACACTGGCTTTCTTCTCTCACACCATTTCCCGCTCAGGCAGTTATTTAAGCAAAGCCGCTGAAGTGCCAGAAGGCACCCCGCTGGCATACCTGATTGCCCCACCCATCGAAGCGACTTATGCTATCGATGCGGCGCTGAAGGCTGCCGAAGTGGAATTAAAAGTGTGGTGGAAGCCACCGTCTGAGACCAACTTTTCGGGAGCGCTGCTTTCTGGCACGCAAAGCGCCTGCCGGGCAGCCTGCCAGGC
>CAYLZI010000082.1:7345-13604 GCA_964388215.1 uncultured Anaerolinea sp.
CGGTCTTTTGCTTTTGCTGAACAAGAAGAAGTGGATCGCGTATGCGCCGCGATGGCCGAGGCCGCTTATCGTGAATCTGCCAGGCTGGGCTTGCTTGCCCATGAAGAAACAGGTTTCGGGGTTGCCCGCCACAAGCAGATTAAGAACGAATTTGCCAGCAAGACTGTCTGGGAATCAATCAAAGACATCAAGACTACCGGCGTGATTAATCGGGATGACCGGCGCAGGGTGATGGAAATCGCCTGGCCGGTAGGGGTTGTTGCCGCCCTGTCTCCTTCCACCAATCCTACCTCGACCGCCATTTACAACGTCTTAATTGCGGTAAAGGCGCGCAACGGCATTGTCGTTGCGCCTCATCCATCTGCCCGCTCCAGCACCTTTGAATCCGCGCGGGTTATGGTTGAGGCTGGCGAAGAAGCAGGTATGCCCAAGGGCCTGGTTTCTTGTATGCAGAACATCACCCTTGAAGGAACGCAGGAGTTGATGCGCCATTACGCTGTTTCCCTGGTTCTTGCGACCGGGGGCGCGGGCATGGTGCGGGCGGCCCACAGCGTTGGAAAACCGGCAATTGGGGTAGGCCCGGGCAATGTGCCAGTATATGTAGATCGCAGCGCCGATATTGCGAAAGCCGCCAGTGACATTATCAACAGCAAGGCGTTTGATTGCTCGGTCATCTGCGCTACTGAACAATGCGTGGTTGCCGACCGCCCCATCGCCGAACAGCTGCGCGAGGAAATGAAGAAAAACGGCGCTTACTGGCTGCCAGCAGAAGATGTTCCGATTATCGAAAAATTGGTCATCCCCAGTCCTGGAGTCATGAATCCAAAGGCGGTTGGCAAAACTCCCCAGCAGTTGGCGCAATTGGCAGGCATCCAGGTGCCAGCCTGGGCCAGGGTGCTGGTCGTGGATTTGCAAGGCGTGGGCAAGGAACACCCACTCAGTGGTGAAAAACTGACCACTGTGTTGGGATTTATGGTCGAAGACGGTTGGCGGGCTGGCTGCGAACGGTGCGTTCAGCTGCTTAAATATGGCGGGGATGGTCATTCGCTGGTCATTCATGCCCATAGCGACGATGTAATTATGGCATTCGGCCTCGAAAAACCGGCCTTCCGTATCGTTGTCAATTCATGGGGCACGATGGGCGCGATTGGCGCAACCACCGGCATTATGCCGGCCATGACGCTTGCCCCAGGCGGTATCGGTGGAGCTATGGTTGGTGATAACATTACCACAACGCACTTGATGAATATCAAGCGCGTGGCTTATGAAATCCGACCCCCGCCTTCGGCCGCATATACCTTGGCGCCGGATGTAAAAGGTTTCACTGCCAGCAACGCGCCTTCGGCTGAATTGAGCAGCGGTGATGTCGAGGAAATCGTCCGCCGTGTCCTCGCTCAGTTGGATACGCGGCGTTGATTGACTGGACAGCAGGAGACTGAAACGATATGACGGATACTCAATGTCAGGCAATTACCAAAAGCGGAAGCCGATGCCAAAATCCGGTCATTCCGGGCTCGAAATATTGCCGCCTTCCCAGCCACCAGTCGATGGCAGCCAGTGAGCCGGTTTCACCAGAACCGCAGCCGCCAGCCAAAGACCTGCCTGCCAAGGCGGAAGAACCTATCAAACAGGAAGAGGAAACAAAACGCCAATCCCCTTCTCGTGAAAAACACCAAGAAAAACAAAAGGAGATTTCTATGACAATTCAAATGATTGCCCTGGGTATGATTGAAACCAAAGGACTAGTTGGAGCCATTGAAGCAGCAGACGCAATGGTCAAAGCGGCCAATGTAAAGTTGATTGGCAAAGAATATATTGGCGGCGGCTATGTGACCGTCATGGTACGGGGCGATGTGGGCGCCGTCAAGGCCGCAACCGATGCTGGCGCAGCCGCGGCGCAGCGGATTGGCGAATTGGTCAGCGTGCATGTCATCCCGCGCCCCCACGGTGATGTGGAGATGATTCTGCCCAAAGCTTCTGAGTAATTTTAACCAGTGTCCTGGTCTGGGTGGGAAAATCTGTTTTTGCGATTTTCCCACCTTAAAGCCTTGTCTGTAACCTCGCGCCCGCGTTCACGCCTGGGTCTTGAGAACGTATATCAGAAGACGAGGAAAAATGCCCAAGAAATGTTACACCGCGCAGGATATAAAACAACTGGCGGCTCAAAAAATTTTGGAGTTAAGGGTTCAAAAAGGCGATTTAGTTACCCCGCTGGCGCGCGATCAGGCGCGCGAGATGGGGTTGCGCATCATTGAATCTGAAGCAGCCCCCAGCCAGCCGCAGCAATCGCTTGCTTCGCCAGGCGGCGTTGGTGGATTGGAAGAGCAAGTCCGCCAGATTGTGGCGAATTTATTAGAAAGTGAAAAACCAACGCCATCATCTCCCCCTGGGGGAGTGGCGCATGTGGACGGACGCTCGCTTACCATGCCTGCCTTTCCCTTTGAAATCAATCGCCCTGAAATGGATGTCCGCCTGGAAGATGTGATTACCGCAAAACACGGGTCGCCGGTGGCAGCCGGCTTTATGTCACTTCACAAAGGCAGTTTTCCGTGGACGTTGACCTACGATGAAGTTCAGTTTGTAATCGAGGGCGAACTTCACTTGATTACCGACAAGGGAACAAAAATCGGCAAACCGGGCGACGTGCTTTTTGTTCCCAAGGGAACGAGTCTTACATTCAGCACCCCGCAATGGGCAAAGTTTTTGTATGTTACTTACCCAGCAGAATGGTCTGGCTGAACACAACAGAAAGGCAATTTTCCGATGCCAATAGTGACCGAAGCGCAACTCCGCAATCAAATCCGACAGCCTCAAAAAGGCATGAGCGTTCATCTTCCAGCAAATGCGCGGCTATCCCCTTCTGCTCAAGATTTCTTGAAAGAGTGGAATATGGAAGTGGTATTCGAGAAAGACGCTGATGCTGCCGATGATGCTCATCGAACTGGCCCGACTGCCAAACCAGATTGGGAAAAACCAGGAGAATTTCCAGTCGTGCTGACAGGCGGCCTGCCACGCTGTACCACCTGCAACATGCCGGTAAATCCGAAACCAGAGCACATGACCCAACTGGACAGCTTGCATTTTGCCCCCAAGACCCACCCCCGAATTCAATTTCGCGGAAAGCTGGATACCCTGCATGCCCAGTTTTTGCTGCTCAGCGCGCAGGCAAGGAAAGAGCAACAACCCAGGCTGGCGCAATTGCTAAGCACCCTGGCTGCTTACTGCCGGGAAATATCCAGCGCTGAATACAACCGGCGTAAGGTTGCCCCGCTGGAATTGGATGGAAAAAGCGACGATGAGTTGCGCAAAGCAACCCATGCTCCCGAAAAAAATATCGGTATTCCCCATATCGTGCCAGGCCCGGAGGATGCCGAATTATTACTCTATCTCAATTTGTTGCGCTGCCAGGTTCGAGAAATTGAAATTACAGGTCTGGATGCTTTTTCATCTTGCGAGACGGTCGAACCGCAAGAGCCGGAATTAATTAAGGCGGTTAATCGCTTATCTAACGCGGTCTATTACCTGGAATTAATGTTCGTTGCTGGCAAGCTGGGAAATAAGGGGTTATGAATCCAAACCTTCACTCTTTCCTGCAAAATGCAGACGAGGCCATCCAACGCCGCTCAATTAACGGATACCGGGGCAGGGTACGCTGCGGCGTGGATTTAGGCACCGCTTATGTCAGCATATTTGTGTTGACCGAGGACAACCAGCCGCTGGTCGGAACTTATCAATATGCCGAAATTGTTCGGGATGGTTTGGTAGTAGATTTTGGCGGCGCGGTTAACCTGGTGCGCAAACTCAAAGCAGAAATGGAAAGCAGGCTGGGGTTTGAACTCCAGTCGGCTGCCACCGCTTACCCCCCTGGGGTTCCGGTGACTGAGGTGCGCGCCACTCGCTATGTCCTTGAAGCAGCAGGTTTGAATTGCTCGACCCTGGTAGATGAACCTACTGCGGCCAATGCTGTTTTGGAAGTGAAAAACGGCGCGGTCGTCGATATTGGCGGCGGCACCACCGGCACGGCCATTGTCCAGGACGGAAAGGTCATCCATACCGCCGACGATGCCACTGGCGGCACGCACTTTTCACTGGTGATAGCCGGGGCGCTCAAAATTCCTTTTGCTGAGGCTGAAGCCGCCAAAATCAACCCCGAGGAACACGTTCGTTTGTTCCCCATCGTCCGCCCGGTTATGGAAAAGGTCGGCACAATCATCCAGCAGCATATTCAACCTTACCCCGTGGACTGTATTTACCTGGTGGGGGGCAGCAGTGCCTTCAAGGGCATTGCAAACGTGATAGAAAATGTGACCGGCGTGAAAACCGTTGTCCCCGGGAAGCCTCTCTTTGTCACGCCATTGGGTATCGCTATGAACGATCAACTTTCTTCATGAGGAGCATCTATGGAAAATCACTTCGAACTTCGCGCGTACTGCTACCTTGACCGGATGCAGCCTCAGTATGCCGCCTTCGTAGGAACTGTTACGCAGGGAGACTTACCAATTGAAGGCATGGCAAGCCTGTATGTAGAAATGGCGCCGGGCAACTGGGTTTTTCGGGTGGTGGATATCGCAGTAAAAGCCACCGATGCCAAGCCGGGCGCTCAAATTGTCGAGCGCGAATTTGGCATGTTTGAAATCCATTCCCTCTCGCAGGAAGATGTGATTCAAGCCGGTCAGATGGTTTTGGACCAGTTGGGACTGAAAGTGACCAACCGTAAAAAACCGGAAATTGCTTCTTTACAAGTAATCACCAATGTCAACCCCTACCAGGCTCAATTGTTGAACCGTTTTTCGCGCGGCATGATGCTTGTGCCTGGGCAGACCATGCTGGTATTAGAGTGCGCGCCGGCTGCGTATATTAACCTGGCTGCCAACGAAGCCGAAAAAGCCGCGCCGGTTAATCTAATGCACATCAGCTCAGTTGGACGGTTCGGACGTTTATGGATGGCTGGCACCGAAGCCGATATCCTGGCAGCCCGCGACGCGGCGGTCACGGCCCTAACCACAATCGAAGGTGTTCCTTAAGAAAGCGAGGCAGTATGGCAAAAAAATTCCTGACCGCTAAAGATATTGATTTTCACGCTGATCAAGGAGTGACCGAAATCCACGTCGATGATGATTTAGTTATCACGGATCTGGGTCAGGAACGGGCGAGGGAGAGAAGTGTCCGGCTGATTCGGCGGCCAGCGGGTGAAAAATCGCCTCCTCACCCTGCGTGTGAAAAGAACAGCCCCCAGGAAGATGTATACCAGCAGGTACGCGCAGCCGTGATTGCCCGGCTCGGCGGCGCGCCAGAAGGACTGGATCAGATAGTTCGTCAAATTCTCAACGGCAAATAGCCAGGTACCCGGGCTGCTTAAAGATACCTGGCACTAGGCCGATAATTTGCCGTTGCTCAGCCAGAAATCAATCTTAGCAGTTAAATCCTGCATTTGAGACAGAAGCCTGCCACTGGCAAGCGGTTTGCCTTCACCAACCGTTCGGGCTACTTCCACGCTCCTTCCGATTACCGCCAGTTGCGGCAGTTCGCAGGCGCGAAATTCTTCCAACATTTGTTGATGCAGTTTCAACCGCTGGTCATATTGACATATCACCAACCCCAGTATTTCGAGGCTGGGGTTTAATTCATTCCGCACCGCATTCAGGCTTTCCAGGAAAATAGATACCCCTCGTTTGTCCACCGGCGTGGGGAGCGTGGGGATGAGAATGCCATCGGCAACATTCAGGGCGTTTTCAACCAGCAGCCCAAGGGATGGCCCGCAGTCAATAATTGCCGCATCATAATGGCCTAAATTGCCCAGGGCTTTCTTCAGAATGTTCTCTCGCCCCATCCGCGTAATCAGCCCAATTTCCGAAATAGAAAGCGAAAGACCGCCCGGCGCCAGATCGAGGTTCTCGTTGAGCGGACGAATAATATCCGCCAGCGCAAGGCTGCCGGGCAATGAACCGCCTATCACCTCGGCAATGCACTGCCCGCTGCTCTCTCCCACCGTTGCCAGGGTCAGGCTGGCTTGTGGGTCAAGGTCAATCAACAGCACTTTTCGTCCGGCATCAGCGAGACCGGCAGCCAGATTAATAGACAGCGTGGTCTTCCCCACGCCTCCTTTTTGGTTTGCAACGGCAATTGTTTTCATAGGCGATTTACAAAATGAATGATGGAACAGAAACGATGGAGGTTTGGGAAACGCTTTCCAAATCAGGACTTTGTGGAGCGTTTGGTCAAATCAGATTGCTTCGCAACGCAGTATCATTTTCATCTG
>CAYLZI010000083.1:0-13479 GCA_964388215.1 uncultured Anaerolinea sp.
CGCGCCCAACGCGGGGTACGGCTACGGGGTGGTGAATGTCTATGAAGCGGTCAAAATGGCGTTAGGAAAGTAAGATTTTCGGAGGCAATCATGCAATGGGAACAATTAACCAGTCCAGAATTCGCCCGCGCGGCGCGTGAAACCGGCGTCTGCCTGGTGGCGTTTGGCGTGCTGGAGCGGCACGGCGACCACCTGCCGCTCGGCACCGATTATCTCAACGGGCATCGCCTGGCCTGCCTGGCCGCCAAGCAGGAAGCGGCAGTCGTCTTTCCGCCGTTCTACTTCGGGCAGATTTACGAAGCGCGCTGCTTCCCCGGAACGCTGTCCATCAAACCAACCCTCTTGCTCGAATTGGTGACCGGCATTCTCGATGAAATTGGCCGCAATGGATTCCGCAAAGTCATCCTGGTCAATGCGCATGGCGGCAACGACGCCTTCCTGCCCTTCCTGACCCAGACCATGCTGTGGGAGCAGAAACCCTACAGCGTGTATTGCTTCGAGCGCGGACTAAACGAGGCCGACCGGGCCGAATGGGATTCCATCCTCGAAACGAGCGAACACGGCCACGCCTGCGAGTGCGAGACGAGTATCTCGCTTGCCAATCATCCCGGGCTGGTGCGGATGGAGGCGATTGGAGAACCGGGCCAGGCCCTGCGCCGACTCGACGACCTGCCTGCCAACTTTTCCGCCGTCAGTTGGTATGCCAACTACCCGAATCACTATGCCGGGGATGCGCGTCCGGCCAGCGCGGAAAAGGGAAAACGCTTGCAGGCCATCCAGGTGCGGGCCCTGGCGCGTTTCATCCGCGCCGTCAAGGCTGACCAAATCGTGCCGCAACTGGAAGCGGAGTTTTTCGGGCGCGCGGGGAAACCATAAAGCGTCTTTATGCGTTTTCTGGGAAGGCCGGGGTAAATTTTTGCATCCACGTCTCCGGCTCGGGCAGCGGGAGGAAGCCAAAGGGGACGTAAAGCCCCTGCGCGTCGCTGGTGGCCAGCAACCAGCGGCGCACGATTTTCAAATCGGGATGGTTCAGAATGGTTTCGACCAGCCACTTGCCCAGCCCGCGTCCGCGATAGTCTTCGTGGATGAAGACATCGCACAGGTAGGCAAAAATCGAGTAGTCGGTGACGACGCGCGCCACGCCCGCCTGGCGCAGGCCATCGTACAGGCCAAAGACGAACGAATTATCGAGGGCCAGTTCGAGGCGGCTGCGCGGACGGTCGTTGGCCCAGTAGGAGCGCGCCAGCAGGTCGGCGATGGCGTCATGGTCGAGGCGGGCCGGGTCGGTGGAAATGGTCAGGGTTTGGCGGTGGGTTTCGAAGATGATAGTCATGCGCGGAGTGTATCACAGTGCTATACTGTAGGAAACGGAGGTGCCTATGCCTGACCAACCAACCGAAGAACAAAAACGCCTGATGCGCCTGCGCGATAAACAGGTTTCGGCGCGCGACCCGCACATCAAGACCCGTAAATTCAACCAATACGCCGCCGAGCGCGAGCGCAAACGCGACAAGCGCTTTTCGTGGAGCGAAGCCTGGAATGTCATTCCGCGCGTCTGGAAGGGCGGCGCGTTCGGGTTGATTCTGGGCCTGCTGCTGCTCGGATTTGTCATCAAAGCCTGGGTTTCGCCCCTGGCGCTGCCGATTATGCTGCTCGTGACGCTGGTCTTTGTCATCGTCGGCGTTATCATCGGGAACGCGCTCGACCTGCGCGATGAAATCAAGAAGCAAATCAAGTGAGCCGAAATGTCCGAACCCAAAGTGACCCATCCAAAATTCCCGCCCGGCTATGTGGACAACCCGAAATCGACGGTTTCTTGGGAGTACGTTGTCCGGCGGCTGGAAGAGTCGAAAAATTACTGGCTCAGTTCGGCGCGCCCGAACGGACGCCCGCACACCATTCCGCGCTGGGGCGTGTTCGTGGAAGGGAAGTTCTACTACGACGGCAGCCCGGAAACGCGCCACGCCCGCAACATCGTCGAAAACCCGCATATCACCCTGCACCTGGAAGACGGCGACCAGGCTGTGATTGCCGAGGGAACTTCCGCGCCGGTCGGCAAACCTGCCCCCGCCCTGGCTGAGAAAGTTGCCGCCGCATACTGCGCCAAATACGAGGCGCGCGGCTACGCCCCCGAATCCAGCCAGTGGGACGAGGGTGGCCTGTACGCCTTCACGCCGCGCAAAGTGCTGGCGTGGACAGTCTTTTTCGAGAACCCGACCAAATTTATCTTTGATGAGTAAATACATGCCCGCACCCGCCACCCTGCCCGCCCGCAGCGAAGTCCCGGTTGAGGAGACCTGGGCGCTTGATTCCGTCTTTGCCACGCCGGCCGATTGGGAGACGGCCTGCAAAACGCTGGAGGAACTGCTGCCCTCCCTCGCCGCCTACCAGGGACGGCTCAAGGAAGGGCCGCAAGTCCTGCTGGAGGCGGTCGAGACGTTCGAGCAGGTCGGCGCGCTGCTCGGCAAAATCGTGGTCTATGCCAGCAACGCCAGCGCTGTCGATACCTTCGACCAGGCCGCCAACGCTCGGGCCGGGCAGGCCCGCAGTCTCGGCGCGAAGGCCGGGGCAGCCATGGCCTTCCTCGACCTGTGTTGGGTGCAGCGGTCAGTTTCCCAGTTCTGGCGCGAAGGCCGGGGCGGCCATGGCCTTCCTCGACCCGGAACTGATGTCGCTCGGCTTCGAGACGCTCAAACAGTGGATGCAAGAACATCCGGCCCTGGCCTTATGGTGTTCTCAAGAAAGCAAGTTTCGCCCTCACCCCTGCCCCTCTCCCGGTGGGAGAGGGGAAATTCCCTTCCCCCGGCGGGGAAAGGGCCAGGGAAAGTGCCCCGAAGGGGTATGAGGACGAACGCCATGCGAAAGCGAAAACGTCAAGCATTCTTGAGAACGCCATGTGAATTGCTATCGAAAACCTTGACGGTTAATCAAAAGGCAATATACTTAACCAGGCAAACTCTGTATGTAGACAAGAAAAATCAGCCCTATCGGCTGCATTTTGGGGCGATGGCGGAATCGGCAGACGCAACAGACTTAAAATCTGTCGGTGGAGACACCGTGTGGGTTCGACCCCCACTCGCCCTACTGCATCATGTCATTGCGAGGACATCTGGTTTCGGTGCGCCCAAAAACCGGGCTGCTCGACCAGCGAATCTCGCAATGACATCTTCATCGAAAGGCAAAACATGTACTTCGACCGTTCCATGCTCGAAGAACTGGAAAATAAGGCGCTTGCCCCCTATGGAATGCGCAGCCGCGATACCAAAGGCCGCGCTTACCTTGACGGAGAGCCAGATTACCGAACCTCCTTCCAGCGTGACCGCGACCGTATCTTGCACACAACCGCCTTCCGCCGCCTGGAATACAAGACCCAGGTCTTTATTAACTACGAAGGCGATTACTTCCGCACTCGACTGACGCATACCCTTGAAGTAGCCCAAATTGGCCGCACCCTGGCGCGCGCGCTGGGCGGCAACGAAGACCTGGTGGAGGCCATCTGCCTGGCGCACGACCTCGGTCACTCCCCCTTCGGTCACTCGGGCGAAGTGGCCCTCAATCGGCTGATGAAAGATGCCGGCGGTTTCGACCACAACAAACAATCCTTCCGCATCGTCACCGAACTGGAGCAGCGATACCCCGAATTTCCCGGCCTGAACCTAACCTGGGAGGTGCGCGAGGGCGTTGTCAAGCATGAATCGGAATATGACATCTCCGACGCGCGCGACTTCAACCCCGATTTGCGCGGCAACCTCGAGACACAAATCGCCAACGTAGCCGATGAACTGGCCTATACTACCCACGACCTGGATGATGGCCTGCGCTCTGGTATGATTACCCCGCACATACTCGACGGCATCGCCCTTTGGGAAACGCTGAAGGAAACCTACAACTGGCGCGGCCCCCTGCTAGATGACATCGAACGTCACCGCATGATTCGCCACCTGGTTGGGCTGCTCGTGACCGATATGGCGCAATCCACCGATGCAAGGCTCAAAGACAGCGGCGCGAAATCGGCGCTCGATTTGCAAAAACTCGGCCATAACGTAGTCGGATTTGGTGACGACATGCGCCGCCGCAACCGTGAGTTGAAAGATTTCCTCTACCAAAAACTGTACCGCCACTATCGCGTGGTGCGGATGCAAGTCAAGGCCGAGAAAATCATCGCCAATCTGTTCAATGCCTACCGTGAAGAACCCGCTATTCTACCGAATCAGTATCAAAAAATGGTTCCAATTCGCGGCCTGGAGCGCACCATCTGCGACTACATCGCCGGGATGACCGACCGCTTTGCTATAGAAGAACACCAACGCCTGTTCGACCCTTTCCTGAAACCCTGAACTTCCCACGCCGATTTTTGGGAGACTCTGGGTGACCAACAACGATTACCCAGAGTTTTCTTTTTGTAAGGAGGACACCATGCCCGAACCAATTTATCTGACCGCCGAAGGCGCGGAAAAACTCAATATCGAACTGACCGACCTGAAAGGCCCGCAGCGCGAAGCCCTCGCCAGGCGGCTGCGCGATGCCATCCAAATGGGCGACCTTTCGGAAAATGCAGATTACCATAAGGCCAAGGAAGACCAGGCCTTTCTCGAGGGCCGCATTCAAGAGTTGGAATACATCCTGTCCGCTGCAGCAATCATCGAGGGCGCGGTCTCGAAAGATGTAGTCGGCGTTGGCGTGACTGTCACGGTGCAGGAGGATGACTTCGAGCCAGAGAAATACTACATCGTCGGCGCAAAAGAAGCCGACCCTCGCAACGGAAAAATTTCCAATGAATCTCCGATTGGCCGGTCTCTGATGGACCATAAAATCGGTGACACAGTGGAAGCCAAGACCCCCGGTGGCACACTCAGGCTGAAAATTCTGAACATTGAATAATGCGCACCCCCCGCTTCGGCTGGAAGCGGGGGTTTTATTTATCAGCACGAATTGGTTATTTGAGAAAATTCATTAACCCGATGCCAATAATTGTTTGAGCAATTCCCTGTCTGGCGGTATCAACGTTAACTGGCCTTTGCCTTCCAGGATATTCTGCGTTTCTAGAATTTCGAACAGAGCAGCGCCAACTTCCTGGTCGGCAGAAATTTTCTGCATGGCTTCACCCACAATACGAGGGCGGATTGCCCCGGCCTTGGCAAACTCGACTGCCGCCTGGCGCTCTGCCGTACCCGTAATGATGTTGACCTGGTTGGACCCATCCTGCTTGATGGCAGATGTGACCTGGCGCAGGCGATTGACCACTTTGGCCTCGATTTGCTGAATCATGCCAATATCGCGGAAATGCACCTTGCGGATGTAGACTGAGCCAAGCTTATAACCCCACTCGTTTGAACGCGGCGAGACTTCCTCGCGCACGGTGCGGCTCATGCCGTGCCGGTCTATCAGCATTTGTTCGAGCGGCATGTTGCTGAGCGAACGCACGACCGCGTTGCTGACATTGGCAGCCAGCGAACCGCGCGGGTCGGCGTTTTTGAACAGGTAGGCCACCGGGTCGCTGATATACATCTCATACCAAATACCAACGCCCATCGGCGCGCCTTCTTCCGAGTTGACGGGTGTGCTGCGCAGGTATTGCTGGTCAATGCGCATATCGAGGACTTTGCGGCTCCCCAGCCAGTTGACCAGGAAGGCGCTCGGCCCAAGTTTGAGCGGCAGGAACACCAGCCCCGGCTCGGCCAAAATCCCAGCCACGCGGCCAAATAGGATATAAACCTGGCAGGTGCCCTCGTCTACGGTGGTGTAAAAGCCAAGATGACGCAAAAACCACAGCGAAGTCGGCATCACGAACCACATGCCAAAGAAAGAAATCGCGCCGCCCACAAAGAAACTAATTAACTCGGTTTCCATTATTCCACCTCCCGCACGATTTTCTGGGCACGGCTATAGAGTTTGAGTCTGACGTTGCGCAAGTAAGATTGCAATGCTCCCGACCCGCTCTTTTGCAGGGCGGTCAATTGGTCGGCGAGTGCAATTAATGGTTCGACCTCGGCCTGGGCATTGAGGGTCTCGATTTCGACCGCCCGCTTCGATTGGACGATTTTCTGGTCGGCGGCAGCCTGCGCCAGGCTGATATCGGATGAAACCTGATTGTGAGCGGTGTTAATGGCGGCCAGCGCCGACTCTACTTCGGCAGGCGGGTCAATTCCAGTTATCAAAGAGGCATCCAACACAATGCCATAACGCGCCGCAGACGAGGCGCATTCCCGCTCCATGTGTTCGTTCAGGTCGCGCAGGTTCTTGCGCAGGTCGTTGATGGAGACGCCAGAAACGCCACTCAACCCGCCAATCCCATCTTCGCTAGACTTGGGGGCCTCGAAACCGGCAATCCGTTCGCGCAGCACCGAAACAAAGTAACCCATGATGTGCAAGATAGGACGCTTGACGCCAAACAGGTAGGCGTACAGGTTGTTTTCCGCCACCCGGTAGCGAATCTGTCCGGTGAGACCGGTGTTCAACTGGTCTTTTGTTACCGCTTCGAGCAGGGTGCCGCTGGCGTTAGCGCGCGGGTCTTCCAGGTCTTGCGCCATGTTAATGGTCTGGGTTGCAATGGAAACTTTGTGGATTTTCTCCCAGGGCCATTTGAAATAAGGCCCGCCGGGTGGAATAACGCGCACCTGGGGATAGTTGTAGCGTTGTTTGTGTTCTTCGCTCAACGTTTCGCCAAGCGGCGAATTTGCCGTGGTGGCTTTCCCAACCCGCTCTGCCCGCCCAAAAATGGTTTTAACTGCGCGTTCATTCTGGTCCACTGTATAAAAAGACGTCAGAATGTATCGCAAGAAAAACCAGGCCGCAAATCCAATCAGCAGGCCTAAACCAAAACCTATCATAAAACACTCTCCTTTCTAAAATAGACGCTAGAGTAAGTATAGCAAAACAGAGAACGAAAACAAAGCGGTGCTGAAAATCATTATCTTGCACGGTACTTATGGGGGTATTTCATGTATACTATTGCTTAAATATATATCATCTCACCGGCGCGGAGGGTAGTATATGCGCAATCACAAAAAAGATTCCAAAATCGAGACAAAACCAACCGAGGCCAAGCCAGCCAAGCTTAAACCCAAGTCAGGCAGCGCCGAAGCAGCCAGTAACATAAATCAGACAGGTAGTGAGTTCGTTAAGCAACTACCCGCAATCATTACTGCTGCGGCGACTTTGCTTGGCGCACTCATTACCGGCTTGATCGCCCTGCACCAGGCTGGCTTGTTTTCATTCTCCCCAACACCAACTCTAGAACCATCCCCAACGTGGACGGCAACGCTATTTCCAACCAATACGCTCACGCTAACTGATACGCCTATCCCAACTAATACGCCCACTCTTACACTTGCGCTAACAAGCACAGAAACGGAAACCCCCACCCCAACAACGCCAGCCAACATAGAATGCCCTTGGCTGCCATCATCTACTTTAAATCCGTCTATTACAATTGGGGCAAACTGCCTGAACGATTTGCTTGGGTTGGGAATTTCAGAAACTGACCGCATTCTCTTTTACCGTGAATCGGGCATGAGGATTGGCGTGTTTGGAATCAGCAGGAAAATAGAAACTGGAAATGAATTTAGCGTTGACGTTCACATCAAAGAGCTGACCGCCATTCGCTTCCTGGTTATGTTGAGCAAACAGGAACGCGGCTATCAAACTTCAATCGGGTTTCGCATCCTTCGAGAAGGAAACAAAAGACTAATTCAGTTGGCACGCTACGATGCCAACGGAGCCGATAGCGTTCTATCAGAAACACCAGAGTCAAGCCTTTGGAATGGAAATTTGAGATTGACGCTAAAAATTAACGGGCCGCAGGTACGAGCCTATGTCAATGAGACCTACTTTGGGCAAACCCAAATCGAATTTTCAGACAGGTATTTATTTCTGGGCTACCAGGTTATGTCTGGCGCAACCAGCAAACCCTACATCAATCTTTCGGTCGGCATACCATGAAAGCGCAGTAATTGATAGACTTGTTAGCCCAAAAGTTGCTTTTCATCACTTGATAAACCAGACAAAATGCTTTATCTATAGTCCATTAGTCGAATTCATGTTATGGAGGACACCATGAACACAAACTGGCTCAAACAATTGGGGCTTTTATGCGTGATTTTTTCATTGCTCTTTAGCCCTCTACATGTAACCCCAGCCCGGGCCCTCGAAGCGCCAACTTTGCTTTCCCCGGACAATGGCGTAACCACCACCCCGGCAGATACGCCGCCACTGGGAATCCCAGAACTTAAGTGGGCGCCTGTCACCGGCGCAACCAGTTACCGCTTACAAATCAGCAACAATATTGGGTTTACTACCCTGTTAGTGAACACAACCACGCCCAACGCATCCTATACCCACCCCAACTCCTTCCAAGATGGTACCTGGTACTGGCGCGTCAGGGTCGAGGCGCCTGCCCCAGTCAGCGACTACAGCACGATTTGGAGTTTTACCAAACAATGGGCTTCCTCCGCTAACACACCCACGCTCATTGCCCCAGATGCTTATGCCGCGATTGGTTTTTACGATTCTCCCTTGTTTACCTGGAGCGCCGTAACCGGCGCGGCAAAATATAAACTGCAAATTTATACGGGACCCGGGGGTACCGGCCAGGTTTACAGCGCTACAACCCTGGCAACTTCCCACCAGCCAAACAATAAACTAGCCAACGGCACTTATTACTGGCGCGTCATCCCCGTTGATATCGGCAATCGTGACGGCACGCCAAGCGAGGAACGCTCCTTCAACGCCAGTTATAACCTGATTCCCACCTTGTTAGAGCCAGCAAACGGCACGACCCCAACCTTTACCCCTACCTTCCGCTGGACCGCTGTGAGTGGCGCTCAATATTATCGTCTACAATACTCCACTGATTCCACGTTTGGGTCGAATGTCACGCAAATTGATACACGCAATACGGCATATACACCGACAAATACTTTGCCCAATGACGTTAACTACTACTGGCGAGTAAGGACTCACTCCGGGGCTTCAACGTCCGAATGGTCAGGCTACCATGCATTCGTTAAGCGTTGGTATATCAAACCCGTGCTTCTTACCCCAACGAACAATCACCAACACACGCGCCTTCCAATTTATAGCTGGACGCCCGTCCCCGGAGCGGCCAGGTATTTTGTCGAAATCAGCAAGTACGCTAACTTCTCGCCCATGTTTGACAGCGGCTATACAGCCAATACATTTTATAGCCCAAACAAGTATGAAGGAGATAACACCACTTACTACTGGCGCGTAACCCCTTACGACGGCAATAATAATAAAGGAAAAGAGAGCGACACCGCTTCATATCGCAGTTACTATACCTCGCTTGCCCCACACCAGGTTTACCCACTTTACTATTACCCTCCGAATGAATTTATTGGTTACCCAGAAGCCACAACCAATCCTTATGAAGATAGAACGGTAGCATTGCCAATCTTCATCTGGCATCGTGTTTACCAGCCAACTTCCGAGATTAACCGAGGCGCAATCTATCCACATGCATATCGCTTGCAGGTTTCAACAGACCCAACCTTTTCATCTGTAGATTGGAGCGTGGACACTGAAAATCAGTACGCCACGCCAACAAACAACAACCCATTTACCCCACTTACCGATACAGACTATTACTGGCGGGTTCGTCCGTTAGTTAGCGGAAGCGAAGCCGGAGCCTGGAGCCAAATATGGAAAACGCGCTTCAACCCTGCTCTTGGGTTAGCAGCAACCGGCAGCAGCGACGCTCCAACCTTGATTCGCCCGACAACAGGCTTCGAGTTTTCTGAAATGACCCCGCTGCTAGAATGGTTTCCCATCAGCGGCGCATCTGCGTATGATGTTGAAATCAGCCAGGACGTGAACTTTAGCACAATCGTCAATTCGGCAACTGTCCCTTACCCGGCTTATACCCCCACCCAAGTCCTGGCGCAACGCAGCCTGGGGGATGTAGATTTTGGCGTTTATTACTGGAGGGTACGCAAGTCGCCGAGCGGTACCTGGAGCGAGGCGCGGCGCTTCCAGATTGCAGCCCAAAGCCAGTGGGGATTTACCCGCATGCTTGGAGCCGCAGAAAATCGCCTGCAAATTGGTTCCGACCCTGCTAGCGATGCCGCCGATGCAGACTATGAATTGACCACTCTTCAAGCAGCTCAATCTAGCGGCTACTGGCATTTCGGATTTCACGTCCCTGCCTCGCCCACAAAAAATATTACCTATGCGCTTTACCTGGATATAGACCACCTGCAAGGCTCAGGAGCAACCAGCGACGCCCGAGGATATACTGTAACTACCATTCCAGAATACCGCCCTGAGTATGCTCTTTATATTTTGCAAGAAGCAGGAGCTTATTCTGCTTCCAAGGCGTTTCTTTATCGGTGGACAGGCAGCAGCTGGCAAGTTCAAATTCTTAGCGATATCGGCGCGAGCCTGATTTATAGCAGCGGTTATGTGGAAGCGCAGTTGCCCAACACTTCGATTGGATACCAAGATACAACCGGGAGTTATGCAATTTCATTGTTTAGCCTGCCAGCAAGCAGCGGCCAGCCGCAAGATTCGGTGCCGTCTAACCCGTCCATACCGGGGAGCGGGCCAATCAGCCGCTTTGCGAATGTCACCGAGCGCATGAATCTATTAGCGCCGCCCAACGATGCAGGCGTAGACCCATCCACAAGCCCCTCTATCTTGCCATTTTTTTGGGAATGGCCCATCCAGGCTCCCTGGTCCGGCGCGTATATGAAAGCCTATCTCGACCCACAGTTTACCAGCGAGGCGGGAACATATACACTGACATCTGATACAGCCTATTACGGCCAAACCTCGCACGCCTGGGAGAAAGACTTTCTGGGTGATAATACATACTACTGGAGGGTTCAGCCGCGTTACCGGGTCGGAAGCAGCCTCTACTCTGGCGCCTGGACGCAGGGCTGGCGCTTTGAACGGTTAGGATTCATCCCACAGAATCTGACAACATCTATCACTTCGGCCACCCCAACCTTTCGCTGGGACATCGTAGAAGGCGCTGAATCTTACGATTTACAAGTCTCAACTGACCCAGGCTTTGGTTCAACCGTAATTAACGTTTCACCAACCCGACAAAACTCCTACACCCACACATCCACCTTGGCAAATGCTACCTATTATTGGCGCGTTAGGGCAAAGCGCAACGGAAGCGTCACGAACAACTGGTCGCCATCCCAAACTTTTACTCTTTCCTTGCCGACCCCAACCGGCCTGACTCACTCTCCCTCTGGCGTTGTTGGGCGCGCCCCAACATTATGCTGGAATCCCGTCATCGTTAATGACGCATCGAATAACCCATTCTTTGCAGCCTGGAAATATTTCGTCCAGGTCAGCAAAGAACCCACATTCTCCAGCCCCTTCGACAGCATAGAAACAGAACAACGTTGCTGGACGCCCATTAAAGGATATGACGATGGCCAATATTACTGGCGCGTAGCAATAAAAGACGGAGACGGGAAACAGGGCAACTACAGCGCAGCCGTTACTTTTACCAAACAATACCCCATTACCACGCTGGTCAGCCCGCTTTCTGGCACAAATATTAACTACACGCCAACGTTTATCTGGACGCCCGTCACCGGCGCGGCGCGATATAAGTTTGAATCATCTGAAAACCCAACCTTTTCTCCTGTCTATGATTCTACAACCACAGACAATACACGCTGGACACCCACCAAGGTTTATGTGAACGGCAAAACATACTATTGGCGGGTAGCCATTGTAGACAGTGATGGAAAAGTTGGCCCGTTCGTAGATGCCACAATCATCCTCGATGCGACAACGCCTACAGTCTCTTCAATCAACCGGGTTCATGCCAACCCCACTGGCCTTGCCAGCGTGCAATTCCAGGTGACATTCTCCAAAGCGGTGACCGGCGTTGCTGCGGGTGATTTCTCGCTGACAAAAACAGGAACAATCGCCAGCCAGTCCGTAACCAGTGTCTCTGGCTCTGGAACCACCTACACGGTCACAGTAAATACCGGCACAGGAAATGGAACCCTGCGCCTTGATGTGCCAACCAGCGCGACCATTTCTGACCTGGACGGCACCCCCTTAGCCGGTTTGCCCTACACCAGCGGCGAAGTTTATATCATTGCCAAGGGGCCAATTCCCAGCACATGGGTTGGAGGCGTTTCCATTCGCTCTAACCAGAACATCGTTGCCGCCGCCCGCCCACACTTGGGCAGCCAAATTGCATCTTACATAGGCGCAAGCGCGGGAAACAAAGTGCAATTTGCCCCCATGTTATTCAAGGATGCCTTCGGCGGTTCGTATGACTCCGCGCTTTACGTTCAGAACATGAGCAACGTATCTGCCCCCATCACCATTCAATTTATAAATAACGCAGGCAGCGTTGTTTACACCAAAAATGATACTTTGGCCGCCAACGCATCCAAAGGATATTGGCTGCCCAGCGAGGCGGGTATTCCAACCGGATTTGCCGGGGGCGCCAAAATTAACTCATTGCAAAACATTCTGGCAGTTGGCCGCCCGCATGTTGGGGCCGAGGTAATGACTTATAACGGTTTTTCGAGCGGCACAAGCACGGCCTGGCTTCCGATGTTTTTCAAAAATGGTTTTGGCTCTTACAATACCGCCTTGTATATTCAGAACACAACCGAAAATAGCGCGAGCCTGACTGTTGAATACATCAACCTGAATGGAACGCCTGCTTGTACAAAATATGATACTCTGCCCGGAAACGCAAACAAGAGTTATTGGTCACTCTCAGTCACATGCGATATCGGCTCTTTACCCAGTGGCTTCGTTGGCGGGGTAAAAGTCACATCTACGCAGGATATCGTCGCTGTCGGGCGCGCCCACCTTGGGACGCAAATCACCACCTATAATGGTTTCAGCGGCGGAACGCCCACTGCCTATGTGCCAATGCTCTTCCGCAAAGCATTTGGGGGAACCTATAACGCGGCCCTCTATCTTCAAAATATCAGCGGAACGAGCGCGAATGTCACCGTTCAATACGTTACCAGCACAGGCTCAAACGCTGCCACGCAAAACCTGACCTTGGCCGCTGGCGCCATTAGCAGCATCTGGCTGCCTTCGGTAAACGGCCTGGCCGATGGATTTTCGGGCGGCGCGAAGGTCACGTCCATCCAAAACATCATCGCGGTTGGGCGGCCACACCTGGGACCCGAAATTACCGCCTATAACGGGGCGCCTGGCGGCAGCCTGAACGCCTACCTGCCCATGTTGTTCAAGAACGCCTACACCCCAACTTACCAGGCCGCCTTTTACATTCAAAACACCACCACCAGCAGCGCAAATGTCGATATAAGTTTTTACGACAGCGCCGGCAGCCTCTCTTGCGTCAAACACATTACACTGGCTGGCAACGCTACGCTGGGATTCTGGACGCCAACCATGACTTGCGCGCCGTAGAAGAACATAGAATCACATAAAAACGGGAGAGTAAGTACACTGTAAACTAAATATCCTTGAATTTCTCGTTGACAGTCTGAACCTTAGCAT
>CAYLZI010000084.1:0-13146 GCA_964388215.1 uncultured Anaerolinea sp.
CAAAGTTCAATCTGCCAACAAGAAGTTCAAAGAAACTTAATTTACGGTGTACTAAACCCTTTTGGTACACGAATTATACAGAATCCCAAGGATTATATTTAAAATCCGCGCAAATTCGTCAAATCCGAAATCTGTTTGCCGAGACGGATGCTCAGATTGCCGCATTGCTGATTTGTTGATGGAAAAAGCGATTGCGCTTCCAGGTTGGAGAGCGCAATCGCTTTGCGTGGGCTGTTTTCGTTTATATGCCCTTTGACAGGTGATAATACAAATCGTTCCAGCGCAGTTTATCTTTGAAAGCCTCGACTTCGGTCTTTTCATCAATAACCAGGAATTCAACGCCCGCCATGGCTGTAAAGTCTTTCAGGTGTTCGGCGGTGACAGCGTAACTGAAACTGGTGTGATGCGCGCCGCCGGCGTAAATCCAGGCTGCTGCTGCCACTTTCAGGTTCGGGCGGGGCAGCCACAGGGCGCGGGCCACAGGCAGTTTGGGCAGCGGCGCGTCGGTTGGGACGACATCCACCACATTGGCAACGATGCGGAATCGCTGACCCATGTCCATAATGGAAGCGCCAATCGCTGGGCCGAGATTCGCGTCGAAAATCAGGCGCACTGGGTCGGCCTTGCCGCCAATCGAGAGCGGCAGGATGTCCAGTTTGGGCTTCGCGCCTGCTTTGGCAATCGATTCGCAGATTTCGAGCATGTGCGCGCCGAGCACTTTTTCGCCGCTCGCGCTAAAGTGGTAGGTGTAATCCTCCATGAACGAGACGCCGCCTGGCAGCCCAGCGGCCATGACCTTCATCGCTCGAACCAGGGCCGAGGTTTTCCAATCGCCCTCCGCGCCAAAGCCGTAGCCGTCGCGCATCAGGCGTTGGACGGCCAGCCCCGGCAGTTGCGCCAGTCCGTGCAAATCCTCGAAGGTGGTGGTGAAAGCCTTGAAGCCGCCCGCGCTTAAGAAGTTGCGCATCCCGACTTCAATCCGCGCCCCTTCGCGCAACGAGGTATTGCGCTCGCCGCCGGGACGCAGCGCCGGGACAACATCGTACTCATCGAGGTAGGTTTGCATCATCTGGCTGATTTCGGCCTCGCTGGCCTCGTTGACTGCCTTGACCAGGTCTCCCACGCCATAGCCGTAAACAGCGTACCCAAACTGGATTTGCGCCTGGACTTTGTCACCCTCGGTGACGGCCACTTCACGCATGTTATCGCCAAAGCGGGCCACTTTCGCGCCCTGCCAGTCGGCCCAGGCAGCCGCGGCGCGCGCCCAAACACCCAACTCGCGCTGGACTTCGGCATCCTGCCAGAAACCCACCACTACTTTTCGTTCCAGGCGCAGGCGGCTGCCGATGAACCCGTATTCGCGGTCGCCATGCGCGGCCTGGTTCAGGTTCATGAAGTTCATATCAATTTCAGACCAGGGGATTTCCTTGTTGTATTGGGTGTGCAGGTGGGCAATCGGCTTTTTGAGCAGCGTCAGCCCGCCAATCCACATCTTGGCCGGGGAGAAGGTGTGCATCCAAGTCACCAGGCCGATGCAGTTTTTGGCGGAATTGGCTTCCAGGCACAGTTCCTTGATTGCCTCGGGTGTGGTCAGGACGGGCTTGAACACAACTTTGACCGGTATTTGCGCCGAAGCATCGAGCGCACCCGCGATTTCACGCGAATGCGCCGCGACCTGTTCGAGCGTCTTCGGGCCGTACAGGTGCTGGCTGCCGGTCACAAACCAGATTTCGTATTGTTTCAGGTCAATCATGATAGCGTCTCCTTTTGGAGTCCAATGTCTCCAGACATTGGACATTCGAAAATCGGGAGATTTTCGACTCCCGAACAACTTTATTGTCCATAATAGGCATTCGCGCCGTGTTTTCGCAGGTAGTGCTTATCTAATAATTCCTGCTGCATGGGCGGGGTGCCGGGCGTGAGCAGCATCGTCTGGATGTCCATGAACGCGATTTCTTCCAACACGACGGCATTATGCACCGCATCTAATGGATTCTTGCCCCAGACAAACGGGCCGTGGCTGTAAACCAGCGCCGCCGGGATGGAATCCGGGTTCTTGCCTTGAAAGGTTTCTTTAATAACCAGGCCGGTTTCCTTTTCGTATTCGCCCTGGATTTCTTCAAGGGTCATCTTGCGGGTACAGGGAATCTCGCCATAGAAATAATCGGCATGGGTTGTGCCAAGCGCGCTGATTCCGCGCCCGGCCTGGGCGAAACTGGTTGCCCAGCGGCTGTGGGTGTGAACAATTCCGCCGATATCTGAGAAAGCTTTGTACAGCTCGATGTGAGTCGGGGTATCAGATGAAGGCTTGAACTTGCCATCCACAACTTTGCTGGTTTCCAATTCCACTACGACCATATCAGCGGGTTGCATATTATCGTAAGAAACGCCCGATGGTTTGATGACCATCAACCCCTCCGCGCGGTCAATCCCCGATACATTGCCCCAGGTAAACGTAACCAGTCCATACTTTGGCAGCAGCAGGTTAGCCTGGCAGACTTGTTCTTTGAGTTTTTCGAGCATGGCACTCCTTTATTTTGTGATTTTTTGATTTGGTGATTTTATGATTTTCAATCACCCAATCCTTAAATCACTCAATTAAAAAATTCACCGCCGCCCGCTCAATGCCCAGGCCTTTTCGGTAGCGTTCCATGAACGCCGCGAAACCATCCACATCTTTGGGGTCGGGCACGATGGTGACACTTGCTTCGTTGGCAAAAACCTGATTGGTCAGGTAGACTTCCAGCGGGTTGCCAGGTTTTGAGAGCATGTAAGCCGCCAACAAAGCCATTCCCCATGCGCCGCCTTCCCCGGCGGTACACATCACCGAGACCGGGACGCCCATCGCCGCTGCCATCATCTTCTGGCCGACTTCGGGGGTTTTGAAAAAGCCACCATGACCGAGCAGTTGGTCGAGTTTTACTTGTTCCTGCTCGAACAGGATGTCCATGCCGATTTTCAACGCGCCGAGCGACGAGAACAGGTGCGTGCGCATGAAGTTTGCCAGCGTTAACCTGCTCTCCGGCGACCGGACGAAAAGCGGGCGGCCCTGCTCGAAGCCGGTCAGGTGCTCGCCAGAGACATAGTTATAAGCCAGCAAGCCGCCGCCATCTGCCTCGGCCTTGAGGGCTTGCTGGTAGAGCGTTTCAAAAAGTTTGGCCTGGCTGACTTCCACGCCAAGCGCCTGCATAAATTCTTCAAACAGGCCCACCCAGGCGTTCAGGTCGGAAGTGCAATTATTGCTATGAACCATTGCCACTGGCTTCCCGCTGGGGGTGGTGACCATATCAATTTCGGTGTAGAGTTTCGAGAGCGCTTTCTCCAGCACAATCATGGCGAAAACGGATGTTCCCGCCGAAACGTTGCCTGCGCGCGCCGCTACGCTGTTGGTGGCGACCATGCCCGTGCCCGCGTCGCCCTCTGGCGGGCAGAGCGGAATCCCGGCTTTTAGTTCGCCGCTTGGGTCGAGCAGTTTGGCGCCTTCTTCGGTAAGCGTCCCAGCGCTTTCACCCGCAACCAGCACGCGAGGCAGAATGTCTTCCAGTTTCCAGGTGACGTTTTTGGCGGTAAGTTGTTGGTTGAACAAGTTCATCAGGCGTTTGTCGAAATCGTTGATTGCGCTGTTGATAGGGAACATGCCTGAAGCATCGCCTACGCCCATCGCCTTTTGCCCGGTTAATTTCCAGTGGATATAGCCCGCCAGCGTGGTCAGGTGACTGATTTGCCCGACATGCGCCTCCTCGTTCAAGATGGCTTGCCAGACATGGGCAATACTCCAGCGTTGGGGGATGTTGAATTGGAATAAATCCGTCAGTTCGGCGGCGGCTTGCCCGGTGCTGGTGTTGCGCCAGGTGCGGAAGGGGACAAGCTGGTTGCCGTTCTGGTCGAAGGCCATGTAGCCGTGCATCATCGCGCTAAAGCCTATCGCTCCCACCGTTTGTAGGGGGGCATCATGTTTAGATTGCGCATCGGCGCGCAGGTTGCGAAAGGCATCTTGCAAGCCCGCCCAAACATCGTCGAGGTTGTAAGTCCAAACGCCGTTTTTGTAGCGATTCTCCCAGTCATGACTGCCCGAGGCGAGCGGCGTATAGTCAAGCCCAATTAGCAAGGCTTTGATGCGCGTTGAGCCGAGTTCGATGCCGAGGACAGTTTTACCGCTGGCAATGGCTTGCTGGGCAGCAGTCTGGTTCATAGTCTTCTCCTGTGTAGTTAACGTGATTTCTGGGTAAACGATTCTTCTGTTTTTTGATGATTTGTTATCGTTACCGTTATCGTTCACAGGACATTATAACAAAGGTATAATAAAATACAATATGACAAATTTCCTTCCCAGGTGAAAAAATGCTCCGAAAGCGCCTTCGTAAAACCACAATTAAAGATGTTGCCCAAGCGTGCAATGTCTCAACTCAAACCGTGTCGCGCGTCATCAATAAGCGCCCCGATGTTTCCCCTGAAACGCGCGAACTTGTCGAGAAGACCATTGCCGAAATGGGCTATCAGCCCAGCGCCCTGGCTCGCAGCCTGGTGCGGCAGCACAGTTATACCTTGGGGGTTATTATTGCCGGGCTGAAATATGTCGGCGTTTCGCAAACTTTGAACGGTATCACGGAACAATGTGACAGCCTGGGATACTCCATCTTCCTTAAAGAGTTGCCGCGATTTGACACGCCCGACATCGTACCAGTCATTGAATCGCTCATGGCGCATCATGTGGAGGGCATCATTTTTGCCGGGCCAGAGTGGAACGAGAACGTTAAGGTCGCCCAGTCGCAATTGCCCTCGTTTTGTCCGCCAATTGTCTTCCTGAAATGCCAGCCCAACCCGAATTACACGACCATCAGCATTGACAACTATGGCGGCGCGCGCGCGGCAGTGGAGTACCTGCTCTCTCTGGGCAGGCGTCACATTGGTCTGATTACCGGTCCGCTCGAATGGCTGGAAGCCCGCCAGCGTAAACAGGGTTGGGAAGATGCCCTGAAAAATGCCGGGGTTGCGGTTTCGCCGCAGAAGTGGGCGCAGGGTAATTGGAATTCGGTGAGCGGGGAGGCCGCTTTTGCCGAGTTGGTGACGAAGTATCCCAGCATGAATGCTATCTTTGTCAGCAACGACCAGATGGCGCTTGGCGTTTTGCACTACGCCAACGCGCATGGGATTCGTGTTCCTGACGAACTGGCCGTGATTGGATTCGATAACCTGGCTGAATCGCCCTGCTTTACCCCAGCGTTGACAACCGTTGAGCAGCCGCTGCGCGAACTGGGCGGTTTAGCAGTTAAAACTTTGCTAGAGCAAATTGAGGGGAGTGACACCGGCCAGGCTGGCCGAACGCTCACGCTTCAAACCAGCCTGGTGGCGCGCGAGAGTACGCCCCGACCGGCGTAGTCTAAAATTCCGTTATTTGTCACACATTTTCAAGACGAATGTCAGAATCTCTCTTGACGATGGATGCATAAAACGCTACAATGTTATCGATAACGTTATCGATAACGTTTACAACCTTTTCACCCTTTAGGAAGAGAGGATTTTACGCAATGAAGAGAAATACCCTGTTGTCCGTTTTTGCGCTCTTGACTGTCCTGTCGATGGTCCTCAGCGCCTGCGGCACCCCCGCTGTTGAATCGCCCGCCGCCGAACAGCCCGCCGCCGAACAGCCCGCCGCCGAACAGCCCGCCGCCGAACAGCCTGCCGCCGAACAGCCTGCCGCGAAGAAATTGGTGGGCATTTCCATGCCCACCAAGACTTCTACCCGCTGGATTTCTGATGGCGAAAGCATGGTCAAAGAATTCCAGGCCATGGGCTACGATACCGACCTGCAGTTCGCCGATGATGACATCCCGAACCAGCTCGCCCAGATCGAAAACATGATTACCAAGGGCGCGAATGTGCTCGTGATTGCCGCCATCGATGGCAGCACCCTGACCGATGCCCTGTCCAAGGCCAAAGAAGCCGGCGTGCTGGTAATTGCTTACGACCGCCTGCTGGTCAAATCTGAAAACGTCGATTACTACGCCACCTTCGATAACTTCGGCGTCGGCGTCATCATGGGCAGCCAGATCGAAGCCGGCCTCGACCTGAAGAATGCTGCTGGCCCCTTCAATATAGAACTGTTCGGTGGTTCGCCCGATGACACCAATGCCTTCTATTTCTACGATGGCGCCATGTCGGTCTTGCAGCCCTATATCGACAGCGGCAAGCTGGTAGTGCAATCTGGCCAGACTGGGATGGACAAAGTCTCGACCCTGCGCTGGGATGGCATCGTTGCCCAGGCCCGCATGGAAAACCTGCTGAGCGCCTACTACACCGACAAGCGCGTGGACGCCGTGCTGTCTCCCTATGACGGTCTCTCCATTGGCATCATTTCGGCCCTGAAGAGCGTTGGTTACGGCTCTGCTGACCAGCCGATGCCCGTTGTCACCGGCCAGGATGCTGAAGTTGCCTCTGTCAAAGCCATGATTGCTGGCGAGCAGACCTACACCGTCTTCAAAGATACCCGCGAACTGGCCAAGCAGACCGCCAAGATGGTCGATGCCGCCCTCAAGGGTCAGGAAGTTCCGATTAACGACACCAAGACCTACGACAACGGCGTCAAGATTGTGCCTTCCTACCTGCTGACCCCCTTCAGTGTCGACATCACCAACTACGAGAAGTACCTGGTTGAGAGCGGCTACTATACTGCCGACCAGCTTAAGTAAACTGCGCTACATCCTGGTGTGTGAGGGTGCCAAGCCTTCGCACACCTTTTCTTTCCTCCGGTTTTACGCATAAAAGTCACTCTTCGATTAGAATCAAACGGCAGACTATTATTATTTCACGCCCCAAGGATAAGAAGAATATGTCTGATGTTATTCTGGAAATGCGCAACATCACCAAGACATTCCCTGGCGTTAAGGCGCTTGATAATGTAAGTTTTAGCGTGCGGCAGGGTGAAATCCATGCCCTGGTTGGTGAAAATGGGGCGGGGAAGTCGACCCTGATGAAGGTTCTCAGTGGCGTTTATCCTTACGGAACCTATGAAGGTCAAATCTACTTCCAGGGTGAAGAATGCCGTTTCCGCGACATCGCCGAATCGGAAAAAGTTGGACTGGTCATTATTCATCAGGAACTTGCACTTATTCCTTTTTTATCAATTGCAGAAAATTTATTCTTGGGGAACGAGCGCGCGACAAACGGAATCATTCATTGGAACGAGGCCATTTCTCAGACCAAAGAACTGCTTGGCCGGGTAGGATTGCATGAGTCGCCGCAAACGTTGATCACTGATATCGGCGTTGGCAAGCAGCAGTTGGTTGAAATCGCCAAGGCGCTTGCCAAGGAAGTCAAATTGCTTATTTTGGATGAGCCAACTGCTTCTCTCAACGAAAGCGATAGCGATAAGCTGCTAGAGTTGTTGCTCCAGTTGAAAGAACACGGCATCTCGTCTATTTTGATTTCGCACAAATTGAGCGAAGTTTCCAAAGTGGCCGACTCAATTACTATCTTACGTGACGGCGCGACGATTGAAACGATTGACTGTCGGACCGAACAAATCACTGAAGACCGCATTATTCGCGGCATGGTTGGGCGCGACCTTACTCATCGCTTCCCGCCGCGCAAATCGGACATAGGTGATGTTATATTCGAAGTTCGTGATTGGAATGCTTACCATCCTTTGCGCGAAGACCGTAAGGTAAGCCATGATGTTAATATTAATGTGCGCCGAGGCGAGGTGGTTGGCATCTCTGGGTTGATGGGGGCTGGCCGCACCGAGTTGGCGATGGGACTTTTTGGCCATTCCTACGGGATTCGGATTAGTGGCAAAGTTTTCAAACATGGCAAAGAGATTGATGTTAGCACGATTGATAAAGCCATCCAAAACGGGATTGCGTATGCTACCGAAGACCGCAAGGCCTATGGGTTGATTTTGATTGAACCCATCAAAGACAATATCACACTCTCTAACTTAGATGCGGTATCAACGGGTGGCGTTGTCAATGAACCCAGGGAAATTAATGCAACCATGGGATATCGTGAAAAATTGAATATCAAATGTTCCAGCATTATGCAAGAAGCGGTAAATTTATCTGGCGGGAACCAGCAAAAAGTTGTGCTGAGCAAGTGGCTTTTCGCGGAACCGGAGATTTTGATACTCGATGAACCGACGCGCGGCATCGATGTCGGCGCGAAATATGAAATTTATACGATTATTAATCGCCTGGCAGAAGATGGGAAGGGAATCATCCTGATTTCTTCGGAACTTCCCGAAATTCTTGGGGTTTGTGACCGCATCTACGTCATGCGCGATGGAAAAATTATCGGCGAGATGCAAGCCAGGGAAGCATCGCAAGAAGCGATAATGAAGTGCATCATGACCCAATAACACGAGGTGAGAGAATAATGAAAACCCTTTCAGCCCTATTTAAGAGTAACATTCGCGAGTATGGGATGTTAATCGCGTTGGTCGTCATTATGATTTTCTTCCAACTTGCAACCAACGGCATTCTCTTTCGGCCCATTAATATCACCAACCTTGTGTTGCAAAATAGCTACATCATTGTCATGGCGCTGGGAATGCTCTTAATCATCGTGGCTGGGTGGATTGACCTTTCCGTTGGCTCTGTGGCGGCCTTTGTTGGGGCGGTGGCGGCGGTGTTGATGGTCAAAATGGGAGTTCACTGGAGCATCACGATGGCAATCTGCCTGGTGGTCGGCGCGCTGGTCGGCGCCTGGCAGGGATTTTGGGTGGCGTATGTCAAAATTCCGGCTTTCATCGTCACCTTGGCGGGGATGTTAATTTTCCGTGGGTTGACCCTGCTCATTTTACAAGGTGAAGCCGTTGGGCCTTTCCCGGTTCCCTTTCAGCGGTTAAGCACTGGTTTCATTCCTGACTTTTTCAATTACCAGGGATTTCACATCACGACCATGCTGATTGGGGTTTTGCTGGTTATTCTGCTGGCTTTCATGGATTACCGCTCACGCAAAAACCAGCAACAATATGGCTTCGAAGTGACCCCGATGTATTTTTTCATCGCCAAGAACCTGCTGATTTCCGGCGCAGTATTGGGTTTGTGCTACCTGATGGCTTCATACAAAGGTCTGCCGAACGTTTTGATTGTGATGGCGGCCCTGATTGCCCTGTTCGCATTCATTACCAGTCAGACGGTGATTGGCCGCCGGATTTATGCGATGGGCGGCAACGAGAAGGCCGCCCGGCTATCAGGCGTTAACACACCGCGTCTGCTCTTCCTGACCTTTGTCAATATGGGCGTTCTGGCAGCGCTGGCGGGGATGATTGTGGCCGCCCGCCTGAACACGGCTACCCCGAAAGCCGGTGTTGGGTTTGAGTTAGATGTCATTGCGGCCTGTTTCATCGGCGGGGCATCTGCCAGCGGCGGTATCGGAACCATTATCGGCGCGGTGGTTGGCGCGTTTGTCATCGGCGTCATGAACAATGGCATGTCCATCCTGGGAATCGGCATTGACTGGCAACAGGCCATTAAGGGCTTTGTATTGCTGATGGCCGTTTTCTTCGACGTATATAACAAAAATAAGGGATAACCCCGGCCTTTTTCTCCTTATTTGAAAGGGCAAGCCGCTCTTATGGCTTGCCCTTTCGTTTTATTTGATATTCCGCTTCAAATCATCAATTTTCTCTTGCGGCAGGTCGGGCAGATGGCGCTCGGTTTCGATGCCCAGGGCTTTCTTTTGGGCTTCGCGCCACAGGGCCAGGCGGTTTTCGACTTGCGATTCATACCCTTCGCCAGATGGCCGGTAAAAATAGGTTCCCAGCAGCCGCTTTGGAAGGTACTGCTGCGGCGTGAAGTGACCTTCCATTTCGTGGGGGTAGATGTAGCCCTGGCCCTGCCCGGTTGCTTCCCGGTCTCGGTTGCCATCTTGCAGGTGTTTTGGCACCGAACCGGCTCCCTCCTGCTCGATGAGTTGCATGGCCTTGAAGTAGGCCCCGGCGCTGTTCGATTTGGGCGCGGTTGCCAGGTAGAGCGTGACCTCGACAATGGGGTAAATCCCCTCGGGCAGGCCGATGAAGTCAAACGCTTGCGCGGCTGAGGAGGCCACTACCAGCCCCAGCGGGTCGGCAAGCCCAATATCTTCACCTGCTAAAATAACCAGGCGGCGAAGGATGAAGCGCGGGTCTTCACCGGCATAAATCATCTTTGCCAGCCAGTAAAGCGCGGCGTCGGGGTCGGAGCCGCGCACCGATTTGATGAAGGCGGAGATGGTATCGTAATGCGCGTCGCCATCTTTATCGTATAGCACCGCCCGGCGTTGGATGGACTCTTGGGCTACTTCTAGCGAGATGTGGATGATGCCGGTTTTATCGGTGGGAGTCGACTCTACTGCCAGTTCGAGGGCGTTGAGGGCGTTGCGAGCGTCTCCGGTTGCCATATCTACCAGGTGGGCGCGCGCGGCGGGCGATAAGTCTATTTTGCGGCTGCCAAACCCACGCTGCGGGTCCGAGATGGCCCTGTCGAGCAGTTGGCCGATTTCAGCCTGGTTCAGGTTGCGCAGCTGGAAGATGCGCGAGCGGCTGACCAGGGCCTTAATCACCTCGAAAAACGGGTTTTCGGTGGTGGCCCCAATCAGCGTGACTGTGCCGTTTTCTACGAAGGGCAGCAGGGCGTCTTGCTGGGCTTTGTTCCAACGGTGAATTTCGTCTATGAACAGGATGGTGCGCTCTTTGTAGAGCCGGTTGCGCTCTTGGGCGCGGTCAATCACTTCGCGCAGGTCGGCTTTTCCGGCTAAAATGGCCGAAAGCGTTTCGAAATGACTCTTGGTCTGGTTGGCGATGACCTGGGCCAGGGTGGTTTTTCCCGTGCCTGGCGGCCCCCAGAGGATGATGGACGAGAACAGGCGGTCAGATTCGATGGCGCGGCGCAGGAGTTTGCCCTCGCCGATGATGTGTTCCTGGCCGATGTACTCCTCCAGCACGCGCGGGCGCATTCGGGCGGCCAGCGGGGCTTCGGTTTTCATTCGTTCGGTCATGGCATGGTCGAAAAGGTCAGGCATGGCTGTATTATATAATACCCACGGGTGAGAATTGCGCGTTCCCGCTTAAAGAAAAAGCGCAATTCTCACCCGCGCTGGGTATAATCTCTGAAAAAGGAATGTTTCATGCGCCGCAATCTTTCTACGCTGCTCCTGGTTTTGATTCTTCTCTCGGCATGTTCTCCGACCTTAACGCCCGACATCTCCACGCCCCAGCCTGCTCCCGTTTCTCAAGCCGCAACCCCAACCCCGGCGGGTCTGGCAGTGACTCAGGCCGCCGAGCCGACAATCACCCCGGTATTGCCAGCCGCTCCCGTCCTGTGGATTTCACCCGCCGTTCCTGAAAAACTGCGCGTAGCCGTTGCGATTGATGGCACGAAACGGGTTGAGAACAAAGACAAAGCGACAATCTGGTTGGACGTTGATTCGATGCTCGAAAATCGAATATCGAATAACGAATATCGAACATCTGTGTGGGTTTACGCTCTCGTGGCGGCCTTCCCAACCGTCTGCGATGGGGTGGCGTTTGATGCGCTAAAGGCGGCATGGTTGGGGAATGACCAGGCGTTGTTTTTGTCGGAATCTACCTTCGAGGCGATGAAAACCCTTTTTGACGGCGAGGCAGGCCCCGGCGTGGAAATTATCCCCGCTGAGGGGTTGACCGAGGCCCTTTGGCAGAATCCGGCCTCCTGGGGCATCGTGCCATTCGAGCAGATTCATCCAAAACTAAAAGTATTGGAACTTGATGGCGATTCGCCGCTGCGCAAGAATTTTTCCCTTGATTCGTATCCCTTAAAAGTGAGGTTTGCCTTGAATGGGGCAGCGGGTGCTCTCCCGGCTACCAACCGTGACCCCGAAAAACTGGTGACGCTGGTGATGACCGGCGTGACGGCCCTGGTGCGCGCCACTGCGCTCAAAATGGAGTTGAATGGCAACACTTACCCGGCGCAAGACATCCGTGATTGGTTGTTGGAGGCCGATATTGCCCACATCTCGAATGAAATTCCGTTTGCGGTGGGCTGCCCATACCCAAACGCGGGGCAGCGGCGGCTAATTTTTTGCTCAGACCCGAAGTATATCGAACTGTTGGAGTACGTTGGTACGGATGTGGTGGAATTGACCGGCAATCACTTTCAGGATTGGGGCAAGGAGGCCACGCTTTACACGCTGGAGATGTACCGTGAGCGCGGCTGGCCTTATTTTGGCGGGGGCGCGAACCTGGCTGATTCTCAAAAAGCGGCGATTTTAGAGCGGGGTGGGATGAAATTTGCCTTTCTCGGTTGCAATCCGGTTGGGCCAGAGTTTGCCTGGGCGCGCGAAGATGGCTGGCCGGGGGCTGCGCCTTGCGGCAAGAATTGGCCGGGGGCTGGCAAAAAAAATACCGGCTATGAGTGGATGGTGAATGAAATTACGCGCCTGAAAGCCGAAGGCTACATTGTGATTGCGACCTTCCAGTATTTCGAGTATTACAGCCCTGAGCCGCGCCCCTGGCAGCAGACCGATTTCCGTCGCATGGCCGAGGCCGGGGCGACGATTGTGAGCGGTTCGCAGGCGCACTATTCGCAGGCGATGGAGTTTTACGGCGATTCTTTCATTCATTACGGCCTGGGCAACCTGTTTTTCGACCAGATGGGCTACGACAACCCCTCCAGCGGCCTGCGCACCACCAATACCCGCCGCGAATTCCTCGACAGGCACGTTTTTTACGATGGGCAGTACCTCGGCGTGGAATTGTTGACAGCCATGCTGGAAGATTTTGCCAAACCGCGCCCGATGACCCCCGAAGAGCGCGAGGCTTTCCTGGAAGAGTATTTCAGGGTGAGTGGTTGGGGACGGTAAAAGCAATTTTTGGCGCGTTTTCTTCTTCTCTAGCAAATTTGTGGTATTGCATTTGGAGTGCAGCCATGATGCCCAGGCATTGTTCCGATGTGAAGGTAACTGCTCAGCCTTTGGCCTGCTTCGGCGGGCTAAAGCCCTTTATCAGTACAAAAAAGCCCCTCGGGCTACCACAAAAGTCGGCTTAAGCCGACTTCCATGCCATGAGGCAGGGCTTCAGCCCGACCGACGATGGCCGAGCGGCTGAACAGTTACAACTGAAGTTCATTAGGAATGAGAATTAAATGAGCCACGGACATAAATATCAGGCGGCCTTGATGAGCGCTTTCAGGC
>CAYLZI010000085.1:0-13048 GCA_964388215.1 uncultured Anaerolinea sp.
CACCATCAACTGTTTGAATGCCTCTTGTCTATCCATTTTTAGCGGAAACTAAAGTATATGGCATTCTCAAGAAAGCAAGTTTCTCCCTCGCCCCTGCCCCTCTCCCGGCGGGGGAAGGGCCAGGGAAAGTGCCCCGAAGGGGTATGAGGGCGAATGCCATGCGAAAGCGAAAACATCAAGCATTCTTGAGAACGCCATAAACGTTATACCCAGCGCGGGTATTATATAATCAAGACATGTCCATCCGCCGCCGTGACCTTTTCCTTAACTTCCTGTTCGTACTTGCGGCCTGGCAAATTGCCGCCTGGCTGTTGAACCGTTCCATCCTGCCGTCGCCATTCACAGTGCTGGCTGTTTTCTGGCGCGACCTATCTGAGGGCGGGCTGGCAGGGCACTTCCTGGTCAGTCTGTGGAGGGTAGTCGCCGGGATGCTGCTGGCAATTCTAACGGCGGCCCCAGCCGGGCTGGCTCTCGGTCAGTCGAAGCGACTCAGCCGCATGTTTTCCCCGGTCATCTACTTGCTTTATCCCATCCCGAAGGTAGTTTTCGTCCCCATCATCCTCCTGTTCTTTGGCATTGGCGATGCCTCGAAGATTGTCATCATCTTTATCATCTTATTCTTCCAAATTCTGGTGCTGGTGCGCGACCAGGCCGCCAGCCTGCGACCAGAGTTAATTCAATCGGTGCGCAGCCTCGGCGCAGGGCGCAGGGCGCTATTCCGCTATGTGTACCTGCCAGCCAGCCTGCCTGCCATTTTAACGGCGCTGCGCCAGAGCGTAGGGACGGCTGTGGCAGTGTTATACATCGCTGAATTGTATGCAACCACGCACGGGCTGGGGTATTACATCTACTTCCGAGGCAGCACCCTGCTCGATTATCCCGCCATGTACGCCGGAGTTTTGGCGATGAGCCTGCTGGGGTTAGGGATGTATTTCTCGGTTGACTGGTTAGAACGCTGGTTGTGCAAATGGCAATTCGCCTCCTGAGCCTGGCACGGCGAGAGTTCAACCCATCGAATTTGTCGAAAAAACGTCGTGGGGACACGCAAATCCGCCGTTATGCTTTAGCCTGCCAATTTGGCAAGCGCACCACAAATTCGCAGCCCTGGCCTTTGCCGGGGCTGGTTGCTTCCACCCCCCCACCATGCGCGGTGACTATCGCCTTGACAATCGCCAGCCCCAGCCCGGTGCCGCCGGTTTCGCGGCTGCGGGGTTTATCACCGCGATAGAAGCGGTCGAATACCGCCGGAAGCTGCTCCGGCTCCAGGCCCTCACCGGCATCTTGAACGGAGAAAATGACCACGCCGGAGCCTGTCTCGCCGCTTAAGATGATTTTCCCGCCCTCGGGCGTGTGCCGCAGGGCGTTCGAAAGCAGGTTGAATAACACCTGGCGAATGCGGAAGGGGTCAAGCGTCACTTCGGGGAGTTGGGGGACTTCATCAATCGGGGTCACGCCTTTTTCAAAGGCCAGCGGCTCCAGGGTCTGGGTAGTTTCTGCCGCAAGGGCTTTCAAGTCAGTTGGCAGTTTTTCCAGCGGAATCTGACCCGATTCCGCCAGCGAGAGTTCGCGCAGGTCTTTCACCAGCCGGTCAGGTGGCGGGTTTGGCTGTACAGGTTGGCAATTTCGCTCTCGTCGAGCGGAACCACGCGGTCGAGCGCAGCCCGCAGGCTGCCTACCAAGGCTGTCAGCGGGATACGCAGTTCGTGCGAGACATCGGCCATCAGGTTGTTGGGTAGGGTTTCGGCGCGCTGCAATTCGGCAGCCACTTTATTGAAGGTTTCGACCAACTCGCGGATTTCCTGACTGCCGCCAACCGGCACGCGCGCATCCAGTTTGCCTTTCCCAAGCCGGTGGGCGGCCTTTGCAATGCGGGTGATGGGCGCGCTGGTGACGCGGCCAATCACAATCCCACCCGCTGTGCCAACGGCCACCGAAAAAAACGCAAAACTGAACAGGCGGCGCTGGATTTCTGCGGGTGGTGGGCCAGCGGGCGGGCCATCCGGGTCGGGTTTTTGGCCGCTTTGTTCCAGGGTGATGTTCAGGAATTGCAGGAAGAACATCAGGAACAGCGCGGCGCTAATCATCAGGCTTAGGCGCACCCAGAGACGATTCATACATACTCCATGGGTAGGTCAGGCTTGCAGCCTGGCATTTATGGCGTGATGAAATCCCGCCCTACGGATTAATCCGATAGCCATCCCCGTACACCGCCTGGATGTAGGCCAGGTTGTCGGGGCCGGGTTCAATTATCTATTCCAAGAGAGACAGCCGACCCAGGAAAAGAAGCGTAATCTTTCCAGGTCAATTGCCCACCGGGACAAAAGACAACAAAAAGCCCGAACATGAATGTTCGGGCAAATATCTTTAGCGGGCATTCTGGTTCAAATCTGGAACGGTTGAAGCGAATGACAAACGCCCAATTACGCCTTCACATACCCATCAATCCACTCCACCAACTCCCGCGCCTTTTCTGGGGTCTCGGCCTCGGCAAAGATGCGCAAGACCGGTTCCGTGCCAGAGAAGCGCAGCAGCGCCCAATTGTCGTTTTCGAGCAGGAATTTGGTGCCATCGAAATGCGAGGTGCTGACGATACGGTACGGGCCGATGGCTTCGAGCGGGTGTTCCTTGAGCCGTTTAGGTATCATGTAGCGCATCTCAGGCATGGCCGGCATTCCGGCTTCCACGCCGTACAATCGCCCGGTCAACCCGTAAACGATTTCGCGCAGTTCGGAGATTTTCTTATCAGTGGCAGCCAGCATCTCGACGAACAGGGCGCAGGCGAAAATACCGTCTTTTCCCAGGATATGCCCGCGAATGGTCAAGCCGCCGCTCGATTCGCCCCCTAGCAGGGCGTTGTGTTCGAGCATCCCGGCGGCGATGTGCTTGAACCCGACTGGCACTTCAATACATTTCTCGCCGAATTTGGCCGCCAGCCGGTCGAGCAGGTGGGTGGTGGCCAGGTTACGCACCACGCCGCCGCGCTCGCCGCGCACTTTGTGCAGATACCAGTAGAGCATCAGCAAAATGTCGTTCGTCTCGATGTATTCGCCTTTTTCGTCCACAATGGCAATCCGGTCGGCGTCGCCGTCCATTGCCAGGCCCAGGTCGTAGCCGCCCTCGCGCAGGTGAGTGGTCAGCAGGCGCAGCGCATCCAGGTTGGGGGCCGGGGAACGTCCACCGAAAAGCGGATTGCGGCGTTCGTTGATAAAGGCCACCCGGCAGCGGGCTTCATTCAGGATGATGCCAAGCGTCAACTGGCCAACGCCGTACATTGGGTCGACGATGACCTTCATCCCGGCTTTGCGAATCACGCTCAGGTCAATGAATTTCTCGACGGCATCTACATACTGGTTGGTGTAATCGCGTTTCTGGATAATCCCGGCTTTTAGGGCGATGTCCAAATCCAGTTTGACCACTTCCTGCGTGGTCAGGCGGTTGGTTTCGGCTTCGATGCGGTCGGTTTCCTCGGTCAGCAGCAGCGAGCCGTCACCATGAAAGACTTTCAGCCCGTTCCACTCCGGCGGGTTGTGGCTGGCGGTGAAACACAGCCCAAAGGCCGAATTTTCGAGGGCGGTTGCGTATGTCACCAGCGGGGTCGGGGCGTCCTCGGTCAGCAAAATGGCCGGGATGTTGTTCCCGGCAAAGACCTCGGCGGCGGCTTGCCCGGCAAAATCCGAAAGGAAACGCCGGTCATAGCCGATGATGACGCCCTGTTTCTCCAGCCCGAGGCGGGTGACTTCATTGGCAAGCGCCTGACACAGCCGCCGGACGTTGTGCAGGGTGAATCCTTCGCCGATGATTGCGCGCCAGCCGCCGGTTCCGAAGGTGACGAGATTTTCCTCCTCGATGCGGCGCGGGCGGTAGATGCGTTTCTGCAAAATCAGTTCGGCCTGGGCCAGGTCGGCGGGGGTGTTGACGCCGAGCACTTCGTCTTGGTCGTAGATTTGGTAACTTTCGACGCGCAGCCCGGAGCGTATCAATTCGTGGACGCTGTCGGTCAGGCGGTATTCGCCGTCGGTCGGAGAATGTCCTGAATGCCCCTGCCAGGAGAGTTTGCGCAGCCCGGCGAACACCTTCGGCGCATCGACCACATACGCGCCCATGTTCAACTCGCGGATTTCGCGCATTTCGGGCGAGGCGCTGTCCTCCTCGATGATGTCGATAATCCGCCCGCGCGCGTCGCGCAGGATGTGGCCGTAAGGCAATGGCTGCTCGACGACCGCTGTCAGCAGGGTCAGGTGGGCCTCGCGCAGGCGGTGACGATTAATCAGCCCGCGAATCGAGGCCGGGCGAAAGAGCGGCGTGTCGCCGTAGAGAATCAGCAGGTCGCCCCCGTAGTCTTTGAGCAGCGGCTGGAGCTGCAAAACGGCGTGACCCGTTCCCAGTTGTTCGGCCTGGGTCACAAAATTGTATTCATTTCCAAGATGATTGCGCACTTCATCCTGCTGGTAGCCGACAACGATATACAAATCCTGCGGCGCGACGACTTGCAAGGCGTTCTGCGCCATGTAGTCAATGACCTTTTTATCGCCCAGGGGTTCAAGCAGAATGGGCTGGGTTTCGGTGGCCGGGTTTTTCCCCCCGGCCAAGATGACGGCTTTCAGTTCTTTGGTCATTTTGCCTCGCTTCCGCCCGGGCATAAATGTCCGGGCTATCTTACAACGCCGCCTGAAGACGGCTAGCCCGCTTCAACGGGACTCGCAATGTAGCCGAAGATTTCAATTCCCAGCGGCGCCAGTGGCGCGAAAATGCTTCACGGTTTCGAGAAACTCATCCACCTTCGCCTCCTGCGTGGCCCACGAAGTGACCAGGCGTGCGGCAGAATATTCGGCATCGACCCTGGCCCAGGTATAAAAGCCGTATTGTTTTTGCAGTTCGGCAATCAGCGCGTCAGGCAGGGTGGGGAAAATCTGGTTGCTGGCGGGCGGGGTCAGGAAGCCGAAGCCCTGGTCAGCCAGGCCGTTTGCCAGTTTGGCGGCCAGCCGGTTGGCGTGGCGGGCCAGATCGAAATAGATATCATTTTTGAACAATGCTAAAAACTGAATCCCCAGGAAACGCCCCTTGGCAAACAACGCGCCGCGCTGCTTGAGATGATAGCGAAAGTCGTTTTGGAACAGCGGATTATTAATCACAATCGCTTCGCCGAACATGGCCCCGTTTTTGGTACCGCCGATGTAGAAAATATCGGTCAGCCGGGCCAGGTCAGGCAGGGTCAGGTCAGAGTGTGGGCTGGTCAGCCCGGAACCCAGCCGGGCACCGTCGAGATAGAGATAAAGCCCGTTTGCCCGGCAGGTTTCGGCAATCGCCTCCAACTCGCCGCGCCGGTAGACCGTTCCGACCTCGGTCGAATGCGAGATAAATACCACGCGCGGCTTGACCATGTGTTCATCGGTGTGTTCATCCACCACGCGCTGGATTTTTTCGGGGTCAAGTTTGCCATCCGTCGTTTCGACCGCGTTGATTTTATGGCCAGTCGCCTCGATTGCCCCAGCTTCATGCACAAAAATATGCGCGGTCTGGGCGGCAATGACCGACTCGTAAGGTTTCATCAACGACGCCATCGCAATCTGGTTGGCCTGCGTGCCGCCCGAGGCAAAATGGATGGCAGATTGCGGGCTTTCGAGCCTTGCCTTAATCAAACTGGCCGCTTCCAGGCAAAACCGGTCCTCGCCGTAGCCAATTTCCTGCTCAAGGTTGGTTTGGGCGAGCAGTTCCAAAATCGCCGGGTGCGCGCCTTCAGAGTAATCGTTTAGGAATTGGTAGATGCTCATCGTTTAGCCCATCACCACCACAACTTCATTCACCGAACCGACTGATTGTTGTGGAATTACATTACCAATCACCAAATTTTCATTTACCTTTATCATTTTCACGCCTTTTTCGATATGGGATGGATTCTGGACTTTGATGTGGTACGTTGCCCCGCGCCACTGGCGGGTGGCCTCGAAGCCCTCCCACGACGCTGGCAGGCACGGGTCGATTAACAGACCATTGAACGTGACCCGCACCCCGAGCATGTACTTCGTGGCGGCGGTGTACATCCAGCCCGCCGTGCCGGTCAGCCAGGGATGGCGAGCGCGGCCATGCGCGGTGTGGTCGCGGCCCATGATGAATTGACAGTACGAATATGGCTCAGCCTCGCGGGTTTCGATGATGTCGTTCTGGTTGTAGGGCAAAATCGCATCGTAGAACTTCATCGCGCGTTCGCCGCGCCCCAACAGGCACTCGGCGAGTATCGGCCAGGCGTTGGGATGACTGAAAATCGCGCCGTTCTCTTTGATGCCTTTGTAGACGCGCGTCACATAACCAATATCATCATTCGGTTTACCGTAGGCCGGCCAGAGCAGGTGATTGCCATATTGGGAATAGAGATGCCGGTCGACCGCATCCATCGCGCTCAGGCCGCGCTCACGCGGGGCGATTTCGCCAATCACGGCCCAGGCCATGTGCTCGAGGAAAATCTTGCCTTCGGCGTTGTCTTTTGAGCCGATTTTCAGCCCTTCGCGGGTGAAGCCGCGCAAGTACCACTCACCGTCCCATAATTCGCGGTTGCAGGTTTCCTTAACGGTCTCGGCCATCGCGGAGTATTTCTCCACATCAGCAGTCCGGTTCAGGTGGCAGGCAACTTCAAGGAAAGAGTTGATTGCCCAGACGTGCAGGAAGGAGACCAGCGCGCTTTCGCCGCCGCCCAGGTTCAGGCAGTCGTTCCAATCGGCGCGCAGGCCCTTGCAGACGCCGTTCGCCCCAATTTGCGCGGCGGAAAAATCGAGGGCGCGTTTCATGTGCTCGTAGACAGTGGCCGGTTCCCCCTCAGCAAACGGGATGATTTCATCGAGGAAGCTCAACTCGCCGGTTTCTTTGACGTACTCGACGATGGTCGGCACCAGCCAAAGATGGTCGTCCGAGCAGGTATCCTCCAGCCCGTGAATCAACTCGTCCATGCTGGGCGTTGGCACCACCGTCGGCAGTTTCACGCCGGGAAGTTTGTTTCGTAAGTCCGGCTCGAAAACCGCCGGGTCGAACAGGTGCAGCCCATAACCGGCTTTCACCTGTCCGCAAAGCAGTTCCACAATCCGCTGGCGGCATTTTCCCGGATTGGTGTGAACCACGCTCATAACATCCTGAGACGTATCCCGGTAGCCCAACCCCGTCCGCCCGCCGACTTCGATGAACGAAGCAAAACGCGACCAGACCACGCAGGTCTCAGCCTGGAGCAGGGTCCAGGTATTGAGCATGGTATTCATTCCCGGGTGCGGGGTTTTGACCTGGAAAACGGATTGCTTCGCTCGCCAGTAAGCGGCCAACTCGGAGAAGGCCGCGTCCACCGTCGAAAAATCCGAATATTTGGCCTTGGCCGCTGTTCCAGCCGCCTCACGCGACCCGACGCCGAGCATAAAAACGAAGCGGGTATCTGCTCCCGCTTCAAGCCTGAAGCGTTTGTGGAGCGCGCCGCAGTGATTGCCGCCCAACTCGCTCGAACCGGCGCATTCGCCGCGCTGCACGGCGACCGGGTCGCTTTCGGTGTGGTAAACGCCGATGAACTTGTCGCGCAGGCAGTCGTAGCTGTCGGGGGCGAAATTCGCAGCGAAATAGTGATATGTCCAGGGTTCGTAGAAAAAATCGTATTCGATAATGCCGTCTTTGTAGTTCGAGCCGCTGGCGTACAGGCTCATTTGCAGGTTCTGGTTGTCGATGTCGATGTGGTGGTAGGAAAACTCGCAGTAACTAAAAATGCTCAGTTGGCGCGCTTTGCTCCCGCTATTCTTGATTTTGACATCCCACAGTTCGAGCGGGTCATCGACCGGAATAAACAAGGTTTGTTCCGCTTGAATATTCTGGTCGTCGCAGGAAAATTTGGAATAAGAAAGCCCATGCCGCGCCTCGTATTTTGCCTTATCTAAAGATTTCCCCACCGGCTGCCAGGAAAGCGACCAAAATTCCCCGGTTTCGTCATCGCGGAGATATACATAATGCCCTGGCCGGTCGAGCGGGACACCGTTCTGGCGGAAGCGGGTGATGCGGTGGTGCTGGGCGCTCTTGTAGAACGAGTAGCCGCCTGCGTTGTGGGAGATGACCGTGCAAAAATCCTTGACGCCGAGATAGTTCGTCCACGAAACCGGCACGTCGGGGCGTTCGATAACGTATTCCTGATTCGCATCGTCGAAATAACCATAACGCATGGTAGGCCTCCAAAAAAAGTGGGAATTAGCGCGATTCTACCGCAAATGGTCGTTCTGTGTAACCGGTTACACAGAACGACCTATGGCGCTCTCAAGAAAGCAAGTTTCTCCTTCACCCCTGCCCCTCTTCCAGTGGGAGAGGGGAAATTCCCTTCCCCCGGCGGGGGAAGGGCCAGGGAAAGTGCCCCGAAGGGGTATGAGGACGAATGCCATGCGAAAGCGAAAACGTCAAGCATTCTTGAGAACACCATGCAGAACAACAACAACTCCAAACCTGAAATCAAAACAAGATGATTGACGCTGCTGCAAAAATTAATGGCTCTCCCGTTTCTGGCGGGGTGGCAGGGTAGGGGCGGCCCGCCCAGCGCGAAAAATCATCATTTTATGCCAGAATTCTCCGCGAAAACGTATCAGGTTATGCCCTGACGGGTTGCCCCTGCGGGTGTTCCCGGTAAAAACGGTAGAGCCAAATTAATTAAACACGAAGGTCACGAAGAGACACAGATGAAATGATTTTCATACAAGTCCGCGCCTGAAAATGCCCATCTTTAAATTCAATACTTCCACCTAAAATTTTTCTGGCAGGTTTCGTGGGCCGAGACTTGCACCGAACGCAAGCGCAGTGTTGCTAATCTGCCCCCTAACAACATATATCAAAAAGACAGTCAGGGTTACGTGGGATAACATCCCGCGCCACAGAATCCAAACCCAAAAATTGGTGAGGGTATTGAATTGCGAAATGATTATTTGATTTGGTTTTTGAGCCAGATTCTCTCTAAAAAACTCAGCGTTGCCTGCCAAAACGGGGACTCTGACCCGCGTTCAATTTCCATGTCATGACCGGTCTCGAAGCGCATAAACTCAAAATCTGGGCGGGCTGCCAGCACTGACGGAATTTCGGCGTCTTGCAGCAATCCCCCTTTTTCGGGGCTGGCCTGCGTCAACAGCAGCGGGCAGCGAATCCGGTCGAAAGCAACATCTTGAATGTCGGCGAAAAACTCACCCACCCGGCCCTCGGCGTGATAATCCATCACATGCGGGTCGAGTTGTGACATCTCTTCGGCCTGGGCGGGCGGCAACCCGCGCCGAATGAGTTCCTCCACTGGCCGCCCAGCCAGTTTGCGGCGCAGGCCAAACAGTTTGACCTGGCGGCGGCTGTTCATCATCTCGATGTGCATGGACAGGTCAAAGGAGGTATCTCCTGTTATCGCGGCGCGAACTTTTTCGGGGAAATTTTGCGCCAGGTGCAGAGCAACCGAGCCGCCCATCGAATGACCGAGCAAAACCGCCGGTTCGGAGGCAATATGTTCCAGAACGGCGACGCCATCCCGGTAAAAGCCGTCCGCCGAGTAGCCAGGGGCGCGCCCCGATTGGCCGTGTCCTCGGAAATCGAAGGTAACGACACGCCATTTCTCGGTGAGTACCGGCAAAACGGATTGGAAGACCTGCCAGCGGTTGCTAAACCCGTGCAGGAGCAACAGCAAAGGCCCATTTGCAGGGCCTTCGGCGAGGTTCAGTGAGCAGTATTCAGTTATCAGTTGGGATTCGCGCATGGTGGTTCGCCCCTACGAGATTTCACATCAAAAACGGTAGAGCCTGGTTAAAGAAGCCTGGGCTGCGCCCCATCTTCGGGATAGGCCGCCCCAAGATGGCTATAGGCTAGTTTTGTCGCCACCCGGCCCTGCGGGGTGCGGTCGAGGAAGCCCAACTGCAAGAGATACGGCTCCACCACGTCCATGATAGTATCGGCTTCCTCGCTGATGGCGGCGGCGATGGTATTGAGGCCAACCGGTCCGCCGTTGTATTTCTCGATGATGGCTTTGAGAACGCGGCGGTCAACATCATCGAGGCCAAGCGGGTCAACCTGCATCAAGTCGAGGGCCAGGGCGGCCATTTCGCGGGTGATATGCCCCTGGCCGCGCACCTGGGCATAGTCGCGGGAGCGGCGCAGTAAGCGGAGGGCGATACGGGGCGTGCCGCGCGCCCGACGGGCGACTTCGGCCACGCCATCCGGGTCGGCATGCACTTTCAACATGGCGGCGGCGCGGCGGACGATGGATTCCATCGCGGGTTGGTCGTAGTAATCGAGCCGGTAGACGGCCCCAAACCTGGCCCGCAGCGGCGCGGTGACCAGCGCCAGGCGGGTGGTGGCCCCAATAACGGTAAAACGCGGCAGTTTGAGCCGGATGGAGCGCGCCGAAGGCCCTTTGCCGATGATGATGTCGAGGGCGAAATCTTCCATCGCCGGGTAAAGGACTTCCTCCACCGCCCGACCGAGACGGTGGATTTCGTCGATGAATAACACGTCCCCTGCCCGCAGGTTGGTAAGAATTGCTGCCAGGTCGCCGGCGCGCTCGATGGCAGGGCCGGAGGTAATTTTAATGTTGACTTCCATCTCGTTGGCGAGGACATGCGCCAGGGTGGTCTTGCCCAGGCCGGGCGGCCCGTAGAACAGGACGTGGTCGAGGGCTTCGCCGCGCTGTTTGGCCGCCGCAATTAAAATTGCCAGGTTTTCTTTGACTTGATCCTGGCCAATCAAGTCGGTCAGTTTTTGGGGGCGCAGGGCGTGGTCGATGCGGTCATCGGGCCTGGCTTCGGGGGTCACGGGGCGGTTCTTGGGGTCGGTCATGGGGCGATTATACTGCGAGCGATGTGAATTTGCCGGTTGAAAGATGCGCGCCAAAACGGTATACTTTTGAGTGCAGCCCCATAAAGCGAAATCCTTCTTTGCATAGGATAAAGTATGATGGCGAAGAAAGTTCTCACCGGCATTTTGTACATTTTTCTCTCCGTCTGTCTGTTTGCCGGAGCAATTGGCAGCGCCATTTATAACCTGGATTCAGACAGCCAATCATCTTCATCCTGGTCGAGCGGCTCAGATAGTTACGATGACGATGATGACTGGGATAGTTCGGATGACAGCGGGTGGAGTTGGGACAGTGATTCTGACAGCGACAGTTGGAGCAGCGATTCAGACAGCAGTTGGGATTCGGGCGGCTCAGACAGTGGCAGTTGGGATAGTTGGGATAGCGGTTCGGACAGTGGCAGTTGGGATAGCGATTGGTGAGGCGCAAACCATGAAAGGCTGTATTGCTAACCTGGTTATATTCGGTTTCGTCGGTATTCTCTTGGCGGCGATGTTTCCATTGCCGATTGGCCCGTTTATTTGGGGACTGGCCGGGTTTATGGCTTTGAGCAGCGGAATTCAAGCCATTAAAGATGCTGCCAAACCAGAAAGCGCGCCTGCCAAGCCAAATGGCGCGGCCAAACCAGCCCCCGCCGCGAAGCCGGTCAACTTCCAGCCAACGCCAGCGGCCAACCCGTTCAAATTCAACATCCCAGAGAACATTCCGACCGATTTGAAATGCCCCTCCTGCGGCGCGAATATTGGCCCAACGACGCGCAAATGCGCTTACTGCGGCTCAATTTTGCAGCCGGTGATTGATATTCCCGACCCGCTTCACCTGGCCAGCCTGCAAGTGGGGGCGGGTTTGCGTGTGCGCCTGCCCAGTGAAGAACGTGATTTCCGCGTGCAGGGAAGAGGGTTGATTGCGGAATTGTGGCAGGCCTCGCGCGGTCCCAATATTCCCTGGACGTTCACCGGCAACCTGTTCGCCGGGTTTGCGCTTGACGGAATCAAAAAGGCTTACCTGCTCAACTGGCAAAACGGCTTTTACTTATTCGAAAATCGCCAAAACACCGATGACCAGCACATTCAGCGTTACTTCCTGCCCCATGCGCGCGCTTTTGGGCAAGGCAACCAGATGGGCAGGGTGGAGTTCGATTATGAAGGCCGCCGCTGGCAGATGGTGGATATTGGCCGCTCGAAAGTCATTTTTACCGAAGGCGAGGGGCTGCACATCCAGCGTGGGGCGGAGGCGCGGTTCATCTACGCCCAGGGCGGCGAAACCATCTTGCTGGTGGAGGATTACCGCGCCGGGGGCGGGGCGCAGGATGCGTTATGGAAAGGTTTGCAAATTCAAGAGAGCGATATTATTTATTCTGTAGAAGATTCACTATAGATTCCTAACCCGGACAAGCCGGAAAAGCAAAACCTTTAAACACGAAGGTCACACGCGTGCCTGCTGCACGGTGCAGGCAAAGGGACACAAAGGAAAACCTTAAAAGCTCTTAAAACCTTCGTGTACTTCGTGTCCGCTTGCCCCGCGAACTGGGCGGGGTTGTGTTTAAATTTTCTTGCTTTTTGTGCAAGAATTTCACTGGTAAGATACTAAGCCTGCGCATCGGGAGCCAAACGCGCTAATTCTTCACGATAGCGTTGGATGATGGCGCCGTTGCTGCCCTCCTCGCTCAGTTTGATAAGTTGATGCTTCTTGTGCGCCAATTCGCCTACCACCTGGTAAAAACGGCTGGTAGCGCGATATTTCCCACTGAATAGCGATGTAACCCGGGCAAAGCCCTGCCGCCAGGCCGAAATAGCCGTGTTGTAATGCCGGGCATCTATCAGTCCCATCATCACTTCTTCTTTGAGATGTAGCGCAATATTGCGTTTCTCCATCCAACCTGCCAGAATGATGACAGCGAACATGAACAAGACACCAGCCCAGTCGAAAACCGTGCCTATCAGGCATGTCAAGTTTTCGACCGCTGTAAAAGATGCCAGTGTGTTGTGGGCAGAGTGCGTTAGCATGGCCAGGCTCCAGCCGCCCATTACGGCCAGGATTTTTATGAACATCGAGCGATTCGCGCGCGCGATAGCCAGCCCCATGCCGATAAAAGCCGTATAAACCGGGTGCTGCTAACCGACCAGTATAACACGGATAAAGACCAGAGTGGCCAACCCACCCCAACCGTGATCGTTCCAAAGCTGGTAAAAAGGTGGTTAAATGATTGAGGGGCAGTCTGAC
>CAYLZI010000086.1:0-12767 GCA_964388215.1 uncultured Anaerolinea sp.
TTTTCTGCCAAGACGTACTAGCGGCTTTTTTGAGTATCACCAAGTTCCAATCAATCATCCACCCTACGCCAAAGAAAGTTGAATTTATCATGAATACCCTTTTTTCCAAGCTTCAGTTTTTAGGCTCTGAGATTATTCTTGGCACGCTCATTGCCATCTTGAGCGTATTCACCGCGCTGGCCGGGTATCAAGGCTCGATGTCCGATTCTGAGCAAACCACCAGCAACGTTCAGGGTCAACAAATGCTGACCGACGCCAATGCCGAATATCTGACCGCCAACCAGTTAATCGTCTACGACTACACGCTCTACGATGGCTATTACACCGCCGAACCCGGCTCGCCGCAGGAAGAATACTACATGAGCAGTTTCTCCGAAGCCCTGCAAGCCGACATTGGAGCCGATGTGCCGCTCTTTAGCGATGCGTACTACGATGATATGTACGTCGATGCCAATGCCATGTTCGAAGAAGCAGATACCCTCTTCGCCAAAGCCCAGGAATGGAACAAGCGCGGCGACGCCCTGCAACTGGTTATGCTGATTATGGCGCTCGGTCTGGCCTTTGCCGCATGGGCCTCGCTGCTCAAAGAAGAGAGCCGAATGCGCGTCTTGTTCGCCTTTTTCAGTATTGCCATGTTCGTATATGGGCTGCTTACCTATCTGGCTGTGCCAACAGTTGTTGGGTAATGAGCAGATTAACAGGCGACGACCACCATTTCTGGTGGTCGTCGTTTTGATTATTGCCAGACGCAGGGGGAAAATACCATTTTGCTCTAATTTTTGGACAGCCCGCGCATCTCTTCGCTACCTGCGCCTGCGCGGGACAAACAAAATCCACAGCAGAGCAACCCCCGCAAGCCCCAACAAAACCTGACCCAACAACAAATTCCCAGCGTTGAACAGCATGACCCCGCCCAGCAGCAACGCAGCAAAGATGACGCTGCCCGTTAACCGGTCGACCGCCCCTGCGAGCGCGCCAATCTGCCGGTTGACCTGCGGCGCGCGGATGAGCAATCCCTCGCGCTCGGTTTGCGCCAGCACGCGGCTGGCTTGCGAGGGCAGGGCAGCCAACGCGCCCACCACTTCTTTCAGTGTATCCAGCACCGTATCCAACGTAGAGCCGCCTTGCTCGGCCACCAGTTTTTTGGCGTAGGGTTCGAGCTGGTTCCACAGGTTGAAGTTGGGGTACAGGCCGGTACACATCCCAGAGAGAATTGCCACCGTGCGCACCAGCATCAGCAGGTTGTTGGGAACCTGGAAAGGCATCTCCAGCATCACATCACGGATGCGGTGGCCGATGTCGTGAAACTCGCGCAGTTCAACGCTGCGCAGTTCGCTCATCGAGAGACCCCAAAAACGGTCGAAAACCATGGTGGAGGCATTTTCGATGGCAACGGTATCGGCGGCGGGCAACAAAAAACCCAGCGTTTTGTAAGATTTAATCAGCCGGGCCGAGTCGCGGGTGCCGACGGCAATGACCGTCTCGCGCAGACCGGCGCGCAGGTTTTCCGGCAGGCGTCCGACCATGCCGAAGTCTACGAAGGTCAACTTCCAGCCGGGCGAGTCTGTTCCAGCCGGGAGGGGCGTCACGAATAGGTTGCCAGGATGCGGGTCGGCGTGGAAATAGCCGTCGTCGAAAATCTGCTTCAGGTACACATCCAACAGCCGCCGCGCCACTTCGCCCCGGTCAATTCCAGCGGCAGTGATGGCATCATAATCGGTAATTTTGATGGCATAGACATCTTCCAATGTCAGCACCCGCCGGGTAGAACGGCTGCGGACGACGCGCGGGACATGCACAAGCGGGTCATCTTTGAAATTCTCGGCAAACTGTTCGGCGTGACCAGCCTCAAGGGTGTAATCAATTTCTTCGCGCAGAGAGGCCGAAAATTCCTTGAGCAGCGCCGGCACATCGGCATGTTCGCGGATGGGTCGGTAGCGCATGAGCCAGCCGCCGACGATGCGCAGGGCTGAAAGGTCGGTTTCTACGATTTGCTCGATGTTCGGGCGCAGGATTTTGACCACCACCTGCTGGAAGTGTTCCGCTTCGGGCGAATCGCCCTGTAACAGGGCGCGGTGCACCTGGCCGAGCGAGGCGGCTGCCAGCGGGGATTCGTCGAACCAGGCGAATTTTTCCGTTAAGGGGGCATTTAACTCGCTTTCGGCCAGTCTGCGGATGTCGTAAAAGGTCTCTGCTGGCACTTCATCCTGCAAATCGGCCAGGGTGTCGGTCACTTCGGGCGGAAGCACATCCAGCCGAGAGGAGAGGAACTGTCCGACCTTAATCATCACCCCGCCCATGCGGATGGCGAGGGCGCGGAAACGCTGCGCATCCCTGCGGAATCGCTCTGGGCGGGTGCGCCGCGCCGCGCCCCGCAAGCCAACCCGCGCCAAGAGCAGCTCCCACAAAATAAAGCGGGCAATGACGCCCGCAAAGAACCATAAAATTCGCAGGAAACGCGCCCGCAACTGTGATGTTTTCATCATTCTTCCAGGAACCAGGCCGCGACGTAGCCTTCAGCGCCGAGCGGCTCCCTGACCTTAATCCACTCATTGAAGCGGCCCACCTTAAATTGGGCGCTGACGGCGTCTTCCAGCACTTCCAGCGGCGCGCCGATGGGCAGGTTGCGAATACCGCTGCCGCTGGAGGTGGGCGCATTGCGCAGGCGCAAACCACCTGCCCCAGCCAGACCGGAGACATAAACCAGGTACGGTTCAGGCTGGGTAAAATCGGCAACGGAGAAGGAAACGGCCGTGTTTAATTCGGATTTGGCGGGGTCGAGTTCGACCAGCCAGGCCGCTACATACCCTTCCAGGTTTTTGCGATTGCGAGCGTGCAGCCATTCTTTTTGTTTGCCGATTTTGGCGCGTTCTTGGGGGTTGACCAGGCGCAGGCTGGCCCCGGCTGGCTCCACAGAGACCAGCGCGCCCGCCAGGCTGGGAATTTTTCGCATTCGCGCCCCGCCGGGGGCCAGGCTGCGCGAGACGGTGACGAAGACCTTTTCTTTTTCGGCAGGAGGCAGCGCGGGAGGCGCGGGAGTCGGTTCGGGCTGAGGGGTTGGTTCAGGCTCGACAACCGGCGGCAGGGCGCTGTAGAGTTGGTTGAAGGCATCGTAGCCGTTTTTCATCAGGTTGCCATAGTAGGCGGCCTGGCCTGAGCCGTTGTAGACAGTGGCAAAGGCGGTGAAATCTTTGCGGCGCAAGTGTCCAACCGCGCCGCCGCCCGGCAGGACGTTGTTAACGAAGTCGAAAAAGCCAATCACCTGGTCGCGGTCGCTGCGGGTGAAGGCGGTAAACATATCTTGCACCGAGGCGTAGCCAATGACGGATGAATTGAAGCCCATAATTTGCGGCGCGCCCATGCTGATGGAGTTCTTGGTGGCGGTGTCATCGAGGCTGCACGCAAACTGGAACACATCCCATTCCCTGGCCTGGTTGCCGTGAAAATCTACCCAAGCGCCGGAGGGCGTGGCGCGGAAACGGTGTCCTTCCCAGCGCCGGTTGATGTCGAAAATAAAGTGCTGGTTGAATTTGGCGAGATTGTTTTTGCCCCAATAGTTGTAGAACAGGTGATTCTCGAAGCGAATCAGCAGGCGGCCATCGGCCCCGAAGGCTTGCCCGCCTGATTCGATGCCCAGTACCGAGACGGCCACGCCGGGTTCGATATTCATTTTTTGGGAAAGCGCGGCGAGCAGGCCGCCGTAACGGTTCCAGATATCGGCCATTAAGCGGTAGGTGCCGCTTTGGTTGGGGGCGGTTGTCAGGCGGCGGTTGGCAGGCGCAGGAGTGGAGATTGCCTCCAGGCCGTCGGCGACTGAGGGGCGGGTGCGGTTTATCGGCGCGGGAGCAGGCTGCGGCGGGGTTGGGCCAGGTTCGGGCGCGGGTTGCGGTTCGGGCGCGGGGGCTGGCACCGGGGCCGGGGAAGCGGCTGGCGCGGCCTCCACAAACCAGGCAGCGCAATATCCTTCCACGCCCAACGGGGCGCGCACGCGCAACCATTGGTCGAATACGCCAATTTTGGGGCGGGCAGTGGCTTCGGCTTCGATGACTTTCAGGTAGGTGTTGGGATATTCGATGGAGAGGGTGTTTGAGTTGGTGCTGGCGGCGGAGCGGATGCGCAGGCCCGAGGCGGCCTGGTCTTTGACACGCACATAGAATCCGCCATCGGCGGGGGCGCTGGCGGGGGGAACTTCAACCCCAGCCCCGGTTTCGATACATTCGTACCAGACGACGGCGGTGATGGCGCGTTTGAGTTCTTTACCATGCCCGTAGCGCGCCATGAGCGAAACGTCTTTGCCGTCTTCGGTGGGGTAGGGCCAGGGGTCGAGGATGAGAAAGTCTTTGCCGACTTTCTGGCAGGCGACAACCCAATGGGTTTGCAGCCCGGCTTTGGGCGAACTATCTACCTCGAGGAGGACAGGCTGCCCGGTGTCGATGGCGCTGCCGATGGCCTCGATGGGGGCGTCGGTATCGCGGCAGGTAATCAGGTTTTTGAAGCGTACTTTGGGGTAGATTCCGCTGACGGCAGACCAGACGATGGCATCTTGAACGTAGCCGCCGCGTTGTTTAAGTTTGTCGTTAAGGGTTTGCGGGGTTTCGGGGTAGCCAAACCCGCTCAAGTAGATGGCGACGCTGGTCAGGGCACAGCCGTATTCGCCAATGGTAGATGTGTTGCTAAAGCCCAGGCGGGTGCTTTTCCAGCGCGGGTCTTGCTGGGAGAGTCGGACGAGGTTGAATGTCATGCGCGGCCTCCATGCTTGTAGAAATCGACAAGGTCATTCCATTATAACGAATAAGGGGGAAAAGGAAAAACGGCTTTTCAAAAACTTACGCGGTGAAAGGGTTTGGGAAACAGATTACACGAAGAACGCGGGCGATTCTACTGCAAAAACCTATTAAACGCGAAGACCACAAAGGGCGTACAGGTCAAAACGCCGCGAAAGTTTGTAGACGAGTTTTTGGTATAAAAAACCGAGACCGGCTCACCACCGGTCTCGGTTCTCATTAACTCATCAACTTACCTCACCAAATTCCGCAATACCGTGTGCAAAATGCCGCCGTTGCGGTAGTAGCTGACTTCTACCGTGGTATTCAGCAGGGCTTTGGCCTGGAATTCGACCACCTTTGCCACTTGCCCTGAGCCTGTCGAAGGGTCGGCTTTGGTGGCTTTGACCGTGACGAGGCTTTGCGGGGTCATGTCATCGCTCAGGCCGAGGATGTCGAAGGTTTCCGAGCCATCCAGGCCGAGCGATTCGGCGTTTTGACCGTCCATAAAGCGCAGGGGCAGGACGCCCATGCCCACCAGGTTGGAGCGGTGGATGCGCTCGAAGGATTCGGCAATGACGGCTTTTACGCCTTGCAGCATGGGGCCTTTTGCCGCCCAGTCGCGGCTGGAGCCGGTGCCGTATTCCTTGCCCGCCAGGATGACAGAGGGGATTCCGGCTTGTTTGTAGAGCATGGCAGCGTCGTAGATTGGCATGACCTGACCGCCGTCTGCGGTCGGTCGTCCGCCGTCAAAGAATTTCGTCCAGTTGCCTTCCTTCGGCGCGACCAGAATATTTTTCAGGCGGATATTGGCAAAGGTGCCGCGCGCCATGACCAGGTCGTTGCCGCGCCGCGCGCCGTAGGAGTTGAAATCTTTGGGCTGGACGCCGCGCTCTTGCAGGTATTTGCCTGCCGGGCTGTCGGCGGCGATGTTGCCCGCCGGGGAGATGTGGTCGGTGGTAATCGAATCGCCAAACAGACCGAGCACACGCGCCGCGCGGATGTCGCTGACCGAGCCGGTTTCGAGCGTCAAATCCTGGAAGTAGGGCGGGTGGTGGATGTAGGTCGAGTCTTCGCTCCAGGCGAACAGTTCGCCTTCGGGGGCTTTCACGTCCTGCCACATTTCCGAGCCTTCAAAGACCGCCGCGTAGCGTTCCTCGAACATGGAGGTGTGCAGGCTGGTGGCGACCACATCCGCAACTTCCTGCGTGGAAGGCCAGATGTCTTTGAGATAGACCGGGCCATCTTTGCCCATGCCAATCGGCTCGTTGTCGAGGTCAGTATCCACGGTGCCAGCCAGGGCGTAGGCGACGACGAGCGGAGGGGAGGCCAGGTAGTTGGCTTTCACCAGCGGATGGACGCGGCCCTCGAAGTTGCGGTTGCCTGAAATGACTGCCGCGGCGACGAGGTCACTGCCCGTGACCGCTTTGGCGACCTCACCCGGCAACGGGCCGCTGTTACCGATACAGGTCGTACACCCGTAGCCAACCACGTTAAAGCCCATCTGCGCGAGCGGGTCAATCAGGTTGGCGGCCTTCAGATATTCGGTCACAACGCGCGAGCCGGGGGCCAGGCTGGTTTTGACGTAGGGTTTCACGCTCAAGCCTTTTTCGGCGGCTTTCTTGGCGACCAGACCGGCGGCAACCATTACGGAGGGGTTGCTGGTGTTGGTGCAGGAGGTAATCGCGGCGATGACCACCGCGCCGTGCTTCAGGGTAGACGATGGACGATGGACGGTGGACGATGAATCGGGGGAAATAACCGCCTCCCGCGCCAGGTCCGCTTCATCCAATCCGTAGCCGCGTTCCTTCACCGGGGCGGTGAGCGCCTTTTGGAAGGTGGATTTCATGTCGGAAAGCGCGACGCGGTCTTGCGGGCGTTTCGGTCCCGCCAGCGAGGGGACGACAGAGCCGAGGTCGAGTTCGAGCGTGTCGGTAAATTCGGGGTCGGGGGTGTTGGCTTCGCGGAACAGGCCCTGGGCGCGGCAATAAGCCTCGGCGCGGGCAATCACGTCCGCGGGGCGGCCGGTCAATTTCATGTAGCGCAGGGTTTCGGCATCCACGGGGAAGAAGCCCATCGTCGCGCCGTATTCGGGGGCCATGTTCGCAATCGTGGCGCGGTCGGGCAGGGACATGTTGTCGAGGCCGGGGCCGTAGAATTCGACAAATTTCTCGACCACGCCCTTTTTGCGCAGCATTTGGGTCACGGTCAGAACGAGGTCGGTGGCGGTGACGCCATCGCGCAGTTTGCCGTACAGTTTAAAGCCAATCACATCGGGCAGGAGCATGTCCATCGGCTGGCCGAGCATGACGGCTTCGGCTTCGATACCGCCCACGCCCCAGCCGAGCACGCCCAAACCGTTAATCATGGTGGTGTGCGAGTCGGTGCCGACCAGCGAATCGGGGAGCAAAACGCCGTCCTTTTCCATGACAACATCCGCAAGGTATTCCAAATTGACCTGATGCACGATGCCGGTCATGGGCGGCACAACGCGGAAGTTTTTGAAGGCTTTCTGCCCCCATTTCAGGAATTCGTAGCGTTCGCGGTTGCGCTGGAACTCGACTTCGGTGTTGCGCTGGAGCGCATCCTGCGTGGCGAAGAAATCCACCTGCACCGAGTGGTCAATGACCAAATCCACCGGCACGAGCGGGTTGATTTTCTTCGGGTCGCCGCCCAGGCGGGCGACCGCCGAGCGCATCGCGGCGAGGTCAACCACAGCGGGCACGCCGGTGAAATCCTGCATCACCACGCGCGCGGGGAGCAGGGGAATGCCGGGGCGGCCCCCCACCCCTGACCCACCTGCCCCTGTTAGGGGGTCCCCCGCAGGGAGAGGGGAAGGAGTCCACGCGGCGATGTTTTTGACATCATCCTGCGTGATTTCCACGTCGTTGCACTGGCGCAGGGCTGCTTCCAGCACGATGCGGATGGAAAACGGGAGGCGGCTGAGGGTCGTTAGTCCCGCTTTTTCGAGGGCGTCGAGGCGGTAGAAGGTGAAAGCCTTCCCGCCGACTGTCAGTTTATCTTTGGCGTTAAAAAAGTCTTTCATGACATACTCCTTTGGCGTGGCGCAAAATGCCATTTTGCGCTACAAATTGTGAATAACAAAACACCCTTGGCAACTTTGTGACCGATTAAATCCATCATCAGGTTCACAAAGAACCCAAAGGTGCGCCTTTGTCGTCCTCTGCTTGGTAACAGTAAGTTGAGTTGTTTGATCTTAATATACAACAAAAACAGGATGAGTGCAACCGCAACTAAAAATTATTGAAATTACTGGGGTCAATCAAAAATGGAATGATGCCCAGCATTGGCAGGAGCACCAGAAAACACAGCGTGGCGCAGAGCAGCAGGATGCCAATCAGCGCAAAAACGCCGTTCAGCATGAAGAAAGTCTTGACGTTGCTCAGGGCGGAACTGAGTGCGTACGCATCGCCAGTCGCGCGAGCTTGCTCGGCAGAACTGGCAGCCTGGAACAACAAAATGCCCATCCAGATTTGCAGCCCGCCGGAAATTAGCCCAACGACGCTCAAAACTTGCGAAACCCCGGCCAAAATAGAAAGCGCGCCCAGGAATTTCATCCACCCGGAGCCGTCGGCCAGCGATTGGCTGATGCCGCGCACAACCTTCTGTTCTGTGTTTTGCTCAGAAAACATGGCCTTCGCCCTTCTATATTATCACCAAACAACGCGCAGAATGAATTCCGCTTACGGCTTGCTGAGTTCCTTTTTGAGCGATTCCACCAGTTTCTTTTTCTCTCCATCCGGCAGGAAGGAAGCCAGGGCAGCAGCCAGGACGCGCTCTTTGAGCGTTTCTCGTGGAATTTTCAGGTCTTCAACTGCCACGCGATATTCGTTCGAGAGCGTAATCTGTGAGATGGATGGATCGTCGGTGTTGAGGGTCACGTTGAGTTTTTTCTCAATCATCTGCGGGATGGGATGCTTGGGAAGCGCTTTGACCGCCCCAGTCTGGTAATTGCTGGTGATGCAGACCTCGAAGGCTGTGCCGTGTTCGCGCGCCAGGGCGGTGGCGTAATCGTCTTCCAACACGCGCACGCCATGCCCAATGCGGTTGGTGCCAAATTTTTCGATGGCCTCGCGCACGTTCCCGGCCCCGGCCCATTCGCCGGCGTGCATGGTGATTTTTAACCCAGCCTGGCGCGCCTCGTTGAATAGAGGAATGAACGGTTTCGCAGAGTATTCGGCCTCGTTCCCGGCCAAGTCTAGTCCAACGATGTTTTCGCGCCCCTTTTCTACAGCAATCCAGGCCACTTGCTCGGCCAGTTCGAGCGGCTCATGACGGTTGACCGAGGCAATCAGGCGCACCATCACCTTATATTTTTTCTCGGCATCCCTGGCAGCCTTGCAGACCCAATCGGTCACGTTTTCGAGTGGGAATCGCTCGGCGCGGCTGAGTGCAACCGGCGTGAAACGAAGTTCCAGGTAGCGGATGTTGTCTTTGGCGGCATCCTCCACCGCTTCGTGGGTAATTCGCTCGATGACTTCGGGCGAACGGTAAAACATGCGAAGGGTGTTGAATTTAGACAGGAAGTTATCGAAAGTGAAGTTGTCTTCATCCTGCACTTGCACCAACCGCGAAAGGCGCACCACGTTGGCGGGCATGGTCATGCCGTGTTTGCGCGCCACGTCGAGCATGGTTTGTAAACGGAGCGAGCCTTCTAAGTGGCGGTGTAACTCCACTTTGGGCATCTTGCGAAATTCATCGGGCGCGGGACTAAACATGTTTGACATTGGAGGCCTTTTAAGGAGAAGATGGGCGCGGAATGAATTCCGCGTTACCGTTTTTTGTGCCGCTTGCGCCCGGCGCGGGCCGAGTCTTCAATCGCGGGCGAGGAAGTTTGGGGGGCGGTTTCAACCGGCGTTTGGGTCATTGCCACCGGGCGCGGCAGGTAGCGGAAAACACGGTCAATGACGCCTGAACGCACTTCGCCCAGCAGGGTTTGGAACATGTCGGACGCTTTCACCTTGTATTGTACCAGCGGGTCGCGCTGTCCGTAAGCCTCCAGCCCAATCGAAACGCGCAGGGCTTCCACGCGGGTCAGGTAATCTACCCACAGCTCGGTGACGACTCCCAGCAGGGCCGAGCGGTAGATTTCGGTCATGCGGCGGCTGCCCAGTTCCTCTTTTAGAGCATCCCGCTGCTCTATGGTCAGCGAAGCCAGCGAGGCGCGCAGGTCGAGACCGATTTTGCTCACGTCGAAGCCAAAATCGCTTAATCTGGAAGCGTTCTGTGAAAGCTGGGCGTATTCCGCCTCGCCCCAGCCTTCGGAGAGCGTTTCAGCGGCTTTTTCCAGGTGTTCCAGCACGTCCAAATCTACTGTCTCGGCTTTGCGCGCGGTGAGGATTTGGGCGGCGGCGTGGAAATAGGTGACGCGCTGATATTCAATGGTCTCCACCTTGCGGGTTTTGAGATTCATGCCTGCGCGGCGGCCCATTGCCAGAGTGGAAAGGATGCGGATGAGGGTCGATTCATCTCGCGCCGGATACCGGCTGAGCAGCGCATCCAAATCTTTGGCGATTTGACCTTCCGACCCGAGGAGCCGTTCTCGCCGTTTCGTGAGCAGTTTCTCGGCTGCCAGGGTAATTTTCGCGGCGGCCTCGTCCCAATCCAGGCGCGCCAGGTCGTCGGCCTTGAGGCCGAGTGGCTCGAACAGGCGCAGTTCGATGCCTCCTAGCAGGCGGCTCAGGGCGATGGAGGTCAGCGCCAGGTCAATTTGTTCTTTGAGCGGCTCTTTGAGCGCGGCGGGGTTGCTGGTAAAGAGTTTGAGTTGCTCGCCGTTCAGGCGCGGCTCGATGTGGATGACCGTTTTCAGCTCGGCGAGCAGCTCGGAGGCGCGTTTTGGCTCCTCGTTTTCGCGCAAGCCTTCCAGGAAGGCGTCAAGTGCCTCGAATCGCTCCTCGATTTGCGTATCCAGGCTTTCGGATGCGCGCTCAATGTTTTGGCTAATCGTTTTCAGCAGGTGGGCTTCATCGGCTTCAACGGTGCGTTCGGTCAGCGATAGGATATCGCTGCGAGGGTCGTCTTCGTCAATCTCATCAAGCAGCAGACGGTAGGTGAAAGAGGGGAAAACGCGATTATCCCCATAGATAAAGGTCGGTTGGATTTGTTCCAGCCAGGCCAGCAGTTTCCAGAGTCCTTCTTCGGGGTCTTTTAGGGCCTCTGGCACGCGGGCGGCGATTTCGTCTTTCAGCAGCGCGGCTACATCTTCGGTCAGGTCGTCTTTGGTCATGACCCGGTCGCGCTGGGCGTAGATGATGCTGCGCTGTTTGTTTAGCACATCATCATATTCGAGCAGGTGCTTGCGGACATCGAAGTTTGAGCCTTCGACGCGATGCTGCGAGCCTTCGATGAGATTGCTGACCATCTTGTTTTCGAGCGGGAAGTCATCATCCAGCCGGAAGCGGGTCATCAGCCCTTCCACTTGCTGGCCGCCGAACAAGCGCATCAGGTCATCTTGCAGTGAGAGATAGAAACGCGAGGAGCCAGGGTCGCCCTGGCGGGCGGAACGTCCGCGCAACTGGTTATCAATGCGGCGCGCTTCGTGGCGTTCTGAGCCAATGACGTGCAACCCGCCCAGGTGGCGCACCTGTTCCATATCCTCGAAATATTTTAGGAAGAATTTGACCTCGGCTTCGTAAATGCCATAGTCTTCGGGGGAAAGTTTCAAAATGGCCTGGCGCTGCTCTTCGAGGCGCATGTTGTAGGGGTCGTACCCGGCCCGGCGCAGTACGCGGCTGATAACGGCGATGACTTCTTCGGCCAGTTCGCCGCCCAGTTTAATATCTACGCCGCGCCCGGCCATGTTGGTGGCGATGGTGACTGCCCCAAACGCGCCCGCCCCGGCGATAATCTGGCTTTCTTCGGTGTGTTTGCGGGCGTTGAGGACTTGATGCGGCACGCCGCCTTGAATAACGGCTTTCAGTCGCTCGGCGTATTCTATTTCCAGGTGCAAAATGAGGAGCAGTCTTTCGAGGTTTTGGGTTTCTTCGAGATTGATGGAAACTTCGAGCGGTTTGGCAAACCCGCGCAGGAAGCTTGGTTCCAATTGGTCAAGCGGTTTGTAGAGCGGTTCCAGTTCGGAATACAGGCGGCCATCTTCTTCGCGGTTGTTCTTCTCAAACCAGAGTTGGCGTAATAGTTTGACCTGTAACAGGCGCCGAACTGCTTCGGCGCGCAGGCGTCCCGATAACCGTTCGGATAATTCGACTGATGTCGTGCCGAGCAACACAGGGCGTCCCAAGACATGGTCGCGGGCGATTTCGGTCACGATGGCGCGTAGTTTGGCTTCAACGGTTCGATAGACCGAATCGGGATAGTCGGTGCGCCGCCAGTAAACGGGTAGTTTCTCTGCGTCGCCGCGCCGTGCGAACCAGGCGATAGCGTAACCGTTTTCGTCTTTGCCTTTGACTTCGACCAGCGGCGAATCTTTCCCGGCCAGGGTGGCCTGGTATTCGAGATTGGTGGGGATGGGCAGGACTTCGAGCTTGTAAATTTTGTGAAATTCTTCCGACTCTGTCAGGGCTGTGCCTGTCATGCCAGCCAATTTTTGATACATGCGGAAGTAGTTTTGCAGGGTGATGGTGGCGTAAGTCACGTTTTCTGGCTCGACCTTAACGCCTTCTTTGGCCTCCACTGCCTGGTGCAGGCCATCGCTCCAGCGGCGGCCTGGCATCAATCGCCCGGTGAATTCGTCTACGATGACGACTTTACCGCTTTGGACGAGGTAATCTTTGTTGCGGTGGAACAGGTATTGGGCGCGCAGGGCCTGTTCGAGGTGGCCGAGCAGGCGCGCCTGTTCGGGGGTCGCATCTTCGGGGCGGTCGGGGTCGCGCAGCGGCTGCCCAAGAATCTGTTCAACGTGCGCAGTGCCAAGTTCGGTCAGGGCAATCGAGCGGTCTTTTTCGTTAACTTCGTAATCTTGGGGGTTCAACTGTTTGACGACCTGTGCCATCTGGTAGTAAGTATCCAACTCGCCAGAAGCCGGGC
>CAYLZI010000087.1:0-12736 GCA_964388215.1 uncultured Anaerolinea sp.
TCCAGATGGGAATTTTCGCGCCGTTGACCGGGTTGATGGCATACCCGCCGGTGAAAACACCGGTTTTTTCTTTACCGACAGCCTCGCGTTCGATGTCGCTTTGGCGGGCGGCCTGAGCTTTATAGGCCTCGACCGCCGCTTTTTGCTCTGGCGATGTGATTTTATCGACCAACGGGTGCTCAGGCGAGAACACCATGAAGGTCGCGCCCCACAGCGTATCGGGTCGGGTGGTGAAAACGGTTATTCGGTATTTGTTATTCGAGGCTTCGAGTTTCGGTTTATCAGATAATGAAGCATCCCGTATCGAATCCCGGTCAATTTCGAAATAAACCTCCGCGCCTTCGCTCTTACCAATCCAATTCGTTTGCAGGGTGCGCACGCGCTCGGGCCAATCAATGCCATCGTAGCGCAGCAATTCATCGGCATATTTGGTGGCTTTGAAGAACCACTGCTCCAGGTCTTTTTTGATGACCGGGGTATTGCAGCGTTCACAGTGCCGGTCATCGCCCCAGACCTGCTCGCGCGCCAGGGTGGTATTACAGTTCGGGCAGAAATCGACCGGAGATTTTTTGCGATAGGCCAGGCCGTGTTTGTAGAGTTGGGTGAAGAACCACTCCGTCCACTTGTAATAATTTGGCTCGCACGAAATCATCTCGCGCCGCCAATCGAACATTGCGCCCATCGAGCGCAATTGCTTACGCATTCGTTCGATGTTCTCGCGGGTGCGTGCCATTGGGTGGATTCCGCTTTTGATGGCGGCGTTTTCGGCGGGCAGGCCAAAGGCATCGAATCCCATCGGGAACATCACGTTGTAGCCCTTCATGCGCATATAACGCGCGCGCGCATCGGATGGGGTCATGGCGTACCAGTGACCAATGTGCAGGTCGCCGCTGGGGTAAGGCAGCATGGTTAGGGCATAGTGCTTGGGTTTGCTCTCGTCAATATTGGAATGGTACAGCCCATCGGCGTCCCATTTTTTCTGCCATTTCGGCTCTATTTCTTTCGGGTTATAGGCTTTAGGGGCCATTCTTACTCCTTAATTCGATAGTGTTCCCTCTCCCACTGGGAGAGGGCAGGGTGAGGACGTTTATCGCCGTCAATCGGACAGCCGACTGACTCCATAAAAAAACCCTTCATCCCACACTGGGACGAAGGGCCACCTGGCAAGTCTTCGCGGTACCACCCGGTTTGTAGGTCGAAATTAATTTCGACTTACCGCTTTCGATGCTATAACGGGCAACCCCGGCGCTGACTACCTGCGGCGATTTTCCGCGTTCACCAGCGCAGCCTTCCTTTTCGGAATAACAGGCGAGTTCAGACTTGGATGCGCTCCCGATGGGCGCTGCGTTGGGCTTCCACCTCGCTTTCCCAACTCGCTAACGGGATGACCTACTACTCCTGTCCTGGCTTTTAGCATATAGGACAGGCTTAAGCCTGTCCTACCAGATTGTGGACCCAGAGGGATTCGAACCCTCGGCCTTCTCAATGCCATTGAGACGCGCTCCCAACTGCGCTATGGGCCCATTTCTTTTTTAGAGCGACGGCGATTTTACAGCAGAAAACCGATTCCGTCAACCAGTTTTTTCGATGACAGTTTTTCAGACTTCCATTGGAAATGAAATTATAGCCGTCCATGCTGGTTTTATCAAGAGATTTTCTGAAAATCTCTTGATTCGGCACAGGAAGCATTTCTTCATGTACAATTAAAATCATCAAACCAGATTTCATCTTTTGGAGTGCGCATGGCGCGGATTTATACGTTGGTCAATCAAAAAGGTGGGGTGGGCAAAACCACCACCGCCATTAACTTGGGGGCCTACTTGGCAAAGTTTGGGCAGAAAGTATTAATTGTTGACCTCGACCCGCAGGCCAACGCCACCTCCTGCCTGGGTGTGGAGAAAAGGACTATTCAGCACGGGACATATGAGGCCTTGCTTGGTTTGGCCTCGGCAGCCGGCAGCCTGTTGGCAAATCCGGGGCTGAAACTATCGCTGTTGCCCTCGTCTCCATCGCTGGCAGGCGCGGAAGTGGAACTGGTGGAGGCCGAAACGCGCGAATTGCGCCTGCGGCAAGCGCTGGAACCACTTTCGGGCCGTTTCGACTATATTCTGATAGATTGCCCGCCTTCCCTCAGCCTGCTGACTGTCAACGGGCTAATGGCCGCCCAAGATGGGGTCATCATCCCGGTGCAGTGTGAATACCTGGCGTTGGAAGGGCTGGGACAGTTGCTGACCACCCTTCAGCGGGTACGCGCCTCCATTTTTCCTGGTCTGCAAGTGCGCGGCGTGGCCCTGACGATGTACGACGCCCGTGCGAACCTTTCGACCGACGTAGTTGGCGAGGTGCGCAAACATTTCCCCGGACAGGTCTTTAATACGATTGTGCCGCGTTCGGTGCGATTGGCCGAAGCGCCCTCCTACGGTTTGCCGATTTCAGCCTACGCTCCCCATTCTACTGGGGCGCAGGCCTATGAAGCCCTGGCGCGCGAAGTGCTGGCCGGGGATGGGGTTATGGTACAGGAGTCAGCCCATGCCTAAACATAGCGGACTTGGCAAGGGCTTGGACGCCCTCATCCCCGGTGGTTTTGTGCCGGAGTTGCCCCCCACAGGGGAAGCAGCTGGTTCCGGTGTGTCAAACGTCCCGGTCGAAAAAATCATCCCCAACCCGCGTCAGCCGCGCTCGCGCTTCGACCCGACTGCGCTGGAGGAGTTGGCCGCATCCATCCGTGAGCATGGCGTCATCCAGCCTTTGCTGGTCAGCCGCGATGAAAATAGCGGCGGTTACGTTCTCATCGCCGGGGAGCGCCGCTGGCAGGCCAGTAAATTGGCCGGGCTGGCCGAGGTGCCGGTCATTGCGCGCCAGGCTACCGACCTGGAGCGGCTCGAATTGGCGCTCATCGAAAATGTCCAGCGCGCCGACCTGAACCCGCTTGAAGAAGCCAACGCCTATCGCCAGTTGAGCGAAGAATTCCGCCTGTCGCACGAGGAGATTGCCAGCCGGGTGGGTAAAAGCCGCGTGGCCGTTACCAACACCCTGCGCCTGCTCAAACTACACGATACTGCGCAGCAAGCCCTGGTGGATGGTGTCATCTCCGAAGGCCACGCCCGCGCCCTGCTCGGCTTGGCCAACCCGCTGGCCCAGGAGGCCGCGCTGAAAAGGGTGCGCGAACACGACCTGACCGTGCGCCAGACCGAAGAACTGGTCAACAAACTAAAAGGCGAAAAGCCCACCCCTGTGCCCAAGCCCGCCCCAACACCCGATGTAAAAGAATTGCAGGAGCGTCTCGAAGCCAGCCTGGGCACCAGGGTCAACCTGAAAACCAACCAAAAAGGCGGCGGAGTGCTTTCCCTTCATTACTTCTCGAACGAAGAACTGGAATCCCTTTTGGCTCGCCTGCTGGTGGAGTAAACTGTAATAAACTTGGCAGGTCAAAAAAGACGAGCTAATTCTATTATGAAACCGAGCGGTTTGCCGCTCGAATGCTTATAATGTCTCCAAAATAAACTTATGAAACTCCTCCACAACGCCCGCATTTATACCCTCGACCCGTCCCAGCCAGTCGTTTCGACACTGGTCATCGATACTCGCGGCCAAATCGTCGCCATTGGCGGCGAGGAATTGCGCGAATCCTTTCCGTTTGCCCAATCCGAAAATCTGGGCGGGCGGGTCATCTTGCCTGGTCTTACAGACGCCCATATCCACCTGATGCACTACGCCCTCGGCCTGCAAAAAGTGGACGTGGAAACGTCTACCAAGACCGAAGCCTTGCGCCGGGTGGCCGAGCGGGCCGCGAAAACCCCGCCTGACCAGTGGATTCTTGGTCACGGCTGGCAGCAAAATGACTGGTCAGATAGCGGTGAGTTCCCGACTGCATCTGAACTGGACGCCATCGCGTCCGACAAGCCGGTTTATCTTACGGCCAAGTCGCTGCACGCTGCCTGGGCCAACTCCACCGCCCTTCGGGTGGCAGGCATCGGCCCCGGCACGCCCGACCCGTTAAACGGGAAAATCGTTCGGGACGAAAAAGGCCAGCCCAACGGCATCCTGCTCGAGAGCGCGATGGGGCTTATCGAAGAAAAACTGCCCAAGCCAACCGTCAGCGATGTGGCCGCGTCCATCGAATCTGCCCAGTCCATCCTGTTCCAGATGGGGCTAACCGGCGCGCACGATTTTGATTACCGCCCCTGCTTTATGGCTTTGCAGCAACTCGATGTCGAAAAACGCCTGAAACTGCGCATCACCAAGAACATTCCGCTTGAACTGCTCGAACACGCCCACGGGCTGGGCCTGCGCAGCGGTTTTGGCAGCGACCGCCTGCGCATCGGCTCGGTCAAGGCCTTCATGGATGGCGCGCTTGGCCCGCGCACCGCGGCAATGTTCGCTCCCTACTTGAATGAACCTGAAAATAAGGGTATCCTTAATATGGATGGTGAGCAATTGTTCGAGCATGGCCGCCAGGCCGCCGACTCGGGACTGAGCATGACCGTCCACGCTATTGGAGACCTGGCCGTGCATGAAGTTTTGAATGGATTTGAGCAGTTGCGCGGCTACGAACAGAGTCATGGCCTTCCGGCTTTGCGCCACCGCATCGAGCATGTCCAGGTGATTCACCCCGCTGACGCCGCGCGGCTTGGTCAATTGGGAATTATCGCCTCCATGCAGCCCATCCACGCCACCTCCGATATGTACGCCGCCGACCGCTACTGGGGTGAGCGCGCCAGCCTGGCGTATGCCTGGAAAACGCAATTGGATGCCGGCGCGGTGCTGGCCTTTGGGTCTGATGCCCCCGTCGAAAGCCCCAACCCCTTTTGGGGACTGCACGCCGCTGTCACGCGCCGCCGTTTTGATGGCGCGCCCGGACCCCAGGGCTGGTATCCTGAACAAAAACTAACCTTCCAGCAGGCTTTGGATGGGTTTACCGTTGGCGCGGCATACGCCGCCGGGTTAGAGAACTGCCGCGGGCGGCTCACAGCCGGTTTCGATGCCGATTTAATCGTTTTGGAAAAAGACGCCTTTACCTGCCCGATAGATGAGATTTATGGCATGAAACCCTCGGCCACCATGATCGCCGGGGAATGGGTCTGGCAAGCCTGAGAGGATGTTATGACAGGTCACGAACTAATCAGCCCCGAAGTATTGGTGCCGCGCCTGGGTGAACAATTGGTCGAAAATGGCCTGCTAACCCCTGAACAACTCAAACAGGCGTTGGAACATCAAAAGCAATCTACCGCAGCCAAAAAGCCCATCCTATTGGGTCAGGCGATTGTAGAATTGGGCTTTTTAGAACGCGCCGCGCTCGACCGGGCCGTAACCGAACAAATCTTGCGCTTGCGCGCCGCGTTGGAAGATGCCAACCGCAACCTGGAACAACGTGTACAGCAGCGAACTGCCGAGTTGGAAGAAGCCCTGCGCAAACTCTCTGAACTGAGCCAGTTAAAGGCCAATTTTGTTGCCAACATCTCGCACGAGTTGCGCACCCCGCTCACCCATATTCGCGGCTATCTGGAATTGATGCAGAGTAACTCATTCGGCCCGCTCACCCCAGAGCAGTCTAAAGCGTTGGGGGTCTCACTGCAATCTACCTCCCGGCTGCAAAATCTTATTGAGGACCTCATCCTGTTCTCGCTGGCATCGCGCGGAGAAATGACTCTCACCCTCTCCCCGGTTGATTTGCAGCAGGTTGTGCAAAAAACATCCGCTCATGCCCGCTCAAAAGCCGAATCAAAACAAGTGACATTAGAAACAGTCGTCTCACCCAATGTTTCATGGGTAAAAGCCGACCAGCAGAAAATAAATTGGGTTCTCACCCAACTGCTGGATAATGCCATCAAATTTACAAATCCCGGCGGGCGTGTACTCCTTAGTATTTCTCTGGATGACTCGAATGAGAAAATAGTCAACATCGTCGTTGCGGATACCGGCATTGGCATCCCTGAAGAGCGTATTGATGAGATTTTCGAACCATTCCACCAGCTAGATGGTTCGCCCACCCGCCGCTATGGTGGAACCGGGCTGGGGTTGGCGCTTATTCGGGAAATCATCGAGGCGCACGGCGCGCAAATTGATGTAAAATCGGAAATTAATAAAGGGACGGTTATTTCTTTTTCACTACTAGCAACAAAAGGGGATAAAGCCTGATGACCGAAGAACATATTCCTGACATCCTGGCACTGGCCGAGGCGGTAACGCAACAACCTGACTGGAAGCAAGCCCTCGATTCTGTCATGGCAGTCGTTCGTTCGGTCTTCTTGTTCGACAACCTGGCACTGTATATTTTAGAAAACGGCTCGGCTGAGTTGACTGAGATTGCCTACGCCCGCGCAGTAGGGCGCGGCCAAAGCGCAGAAGCCGATGCTGCCTGGGGCGCGGAAATTGCCAGCCAGGTCATTGCGCGGGCTGAGATGGTGGTAAAAACCCCAGATGCGCCGCCTTCGCGCAAAAACCGCATTGCCGCGCCATTTTTGTTGGGTTTGCCCTTACGTTCGTATGCAGGCCTGTTAGGGGCAGTAGTTTTCGTCCGCTTTGGCGGGCCGGAATATACCCCTGCCCAGGTCCAGCGTGCCCAGTATATTGCTACCCAGTTTTCGGCCCTGTTCATTCGTAAAAAACTGACCGATGAAGTTGGCGCGTTAGAAAATGCCCGCCGCCTGCTGGAATTGCAGGAGGATTTCATCGCCACCATTTCGCACGAACTACGCACACCGTTGGGTTTTATCAAAGGATATACAACCACCTTGTTGCGCAAAGATACGAACTGGGATGAGGAAACCCGCCGCGAGTTCCTGCAAATCATTGACGAAGAAGCCGACCACCTGAACGAACTCATTGAAAACGTGCTCGAATCAGCTCGCCTGCAAAGCAATACCCTGCCGATGCGCTTCCAGCCGGTGCGGTTAGATTCCCTCATCCGCGATACGATGGTGCGCAGCCAGGCGCGCTACAAAGAGATGGAAGTCCGTCTCGATTTCTCCATTGCCCCCACCATCAACGCGGATAGCGTCCGCATTGCGCAGGTGCTAGAGAATCTGTTCAGTAATGCCAATAAGTACGCGCCGGGCGCGCCTGTGACAATTTATATGACGCAGAATAAAGATTTTTACCGGATTCGCTTTGCCGATGCCGGGGCGGGCATTCCGCCAGAATATCTTGCCAACGTGTTCGAGCGGTTTTACCGCGTTCCGGGCCAGGGAGGTTCTGGGTCGGGGCTGGGCCTGTTCATTTGCGAGCAAATTATTGAGGCGCATGGCGGGAAAATCTCGGTCGAATCAATCCTGGGAAAAGGCACAACCTTTGCGATTGACCTTCCCATTACCAGTCAAATTTCAGGAGACTGACATGCCAAAAATACTTGTTGTTGATGATGAACCGCGTTACCTGCGCCTGCTGGAGGCCAACTTGCGTACTGAAGGATACGATGTGCTGACCGCCGTAGACGGGATGCAGGCGGTTGAAACTTTTTCTTCTAACCCGGTTGAACTTATTTTGATGGATGTGATGATGCCCAAACTGGATGGCTTTGCCGCCTGCCAGCGTATCCGTGAGTTCTCGAATGTTCCCATCGTTATTCTCACCGCCAAAGGCGAGGAGCAAGACCGCGTGCGCGGGCTGGATTTGGGCGCCGATGATTACCTGGTGAAACCTTTTTCGGCTACTGAATTGTTGGCGAGGGTGCGGGCTGTGCTGCGCCGCTCGCAAGCCTCGAAAGATGTCAGCCACAATCGCTTTTTTGAGCATGGCAACTTGCGCATTGACTTTGCTCGCGCCGAAGTTTGGCGCGGTAACCAACCCATCTTCCTTTCGGCCACCGAATACCGTCTGCTGCTCCAGTTTGCCCATAATATCGGCATGGTGTTGAGCGCCGAAGATTTATTAATCAGCGTATGGGGGCCAGAATATCGCACCGACAAAGAAATTTTATGGGTGAGCATTGCCCGCCTGCGTCAAAAATTGGAAGATGACGCCCATAATCCCAGGCACATCGTCACGCGCTCTGGCCTGGGATACCTGATGCCCCCCATAGAAAATTAGGGCTTTCCCGTTAAAAACGATAGAACCAAAAGGTGATTGCCCAGGTCTCAAGACAAACCATTGAAACCACTTACCAGAGCCGTTTTTAGGCCAGGAAAGGAGTCAGAATGAGCCTCGAATTCAACGAAAAAGGGAAATACTTCACTGATATTATCTCAAAAGTGGCAGTTTCGGCCATCATCCAGACGACGCTGCACCGTATTGAAGGCGCGATTCATGTGCGGCTCGATGGGCGCGTCAAAGATGAACTGGACCAGAGTCAACCTTTCCTGGCGGTAACAGGCGCAAAAATTTATAGCAGTGAGGGCACGCTTTTACACCAGGCCGATTTTATGACTGTTGCGCGGGGTCAAATCGTTTGGGTTATTCCAGGGGACGACATAGCGGCCGGCGAGGGAGAACGACTATGACGCTGCTTTCATCATCGCCCGCCCAGGGCCTGTCTTCGGCAGATTTGCTGAAACTCAAACATTTTGTATCAGAAAACCTGACGCGCGAGTTGGAGAGCGAAAACCCGCCATACGCGCAGCGCGATGCCTTTGTGCGCCAAAAACTTGCCGATGTGTTTGGACGCCTGAAAGCCAACGTCCCCGATTCTATTCGCCAGCAAATTACCCGGGAAGTGCTAGACGAAGTGTTGGGTTACGGCCCAATTCAGCCTCTGCTGAACGACCCCGACGTGAGCGAAGTGATGGTCAATGGCCCCAAAAAGGTGTATATTGAAAAAAAGGGCAAGTTGGCCAAAACCGGCGTGACCTTCGAAAACGATGCCCACGTCATCCGCGTAATTGAGCGCATCGTCTTGCCGCTTGGTCGTCGCATTGACGCGGACTCTCCTACAGTAGACGCCCGCCTGCCAGATGGCTCGCGTGTCAACGCAATTGTGCCGCCCGTTTCATTGGATGGCCCATCCATAACAATTCGCAAGTTTCGCAAAGATAAGCTATCCATGCAGCAACTGGTAGAATTCGGTTCCATCAGCCCGCAAATGGCCGAATTCCTGAAAGCCTGCGTCATCAGCCGCCTGAACATCGTCATCTCTGGCGGCACCGGTTCTGGCAAAACCACCCTCCTGAACGTGCTTTCGAGTTTGATTCCTGAAGATGAACGCATCGTCACCATCGAGGACGCGGCAGAATTACAGTTGCAGCAAGACCATATCGTCCGCCTCGAAACCAAACCCGCCAGCCTGGAAGGCAAAGGACAGGTGACGATCCGAGACCTGGTGCGCAATGCCCTGCGTATGCGCCCCGACCGGGTGGTGGTGGGCGAATGTCGCGGCGGCGAAACCCTCGACATGCTCCAGGCCATGAACACCGGCCACGACGGTTCATTAACCACCTTGCACGCCAATACCCCGCGCGACGCGCTCTCACGCCTCGAGACAATGGTTTTGATGGCCGGCATGGATTTGCCAGTCAAGGTCATCCGCCAGCAAGTCTCTGCCGCCATCGACCTGATTGTCCAGCAAACCCGCCTGAAAGACGGCTCACGCAAAGTGACCGCCATCAGCGAAGTAGCCGGGATGGAGGGCGACACTATCGTGCTGACCGACATCTTCCGCTTCGAACAAACCGGCCAAACGCCAGAGGGCAAAATTATTGGGCAGCTCAAACCAACCGGCATTCGTCCGCTGTTCACGCCCCGTCTTGAAGCTGCTGGGTTCAAATTGCCTCCCGAAGTCTTTGGAGCCAACGTGGCCGATATGCTCCGGCGGCGGTAGGCTCCTGTTCTCGTGTATAATCGTACCCATTCAGACACATTCAACGGATAAGCCCATGAGTTCTCAAGCCCAAATCGCCATCCGCATCCGCAAGTTGGGCGTCCTGATTCGTGACGCACGCCTGGCATCCCGCCGCAACGTCACCGAAACGGCCAAAGCGATTGGCATCACCACACCCACGTTGCGCGCGTATGAAGAAGGCCGCGCAGCCCCATCCCTGCCTGAATTGGAAGTGTTGGCTTATTACCTGAATCTGCCCATCCAACATTTTTGGAGCAGCCAGGCGCTTTCAGATGATGCCCCGCGCACTGAACCGCTCGACCTGACCCGGCTGGCAGCCCTGCGGCATCGCATTATTGGGACGTTGCTGCGTCAGAAGCGGATACAGGCCAATCTCTCGCTCAAAGGACTGTCGGTAGAAACGGGCTTGTCCATTTCTCGCATCACTGCGTATGAGCTGGGTGAGCGCCCCATCCCATTACCAGAGTTGGAAGTGGTGATTGCAGTGTTGGGCGTGCGAATTGAGTCCTTCTTCGACCAAAAGGGAAGCATCGGCGAATGGATGAATGAACAAGAAGCAATCAGCGCTTTTATGAAACTTCCTGCCGAAATGCGCGCTTTTGTATGTAAGCCCGTCAACCTCCCGTATGTAGAGCTGGCGCACAAGCTGAGCCAGCTTTCCACCGAAAAATTGCGCGCGGTGGCAGAGGGATTACTCGACATTACACTCTAAAGAGGGTTTTATGGTGAATGAAATCGTTCCGAAGTCGCTGGCCGAAGATGCCGTCAGGGCTTACCAGGAAGGCGATTACGAAAACGCGGCGCGCCTGTTTGGCGAGGCCGCGTCTACTTTCACAGCGCAAGACAACCCGCTGGATGCCGCAGAAATGAAAAACAACCAGAGCGTAGCCTGGCTGCAAGCGGGCAATCCCGCCGCAGCCTACGAAGCGACGCATGGCACGGCCAGCATCTTTGTTAAAGCAAACGACTTTCGGCGCGAAGGAATAGCCTGGGGTAACGAAGCCGCCGCCCTCCAGTCTTTAGGACGCGCCAGCGAAGCATTGGAAACCTATCGCCTGGCCTCCGAAGCCTTCCTGCGCGCCGGGGAAGGTGAATTGCGTGCCACGACCATGCAGGCCATGGCCGGTATCGAACTTAAGCGTGGCAAAATAATGGATGCCCTGCTGACCATGCAGATAGGGCTTTCTGGCGTCAAACACCCTACCTTTAAGCAGAGAATCCTGTTGGCCTTATTGCGGTTCCGCGCATGATAACCACTCAATTTGCCACTCGCCCGGCCTTGCCCGACGACCAATCGCGTATTGCGAACCTGATGTACTTTGAAACTCAAGTTCACCGCCATCTCGATTGGCGCACCCCGCTCGATTGGCTAGGCTCGCCCGAATACTGGATGCTGGAACAGCATGGCATTGCCTGCGCCGCCCTCGCCTGCCCTCCCGACCCTGGAAATGCCGCCTGGCTGCGCCTATTCGCCGTCTCGTCTTCCGTTTCAGTAACACATGCCTGGCGCGCCTTGTGGGACGTTGCCAAAGATGCGCTGCATGGGCGCAGCCTGACAGCGGCAGCCATCGTCATGCACAACTGGCTGGAAGAACTGCTGCTCGATTCCGGTTTTAGCGAACACCAAAAAGTCGTCATTCTTTCCCGAAACAACACAGCATTTTCTCCGCAAAACACCCCGCCCCAATTTACCATTCGCCCCATGGCGCGCGAAGACCTGCCATTTGTCGCCGCGCTAGATTCCGCCGCCTTTGCCCCACTTTGGCAAAACTCACTCTCTTCTTTGCAATATGCGCTCTCCCTGGCCGAGATTTCTACCGTTGGCGTGTTGGACGGCGAAATCATTGCTTACCAGATGAGCACCCGCAACCCGTTTGGAGCGCACCTGGCCCGGCTGGCAGTTCACCCCCAGCACCAGGGAAAACGATTCGGATATTTGATAGTACAAGACCTGCTGCAAAAAAACCAGGCCCAGGGCCTCTCCCGCCTGACCGTGAATACACAAAACGACAATACCGCCTCGCTGGCGCTTTATGAAAAAATCGGCTTTAAGCGCACCGGCGAAAATTATTGCGTCTTTACCCATACGCTCTCGTGAGGAGGAAGAATGTCTCGGCCTGATTCTGTAATTGTTAATGGCATCGTCCGCCAGGCACTCGTTTCGGCAGAAGAAGTGATGGGCGTCAACGGCCTGCACGCCGTCTTGCGCGCCAGTGGATTAGATCGCTACATCGGCAACCTGCCGCCCAACGATGTCAACCCAGCCATTCAAACATCCGATTACGCCCGTCTTATCCAGGCCATTGAAGAGTTTTATGGACGTGGGTCCAAAGGCATCTTGCGCCGCATTGGGCGTGCCTCCTTTCAGTATGGTATGCGCGAACAAGCCGCCCTGCTGGGCGTGGCAGGGGTGGCGCTCAAACTGTTGCCCGAAAAGCAGCGTATCAAATTCATCCTCAACGGCATGGCGAATGCCCTTAAGAAATCCAATCCCGAAGTGGATGCCTGGGTGGAAGAACCGGGCGACAGCCTGGCCTACATTGAACGCACCTGTGCTATCTGTTGGGGCCGCCAGAGTGAGCAGCCCATTTGCAGCCTGTACATCGGTTCGATTGGCGAAGCCGTTCATTGGGCTGCCGGGGTTGAACACGAAATCATCGAAACTCATTGCCTTGCCAAAGGCGATGAGTATTGCCGCTTTGAAGTAGGAGCCGCCAAATCGTGAAGGTACCACATTCTCATGTTCTCCCCACCCGCTTTTTCCGGCAATTTCTGGATATTCTGACCGCAGAAATAGGCCACGAATCCCTCGTATCCATCCTCGAAAAGGCTACCCTGCCCGCTGATTTGGTCGACCCGCAGGCCGTATCCCGTTATAACGCTGCCACTGCCGCCGAAACCTATGCCCACATCCAGCATGCCATGCGTTTTTATTATGGGCGCGGCGCGCGCGGCACTTTAATT